>DATJYW010000160.1:0-5928 GCA_035499435.1 Candidatus Acidiferrales bacterium | reverse complement strand
TCCGTATCGCGGCAAACGCAACGAGCCGGCGTTCGTTGTCGAGACCGCCCGCCGACTCGCCGAGGTCCGCGGCACGACCGTCGAATCCATCGCGGACGTAACAACCCGCAACTTCCGGACGCTGTGTTTGCCCCGCGCCGCTAGGAACGGTTAAACTGGTTAACTTACAATGAATTTGAGCAAGCTGGGTCAAGCCCTCTCAGCGCGCGAGATTTTCGACCTGATCCAGGAAGACCTGGAGCGGGTTGAGAAGAAGATCAGCGCCGAATCGGTGGCCGGCGTCGACGCCGTCACCGCCATCGGCCAGTATCTGCAGTCCGCCGGTGGGAAACGCCTGCGACCTGCTCTGCTCCTCCTTTCCAGCAAGCTCGCCGGCAACGGCAACTCGTCCGCGGTGCAACTGGGAGCGGTGGTCGAGCTGATACACGCCGCCACGCTGGTTCACGACGACGTCATCGACGCGGCTCAAACCCGCCGGGGCCGCCCCTCCACCAACGTGAAGTGGGGCAACCACACCTGCGTGCTCGCCGGCGACTGGCTTTACATGCAGGCCTTCCAGATCGCCCTGCGCGAGCGCAATTTTCAGATCCTCGATCTGCTCATCTCGCTTACCCAGATGATGGTCGAAGGCGAGCTGCTTCAGCTCGATCGCATCGGCAAGATCGATATCAGCGAAGCCGACTGCATGGAGCTGGTCGACCGCAAGACCGCCTGCCTGTTCAGCGTCTGCGCGCGACTGGGAGCCATCTCCGCCGGCGCCGACACGCACACCCAGGAGCGCCTTGCGGAGTACGCCTGGAATCTCGGCATGGCGTTCCAGCTCGTCGACGACGTACTCGATTTCACGGCGCGCGAAAAAACCCTGGGCAAGCCGGTCGGCGGCGATCTGCGTGAAGGCAAGGTCACGCTGCCGCTGGTCTATGCGCTCGAGCGCGCGGGCGCCACCGAACGGGCTTTGGTAGCGACCATCCTGCAAGACCGGAATTACGATGGCGTTCCTTTCGAGCGCATTCTCGCGCTGCTCGAGAAGCACCACGGCATTCAGCGCGTTCGTGAAAAGGCCCAGGCGTTCACCGAGAAAGCCCGGGCGATAATCGCGGAGTTCCCGGATTCACCCTATCAGCGGGCTCTGCTTGCCGTGACAGAACTGATCACCGATCGGGATCACTGACACGGCTCTCAGCTATCAGCCATCAGCTTCTTGCTGAGATGCCTTACCTGAAAGCTGACACAGCTCTCAACCATCAGCTCTCAACCTCTTGCTGAGGTGTCTTGGCTGAAAGCTGACAGCTATAAGCTGACAGCTTCCCTACGCCATCACCTTCAGGAACGCGGCCTTGAACTTGTTCATTTCGTCCTGTGTGCCGATACTGATCCGCACGTGACTCGGCCAGCTCGGCCACACGCGCCCGATGAACACCTTCTCGTTGCGCAAGCCCTCAATGACATCGCGGGGATTGCGCTTGGTATCAACCATGAAGCAGTTGGACATCGACCTCACATAGGAGAAGTTGTGCTTTTCCATGAAGGCGAAGGTATCCTCACGGACATCGCCGATGATCTTGCGCCGCTCGGGCACGACGTACTTGGCTTCCAGGCTGGCGCTCGCCCCGGCCATGCCGGTGATCGGCATCATGGTGCTGCTGAACCGGCTGACCTGGTCGAGCAGGTCGGGCCGCGCGATGGCCGCCCCGGCGCGCAGGCCGGCCATGCCGTAGATCTTCGAGAACGTCCGCAGGATCACCACGTCCTTGTCCTTCGCTACGAGCTGGCTGTTGAACGGGGCGCCGGAGATGTGGGTGTAGGCTTCGTCGATCATCACGATGGAGCCCTTTGGCTTGTTCTCCACCAGCCACTCGATGTCGGATTGCGGCGTCAATGTGCCGGTCGGGTTGTTCGGATTGCAGATGTAAATCAGGCCGGCATCTTCGACTGCGGCCATGGCCTTCACGTCGTGCGCGTACTCTTTATCTTTGAGCAACGGAACGCGAACCACCTTGACGCCGAAGCTGCGCGCGGCGCGCTCGCCGGCCTCGTAGCCGGGATCGCCCGTGACGAAAGGCTTCGTGGGAGAGGTAAATGCCAGCACCGCCTGGTGCAGCGGTCCGCTCGACCCGGCGAAGATGCGAACATAGCTGTTCTTCACGCCTTCCTGCTCGGAGAGGATCTGCTGGACCTTGTCGCCTTCGCTGTAGCGATAGCGTCCGCCGTACTGGATCATGCGGGCTACCGCTTCACGCGCCTCCTTGCAGGGGCCGAGCGGGTTTTCGTTGGCGTTGATCAGGACCGCGTCGGGCGGCGCCTCGACCTTCGAAAGCTGCGCCAGCGCGGGCTCGTTGTAAAAGGGCAGGGCCGCGCCCGCGGTGATCATGGCCGCGATGCGCCCGAAGTTCCGGCGGCTGAAGCCGCGGCTCACAAATTCCTCTTGAAGTTTCTCGTTCAGGATAGCCGGCATAGTCCCTCTCTCTGGAAAGTGCGTAATTGGCTTGAGATTATCAGTTCGAGGCCCCGGAGTCCAGCCCCTTCAGCAGGGCGCGCACCGCGAATCCGGTGGCCGCATCGTTCATGAAACCGGCCTCGATCGAGTCCGGCTTGAAGGTGTGGTTCATCGACTGGGCGGTCCAGAAACCGCCGTTCGGGTCCTGGTGGGTGCGCAGCCAGATGAGCGCCTTGGCCATCTTCGGGTCGTTGGAGCGCTGCCCGCACTCCAGCAACGCCAGCGTAACGAACGCGGTGGCGTATCCCGTGCTCCCCGATACAGCGGGTTGGGCTTCGGGGTGCTTTTTCCATGGCCCCAGCGATTCCATGTCCCAACCGCCATCGGGCTGCTGTTTGCTCAGCACCTCCTGGATCACCACCTGGCGCGTCTTGGCATCGAGTACTTCCGGCAGCTTCGCCGAGGCCCAAGCCGCAGCAACACGGTTCTGTAGCGGAGCTCCTTCGATGGTGGATCGCAGGTACCCTCCAAGCGCCGCAATCCGCTCGCGCACTTCGGGCCGGCCGCGATACTCGGCGGGCGCGGCGGCCAGGGCCATCGCACCCAGCGCGGCGCCAAAAAGCTCGGATTCCGGCTCCTCCCAGGGATCCATGTCGGTCATATACCACTTCCACGAGCCGGCCTTCGGACCTTCGCGAATCTGCAGGGCCAGCATACGGTCGAATGCCTCCGGGGTGCGCAGAAACAGCGCCGCCATCACACTTTCCACGCCGATCGCCGGTCCATCGGGCGTGCGCTTATCCAGGCGCGATCGCAGCGACTCCAGGTACCCCGTCTCCCACTGCGTGGGCCCGCTCTCACCCAGCGCCTTGCGCAGCGCCGGCCGAGCTATTAAATAGGTCACGCTGGTGTGGCAGGAAATGCAGGGCTTGGCGCCGCCGTTGGCACGCGGCCAGGCGAACCACACTTTCTGCCGCGCATCGAGATAATCGGCCGCCAGCCGCGGATTCCAATCCGCGCAAAAAGCCGGCAGCATGGAAAGTCCCAGCAGAACAGCCTTCCGGTACAACATATCTCCCCAGTCTACCGCTACACTGGAGGCTTCGGATGAAGCAGGAAGCCTCTTATTTCGACGGCAAGGAACCGAAACTGATCTATATCGCTAAGCGGCTGCGCGACGCGCTCCGCCTGGAGAAGGTCTTCACCGAGAGCGGCGTCGATTACGGAGTCGAGGCCGATCAGTATCGTGGCGGGATAATCTTTCAAACCGTGCGGGCGGGAGCGTTCTTCTACGTACTGCCGGAGAGCGAAAGCGCCGCAAGGGAAGTCATGCGGCGCCACGGGTACAAGCCGTTCGAGGGGGAGAATCCGGCGCTTTAAAGATCGATGTCCCGCGTGGGCGGCTTCTCGTCCGGATTTTCCTTGGCCCGTTTGAACAGCTCGTCGAACTTCTTCTGCAAAACCTGACCGTGCTGCTTTTCGGCCTCGACGCTCTTTTGAAAAAGCTGCTCCCGCCGGGCGCCCTCTCCTTTAAGCTTGGCCACCTCGGCCGCCAGGTCCTCGATCGGCTTAGGCTTCTCGGGCACGGTGTGTGCGATCACGCTACGGGTTTCCGGATCGATTTTCAGGATCGCCTGGCAGCAGGGGCAATCCACCTCGAACATGGGCGCTTTGGGCATGAAATCATCTTAGCAGCCAGGCCTGCGGCAGACGGATGCGAGGAATTTGCGGAATTTAGAAGGGGTTCGAGCAGGGTGACTGGTTGGTGGGCGCTATCATGGGTGAGTCGTTCGTCTCGCCGCTGGCCTGTCGATAATTAGTCACGCCCGTGAATGAGCAATTGCTGCACCAAATGGCCCCGACTTGAAAATCAAAGAGATTGACCGCGCATCCGTGCTTTCCGTGTATGCAAAGTTGACAGCGATGTGTCAACTTATCGTCTCAGGCTCGGACGCTGCTGCCGGCCGATGTCTCCATCGTGATCGTTACCGGCATCTCCTTGTGGTTGCGTACGACGGTCACGGTGACGCTCTTCTTGCCCCGAAGATTCCGCAGTGCCCGCGTGATCTCGGCGCTGGTTGTAACATTTGTATCTTCTACCTTGGTAATCACATCGCCGGCTTTGATCCCTGCTTTGTCCGCGGACGAACCTTTCTTCACGCTGCGCACCAACACGCCTTCCTGCACTCCGAAGAACTCGGCTAACTGCGCTTCCTGGCCAAGCGGCTCTCCGACGATGCCCAGCATGGGATTCTGGACGGAACCGTAGCGCGGAATCTCGATATTCGGCATCTCCGGCATGTTGGGCATGGCCGGCATGTTGAAATTCCAGCCCGAATCGGGCCCGATGATCATCGGCTGGTTCTTGCGCTCACCCACGGTTGCGGTGAGGGTCACCATGGCGCCGCCGCGCCAGACATTCAGCTTGACCTGGTGACCGACCGGCGTTTCCTGGACGAGACGCCGGAACTGGGTCCAGCCCTCGACCGGCTGTCCGTTGTATTCGACGACGATGTCGCCTTCCTTCAGGCCGGCTTTGGACGCCGGGCCTTCGGGATCGACGCTGGAGATCTCCACGCCGCGCTCATCTTTCAGGTTGAGCGCCTTGGCGCGATCCGGGGTGATATCCACCCCGCCGACTCCGAGATAGGTTCCGCCGCTGGTCATCACCCACGTCTGAGGGCGCTGGGCGAACGCGGCGGGAGAGACGAGGCTCGCCGCCGCCATGCATGCCAGGATGCATTTGAAAGTCACTTTCATAACCACACCTCTATTGATTATTGCTTTTTGATAAAGATCGTTCCCGCGGTGGCTGAAATCTGCAGCAGTGGACCACCGCCGTTGACTTGGCCATCCGCGATCAGTTGCCGTCCCTGTCGCCGCACCGTGATGCTGTTGTACTCGCTGAAGATGCGGCGCATGGTGTCGGCAAGCTCGTTCTGCGCATGGATATTCACACCGACGTTGGACGGAATCAGCACCGTGATGTCACCGTTGGCGGTAGCCAGGAAAGAATCCGACAGCTTGCTGCCAAGGAGACTCGCCACGATGTTGCCCAGGGACGTGGAAACGCGCATGGGGCCGGCGATGTTCGTCAGCCGGATGCCGCCCGAGCCGGACTCGCACTGCACCCCGCCGGCGGCGCCGACCTGAACCGGGCCCGCCATATTGCGTGCCACCACGAGACCGCCTGCGTGTTCCACCACGATGGGTCCGCCGACCGTGGAAGCGTTGACCCCACCGCCCGCGCGAACGATATGGATGCCGCCGCCGCCGGTCTGGGCGCGCACGGGCCCTTTGATTTCGGTGGCGGAAATGTCGCCGCCCACGGTCTCCATGACGGCTTCGCCTTTGATCACCCCGGCCGTAATCTTGCCCGCCCCGGTGGAGCAGCGAAGGCCGCCCCCGATGGTACCCACCCGCACATCGCCGCCTTGCGTGGTCAGTTTGCAGTCGCCTCGAATCCGGTCGATCACCAGTTCGCCGCCGCC
>DATJYW010000159.1:0-40786 GCA_035499435.1 Candidatus Acidiferrales bacterium | reverse complement strand
TTGTCGGCTTCCGGGATGGCGCTCCGGACTTCGGTTTCGGCGGCCTCGGCGCGGCGAACGTTGGTCTCCAGGTCCTGCGAATCCAGGGTGACCAGGCGCTGGCCTTCCGGAACCCGGTCTCCAACCTGAACAGCTACTTCGCGGACGTAGGCCATGACCTTGCTCGAGAGCACCGCGGTAGTGCGCGCGCGAACCGTGCCGGTGGCCTCGTACGCGTCGGGCCATTGCCGGCTGCTCACGGTCACGGCCTGGACCGGGACGGCCGCCGCCGAGGACGCCGCCCTGGTAGGAGGTTCATTGCCGCCGCAGCCGCCGAGCGCGATGAGGGAGGCGAAAACGGAAATAGGCAGGAATCGCATCAGTTCAATACCTCTGAGTCGGGCGAGAGGCGGCCGGCCGCCAGTTCCAACATAGTGGCGGCCAGCCGCTGATCGTGCACCGCGGCCAGGTAGCGCGTGCGGCTTTCCAGGACGGCAGTCTCATTCCGCAACAGGTCGGTCACGTTACTCATTCCGGCTTCATAACGGTTCTGGGTGATACGGAGACTCTCTTCGGCTTCCGCCATGGCGGCTTTTGCGACCTCGATGCGCTGCTGCGCGGCCCGCAGATCGGCCCAGGCGCGCCGCACTTCGAGCCGGACCGCAGAATCTACCCGCTGTTCGTCGGCATGGGCACGCTCCATCCAGTGGGTCGATTCCTCAATTCGCGCCTTGTCGGCACCGCCGTTGAACAGATTCCAGTGCAGGCCGAGGGAGGCCAGCCAGTTGGCGCCGCCTTTGTTGATGAACTGCTGCCGGTCGGCCTCGAACGCGCCGTGAAAGGTGACCTGCGGAAGCAGCGCGCTCCGCACCGCTTCCGACTGGACCTTGGCAAGATCCGCGGCGATGCGGGTTTGACGGGCTTCGGGACGCGCAGCGGAGGCGTCCTGTTCGAAGGAGGCCAGCGCCAGGTCGGGCAGATCGAGCGGAGCCAATGGTGTGGCGAGGATGTGGCCGGTGTCGAGCGGTAGACCGAGAGCATCGTTGAGTGCGGATTTGGCGACATCGAGCTCCGCGGCTCGCTGGATGCGCTGTTCGGTGACACTGGCGAGATGCACCCGGATCGAAAGCACATCGACATCGGTGGACATACCGGCCGCGCGCACCGATTCGGCTCGCTTCAAGTCCGCCTCGGCCGACCGAAGCGCCTGTTCCGCGGCCTTGAGGCTCTCCGCGCCCAGAACCACGCGGTAGTAGGCGCGGACCACGCCGGAGATGACCTGCATCCGGGTCCGCCGCTGTTCCTCTTGCGTCATCTGGTGCGAGAGGCCGGCCGACTTCATGGTGTTTCTCGTTTGCCCGGCGTCATATAGGTTCTGGTCCACGGTGACCAGAGATTGGAAGTTATTCAGCGAGCCAGGACGGTTCAACGTTCCAATATCGAAGTTCTCCGGCCCGAACTGGTGCTGGGTCAGCAGCGAACCGAAGACGAACACAGGGTTATTACTGCGCGTGTAGGATTCGGAGTAGTTCAGCTTCGGAAGTTTCCCGGCGCGTGCCTCTTCGACCCTTGCTTCGGATGCGCTCACGCCGGCATTTGCGGCGGCAACGGCCCTGTTCTCCTTCAACGCCAGTCTCACCGCCTCGCGTAAGGAGAGGGCGTCCTCTGCCAGCAGAGGCGCCGCCACGAACAAAAGGAATGACTTGAGCATGATTTTCGGATCCCGATGGCTCACTTTCAACCCTCAGGATGCAAAAGGCAGATGCTGGTGACATTTGTCACTTTTTTACAGATATTGCATCGCGGCGGGAAATGGGGCAGGTGCAAGGCGCACCGGGCAATCGCTCTACCATGCTATGTGCAACAGCACGGCAGCGTTAAAGATAAGCCTTGTACGCGCTCACAGTTTATGATATTTTCCACCAATACCTAGTTCTTGGTTGAGGGAGGGGTACATGCTCAGTCTGCAGAGTCCTTCCGCCCTTCGGCGGAAGTTAGCTGATCGCTTCGTCGCGAGCCTTCGACTTGCCGGTGTGCTAGTTTTTTGCGCCCTCGCGGCTTTCGGGCAACGCGACCTTGGAACCCTTGCCGGGACCGTCAACGATACGTCCGGCGGGGTGGTCACGAACGCCACCATCAAAATCACGGAGCAGGGCACCGGGCTCACTTATCAGACCATTACGAATAGTGTGGGAGAGTTCGTACGCCCGGCGCTAAAACCATCCACTTACTCAGTGGTGGTGTCTGCTCCGGGGTTCAAGCAGGCAGAGCAACGGGGCATCGTGTTAACTGCCGGTGAGCGCACCGGCATCGTGATCACCCTGACCGTCGGCGATGTGGGCCAGACGGTCGAGGTGGCAGCTTCGGCGCCCATCCTGCAGACGGAGAGCACGCAAGTCGGCGCGGACCTGAATACCAAGACGATGACGGACATTCCTCTCGGCGGGAATCGCAACTTTGCCTACCTGGCCCGCCTCTCGCCCGGCGTAGTCCCGGCGGAACCGGGTGCGCGCGACGCAAATAACGGCGGTTTCTCCGCGAACGGCGTCCGCTCAAACGGTCAGAATAACTTCCTCCTCAACGGCGTCGACAATAACATCAACACCATTGACTTTCTCAACCAGACTGCTTACGCCATTGGGCCTTCGGTCGAGGCGATCGGGGAGATGAACGTAATCACCAACGGCTATAACGCGGAGTACGGACGCGCTGCCGGCGGCGTGATTAACGTCAACCTGAAATCCGGCGAAAACCAGTTACATGGCAGCCTGTTCGAGATCCTCCAGAACAAGGATCTGGACGCCAACCGCTGGGAGAACAATCTGGCCGGTGTGCCGCGCGGACCGTTCGTGCAGAACCAGTTCGGCGCCACGCTCGGCGGTCCGATTAAGAGGAACAAGCTCTTCATATTTGGCGACTATCAAGGAACCCGCATCGCCTCATCCGGCGGCTCCGTGTCGGGCCTCGGCTATTCGGGCTTCACCACGGTCCCGACGGCTGCGATGAAGAGAGGCGATTTCTCCAGCGAGTTGGGCGGCGCGATTGCCACGGATCCCGCCACGGGCACCTCGATTAACCAAGGCGCCATCTACGATCCGCTCTCGACCGTGTACAACTCCAGCGGCGTACCGGTTTCGCGCACACCGTTCGTCGGTAACCAGATTCCATCGAACCGCTTCGATCCGGCGTTCAACAAGATCCTTCAGGCGTATCCGGATACCAATCAACCTATCAAGATCGGGACCTTCCCCGCGAACGACTTTTACTACATCACTCCCGGGGGCCGGCAATCGGATCAGGGCGATGCCCGCGTCGACTACCGGATCAGCACCAAAGACAGCCTATTTGGTTCCGTGAGTTGGGCCAACACGGGCTTGGCCAGCGGCGTGCCTTTCCCCGGTGCGCTTGACGGTTCTCCCTTCCAGGGCGCCCAGGAAACCGATTTGAGCCGGAATGCGCAGATGAGCTATACGCGCGTATGGAGTCCGACGCTTGTTTCGGAGACCCGGGTCGGGTTCACACGCCTGGTGACTTCACGCCTGGGCGCCAACCCGGGCACGGACCTCTTCACCCAGTTCGGCATTGCCGGCTACAACCCGACCAACGCCTATGCCAACAACGGCGGGCTGCCACAAATCACTTTCAGTAACGGCTATGCGCAGACGGGCGCAAATGACTGGATCCCCACCAAGGAATTCAACAACGTCTGGGACTTCATTCAGAATGTCGCGCTCAATAAGGGCTCACACGCGCTGAAGTTCGGCGCGGAATACCGGCCCATCAGGTTCCCCTTCTTCCAGGTGCCCGACCCGCACGGGAATATCGTCTATAGCCAAAACGAGACTGCATTCCCTCTCACGACAAAGGGTTCGACCGGTGCCGCAATCAACACCGTAACCGGCGATCCCATCGCATCGGCTCTGCTGGGACAGATCGATAACGGCGCAATTTCGACCACGAACTTCGTTTCGTCTCAGAAGTCCGCGTGGGCGTGGTATGCGCAGGATGACTGGAAAGTCACTTCGAAGCTGACCATCAATCTGGGCTTGCGCTACGAATTGTGGTCGCCGATTGATGAGCGGTTCGCGCGCCAGGCGAACTTCGATCTGCAGAACCTGACGCTCTACATTCCGAAGGGGCCGAATCAGGATTCGCCTCTGCCTCCCAATTTCGCGACGGCCTTTCCGACTATTCAGGTTTCACGAGGCCAGGTTCCGAGCACGCTGGTTCCGTGGGACAAGTGGGATTTCGGCCCGCGCGTCGGGATCGCCTATCAGGTGCTTCCGAAGACGGTCATTCGCGTCGGATTTGGCATGTTCTACGGCGGCGAAGAGAATCAGGGAGGCAGCCCGAACCGCGGCGAGGGTGTGCCGTTCAACGAGACGGTCCAACTCGCGCGAGGCAGCGGCGTCAGCACCTTCATCGGCGTCGCCCAGCCTCAGTGCACCGGCTGCTACTACTTCACCAACGGACTGACCGGCGGATATCCCAGCAACGTGTTCACACTGCCGGCGCCGGTTTCCTTCCGCGGCGTGCAGGATAGCTTCCGCAACCCGCTGGTGCAGAAATGGAACTTCGTCATCCAGCACGAACTGCCAAGCAATATGGCCCTGGAATTGGGTTATGAGGGCAATCACCAGTCCCACCAGGTAGTGCTGTGGAATTCCGATCCGTCTGTGAACATCGGCACTACCAATTCGGCGATCAATGGCGAGACGCAGCGCGTCATCCTGCCACCGGCCAATTGTCCTGCCTGCGCCTCGATCGGCAACGGGCTGTCGATGACGTCATCGTTCGGATACGGCAACTACGCGGCGGCCTCGGCCAAACTGGACAAGCGGTTTTCCCACGGACTCCAGATGCTGGTCTCATACGTCTGGAGCCATGCCTTGGCCAACAGCGGCACCCCGCTGAGCGGGTCGAGCGGGTTAGGCACTCCGGACCCGACTAATTTCGCATCCGAATATTCCAGCGCGTCGTGGGATATCCGGCACAACTTCACCACTGCCTTCACGTACGATATTCCGTTCGGCAAGGGGAAGCCTCTGGGCAACAACATGAACCGGCTTGCGGACACGATGATCGGCAATTGGCACGTCAACGGCATCCTGACTCTGCGGACCGGCGTTCCTTACACGCTCCGGTACAACGGCTGCCAGGGCGTCTGGGGCGCGTGCCGGCCCGATGCGATTCCCGGCATGGATCCGAATGCCGCGCCATCGACGGGACGCGATCCCAGCCAGTGGTTCAACATCAACAACGTGGCTGTTCCGGCCGCTCTTACCGGCGGCAACCTGGGGTTGCAGAGCGAGACCGGTCCTCCCACGCGTACGTTGGACTTCTCCGTGTTCAAGGATTTCCCGATCACGGAGCGTTTCCGGGTTCAGTTCCGCGCGGAGACCTTCAACCTGGCAAACACGCCGGTCTATAACACTCCGGACAATAACCTGCAGGACGCCAGGTCGCTGGGTGGGAACGGCAATTTCGGGAAGATTACCAGTACCTATGCGGGGTCGGAGCGTCACATTCAGTTCTCGCTTCGGCTGCATTTCTGACGGTCGCAGGCTCGATTAGACTGAAGGGGAGAGCCGGAGGGGCTCTTCCCTTTTCTTATGTTCTGGCTGTTTGTGGTTCTCGTTGCCGGGCAGTTTGACACCACATATCACGCCGGTCTTGTGGCGCTGAACGCTAACGACCTGAGCGCAGCGCAATCGCAGTTGGAGGCCGCTGCCAGGCTCGAGCCCCGCGATGCGCGTGTCTGGCTGGCCCTGGCGCAGACCTACCGGAAGCTAAGCCAGCCGGGCGCCGCGCAGGCAGCCGCCAACAAGGCGGAGATGTTGACCTCCGACGCCGCCATTCTCCACGGGCTGGCGCTGTACTACTCGGAAGCTGGCGATAGCGCGAAGTCGGCGGAATTGCTGCGGACAGCGATTCGGAAAAGCCCCTACACAGAGTCGTATTATTTCGAGTTGGCGCAACTCTACCTCAAACAGCAGGATTTCGCGAATGCGCTCGAGTTGCTGAACTCCGGCCTGAAGAACTTCGACAAAAGCGCCCAGCTCGAGTTGGCGGCCGGCGTTTCGTACTACGGCCTGCGGCGCTTTCCCGAGGCCGCAGACGCTTTTCTCCGCACCATCGATCTCGACCCCGGCGTCGAACAGCCTTACGTGTTTCTCGGCAAGATGCTGGATCAGTCCGAAGACCGGCTGCCCCGCATCACGATGGCCTTCGCCGGATTCGCCAAACGAGCGCCTGACAACTATCTCAGCAGTTTTCTTTACGGCAAGAGTCTCGCGCTGCAGGACCCGGCTCGGGCTGACGCGCTGATCCGCAAATCGCTGGCGCAGAACGGCGCCTTCTGGGAATCGCATTTCGAGTTGGGCGTGCTGCTGGATCAGCGGGGCGACTTCGCGGAGGCAGCGAAGGAGATCCGTCGAAGCATCGAATTGAATCCCGGCGATCCCGTGGCTCACTACCGCATGGCGCGCCTCTACGATCGGCTGGGCAAACCGGATGAAGCGCGTGCGGAGCGCGAGATGCATGCGAAATTGTCGTCCGCCGCCGCTTCCGGCATGGCTGGGATAAAATGAGGCTGCCCATGAACCGCCGCCGGTTTCTCGCCGCCGCCGTACTCAGTGCCGGTAGTCTGCGCGCCGACGATCCCAAGCGCAAGCTCCTGTTACCCAGTGACGAGGCCGACGAGTTCGGCTTTCGCCTCATGTGGTACAGCCCGGTTCCTGCCCTCGATCCCGCAACCTATCAGTTGAAAATTCACGGCCTGATCGAAAAGCCGCAGGCGCTCCCGCTGGCGCAACTCCGTCGCTTTCCACAAGAGACCCAGAACTCGCGCATGAAATGCGTGCAGTGCTGGTCTTCTCGTACCACGTGGGGCGGGTTCCGTTTCGGCCACCTGGTGGAGAATGTGAAGCCGCTGCGCACCGCCAAGGCGGTCCGCATCGAGTGCGCCGACAAGTGGTACGAGTATTTCACCATCGAAGACCTGCTTGCTCCGCGCGTGCTGTTCGCGCTCGACATGGCGGGCAAGCCGCTCGCCGACCGGCACGGCGCGCCGCTGCGTCTGATCGACCCTGCCCGCTATGGCTACAAGTCGGCGAAGCTGATCACCAGCATCGAGTTCGTTGCCGAAGGCAAGGGCAGCATGGCGTGCGACATCGGCCCGTACTACTCGCCGACCGGCGAGATCAAATCGGGCTACGACCATCCGCTCGACCTGGGCGCGAACGTGCGCCGGAAAATCAGCGGCGGAGAGATCACGGAGTATTAGATGCCCGGCCTGACCAAGCGGCGGTTCGTGCAGCTTGCCGGGCTCTCCATCGCCAACCGGATCGTGCCGGGACCGCTTGCCGCCCAAGAGCCGAAACACCGCGCTGCGAACAAGGTGATCATCGTCACCTTCGGCGGCGGCGTACGGTACTCGGAGACTTTCGCCCCCGAGGGTTTGCACAACATTCCCCACCTGGTTGGGCTGCGCGACAAAGGCTACTTCTACCAAAACTGCATCAATTCGGGAGTGCTCTCGCACTTCAACTCCACGGCCAGCATTCTCACGGGCAACTGGCAGCGTGTGGACGATTTCGGTTTCCAGCCGCCCGCCGGCCCGACGTTGTTCGAGTTCTATCGCAAACAATCCGGCGCGGGTTCGCTGGATGCGTGGGCGGTGGCAACCAACAAGAGCTTCGCCTCGATGGGCTGGAGTTCCGACCACGCGTTTGGGCAGCCGTATGGGGCGAACGTGGTGCTGCCCAAACAGCTTTTGCTGGAAGCGGTGCAGGAGGTAGTGAAGCGGGGAACCGAGGGCGGGGTGGCCAATCGCGACGACGTGCTGCGGCGCCTGGAGGGCGTGCTCAGCGAGGGCTACGAAGGGGTCGGCTGGACCATTTTTCAGGCCGGCCGAAAACTCGACAAACAGGTGCGCGAAACGCTGGTGCGCGGCCTGGTCGAGTACATCAACGGGCCCGAAGCTCCGACCTCCGGCGACGAGCTCACGTTCTTCATCACCCGCGAAATCATGCGCGAGTTCGCGCCCCGCCTGATCCTGGTGAACTTCTGGGACATGGACGTGGCCCACTGGGGCTCGTACTCGCTGTACCTGAACGCCATCACCCGCACCGACCGGCTTACCGGAATGCTGTGGGACGAGATTCAGAGCAACCGCCAGTACAAGGACCGGACTACGCTGCTCGTGCTTCCCGAACTTGGCCGCGACGGCGACAAGAATGCCGCCAACGGATTTCTGAATCACCGCAGCGGCGATCCTTCCTGCCGCAACACCTGGCTGCTGGCCTTGGGCGCCGCGGTCTCGCCGGGCCAGACGGACCGGCCGGTTCACCACGTGGATGTGGCCGCCACCGCGGCCGAATTGCTGGGCGTAAAGGCCGCCGGGCTGGCCGGCGTCCCCATGCGGGAGCTGCTGCTGTAATGTCCGCTGCCCCGCCCAAAGTCTCCGACCGCCTGCCTCGCTCCTTCGCGGCGTTTTGCTTCGACCAGATGAAGGATTGGGATTTCCTGTTTCCCGCCGAGCAGAGCTATTTCGAACGCCTGTTCGGCCTGCTGGACCGCACCGGCCCGCAGGAAGTCGAGCGCTTGTTTCAGCCCCTGCGCGAGATCGAAACCCGCATGGGGGTGAACGACAAGACGTGGCCTCCGGGCCAATTCACGCTCGAACAGGTGGATTTCCTCAATCGCAATCCGTATTATGCCGAGTGGCGCGGCGCCGTGTCCAAGGTCTTCGCGCAACTGGATCCGGTTTTGGACGCCGAGGTCGCGCGCAGCGGCCATGCGCGCCTGGTGATTGTGATCGCGCCGTCCCAACTGCCCGCCGATCCCGGCCGCATGTGGACGCGTTTTCGCGGCAGGGGCACGCGAATCCCGCTGGAGGTTCCCGAAAGCGTGGAGGATTTTCTGCCGCTGCTTCTTACCGGGGAACCGCGGAGCAGCCGGGCGCCCACCATCGGCGAACTGTTCGCCGCGGGCAAGAAGGGCGGACCTTACTCGTCCTGGGTAGTCGAAGCGGGCGCGGATGTCGCGCGGTTGGGCGACAGCTCGCCAATGGTCAAGTACAGCTATGCATCGCTGGAGCTGTATCGCAAGCGCCTGATGCGGGAAGTGCAGAGCGTGGTGGAAGCGCACGAGATCCCGGGTCCTCGGCAACTAAGCGCGCGCCTCAAGCAGATGAAGATTCTGGCGTCGGAAGGTGACGTAGCGCACGACCCGATCCTCGCGGAATTTGCACGCGCCATCCTGCTCAGTGGCAATGGTACGCTGCTCATCAACAATACCTTCGTCGAATGGGCCACCGTACAGGCAGTGCGCCGCGCGCGCCCGTCGGTGGCCGTGGTCGGTTTCGGCATCAGGAACAAGGTGAAGCCCTTCAGCAGTCTGCTGATCTACGCCGATCAGGACGCCACCAACCCGATTCCTTCGCAGATGGACACGCTGGGTTCGTACGTGGACCTGGAGATCTTCTACCAGTACATCTGGCAGGAATTCGAAAAATACGCGGAATATCGGACGAATACGGCGTACCTTTTTGTCGGCGACGGAATGGATGAGATGCTCGCCATGGGACCGTCCGATTTCTCTCTGCTGGCCGCGCCGGGGCCTGTAAAGGTCCCGGAAGTGTTTCGCCACTTGAAGGGCTGGCTGAACGTCTGAGCATGAATCGCCGGCAGTTCATCGGAAGTCTGGCAGCCAGCGGCTTCTTGCGCCCGCGACACTGTGCGGGCGCGCCATTTCCCGTACACTTCCGGAAGCCAGCTCCGTACGAGGGGCAAGCCGCGTACATCGAACCAGGCAACGACGAATTCGCGGGCGAGAAAGCCGCGATGGAGATCGTTACACGGCTCCAGAGCTTGACGGAAAGTCGCGCGCTGCCGCTCGCGCAAGACTTCCGCGGCGTATCGCCGCTGCCGCTCCGCTATCGCGCCGTCGCGCCCGATTGCTTCGAAGCCGAGTTCGATGCCGCGCCCGGTGACATCGAAGCAGGCTTGCGCAAGTGGGTGGACTCGCTCGGAATGGTCCGCGATGCGCGGTACTTCGTGCTGTCTGGAGGCGTGGTTCGCTACGAGATCGCGAGTACCCAGGCCGGAGGTTTCGAATACCGCGTCGGCCAGTGGCGCCAGACCTGGAAGGACGGACGCCTCGCGGAGTTTCAGCCAATCCGCGAGACCATGACGAAATCCCGCGGGCCCCTCTTCCGCGACGTCACCGGCGAGATGTTCGGCTCCGACGCCGCATTTCGCGACCAACTCCTGCGCGGCATCCCGTACTGGCGGGCGCGCCTCGATTCCGCATCCGGAATCGATATCTACGGCGGCAACGGAATCGCCGTGGGCGATATCGACGGCGATGCCCTCGACGAAATCTATGTCTGCCAGCCGGGCGGGCTGCCCAACCGCCTCTACCGCGTCCAGGACGGCCGCATGCTCGACATCACGGAACGTGCCGGCGTGGGCCTGTTGGACGATACCGCGTCGGCCCTGTTCCTCGACTTGCGGAATCGGGGGCTTCAGGATCTCGTGGTCCTGCGCGCGGCCGGGCCTGTGCTTTTTCTGAACCAAGGCGACGGAACTTTCGCACTGCGGGCCGATGCATTCCAATTCCGCGCCGCGCCGCAGGGTAGCTTCACGGGTATGTCCGCAGCCGATTACGACCGCGATGGAAAGGTCGACCTCTACCTCTGTACGTACACTTACTTCCAGAGCGAAGATCAGTATCACTACCCGGTTCCTTATCACGATGCGCGCAACGGTCCGCCGAATTTCCTGTTCCGCAATCAGCTTGCAGCCGACGGCTCCGGAACATTCGAGGACGCGACCGATTCGACAGGTCTGAATGAAAACAACAATCGCTTCAGCTTTGCGCCCGCCTGGTGCGATTTCGACGGAGACGGCTGGCCGGACCTTTATGTCGCCAACGATTTCGGGCGTCACAACCTGTATCGGAACAGCGGCGGAAAGTTTCACGATGCCGCGGGACCGGCTGGAGTGGAAGATCTCGGACCCGGCATGAGCGCCGCCTGGTTCGACTACGACGGCGACGGCAACCCTGACCTGTACGTGTCGAATATGTGGAGCGACGCCGGACAGCGCGTGACCAATGACGCGGCGTTCCATCCGGCGGCTGCCAGCGCCGATCTGCGCGAAGCCTATCGCCGCCACACCAAGGGCAACTCGCTCTTCCGCAATCGCGGCGACGGCACGTTCGCCGAAACCGGCGCGGAGCAGGGCGTCGAAATGGGACGCTGGGCCTGGTGCGCCGACGCCCACGATTTCGATAACGACGGCGCTCCCGAGATCTATGTCACCTGCGGCATGCTCACCGGCCCGATTCAAGCCGACCTGATGAGCTTCTTCTGGCGGCAGGTGGTGGCGCGATCGCCTGTCGTGGACGAGCGCTCCGAAGCCTACGAAAACGGGTGGAACGCGATCAACCAATTCATCCGCGAGGACTATAGCTGGAACGGTCGCGAGCCGAATGTCTTCTACGCCCGCCGGGACGGACGCTACTTCGATTTTTCCGGGGTCAGCGGAATTGATTGCGCGCTGGACAGCCGCGCGTTCGCGGCCACGGACCTGGATGGCGACGGCAACCTCGACCTGTTGCTGAAAAGCCGTCTCGGACCGCAGGTGAAGGTCTTCCGGAACCAGTCCGCCGCGGGCCGCAAGGCGATCGCGCTGAAACTGACTGGCACGAAGTCGAATCGCGATGCCGTCGGCGCGCGGGTAGAGGTCGATGGCCGTGTTAAGTTCCTGCAAGCCGGCTCCGGGTATCTCTCGCAGCACACCAAGGTGTTGCACTTCGGCCTGGGAGATGCCGTAATAGCGGGCAGCGTGAAAATCCTGTGGCCCTCGGGAGCCCGTCAGGAGTTTCACAATCTTGCTGCTGGTTTCCGGTACGAGATCACCGAAGGCTCGGACGATGTGCGCAAGCAGCCATTCGCCTCGCCAGCGCTGCCAGGCGCATCGCAGTCGGCCGCGCTCACGGCCGACAACCAGCCGCGCGCCCACGATACGTGGCTGATCGAGCCGGTTCCGTTGCCTGACAAGCGCAAAGGACCCGGCCTGCTCTTCATCGGCCAGGGCGAGAGGCCGAATCTGTCTCGCGACGTGGAAGTCGTGGATCTTTCCCGCGAGCCCGAGGAGGTGGCGGCCGGTTATGCGCTCTTTCGCCGATACCTGCTCGATTGGCGCTCGGCGTTGACACTGCCATTTGTGCTGCTCATCGACGATGCCGGCCGCGCGCATAAACTCTACGCCGCTGTCCCCGATGCCACCGCTCTCGCCGCCGATCTCCAGCGCATGCGCCAGGCCGATCGGCGACGCCTCGCGCTGCCGTTCGCCGGAGACTACGTCGGAACACCGCGGCGGAACTATTTCAAACTCGGCGCGGCTTTCTACTGGGCCGGTTATCCGGAAAAGGCCCTCCCGTACCTGGAAGAAGTTGCGCGGCGCTCTCCGCAGAACGACAAGGCGCTCAACGCCCTCGGCCAGATCCACCTCGATGCCGGCCGTCTTGAGCCGGCCCGCACGTTTCTCGAACGAGCTGTGGCAGCCAATCCGCGCCTGGGCGAAGCGTGGAACAATCTGGGCGGCGTCGAGGCAGCGGCCGGCAATCTGCCGGCGGCCTTCAAAGATTACAGCCATGCAGCGGAATTGCTGCCCAAAGCCGCCTACCCCCTCATCAATGCGGGCCAGGTGAAATCCCGCCTCGACGATTCCGCGGCGGCCGCCGATCTGTTCCGCCGTGCCATGGAAGTCGATCCGAAAGATCCCGAGGCTCCGAATCAACTCGGCTTGCTGGCGGCGCGCGATCGGCTTTACAGCGAGGCGAAAGTATGGTTCCAGCAGGCCATCACGGTGAAACGCGACTATGCTGGCGCCATCAACAACCTCGGAGTATTATATGTGCAAATGGGGCAGGCCAACGATGCTGTCGCGGCCTTCGAATACGGCATCCGCGTGGCTCCGGACGACGAACAAATGTACATGAACCTCGGGAGAATCTATGTCACCCTCGGAGATCGCGCCAGGGCGCGCGAGGTGATGCTGCGCCTGCTCAAACAGAAGCCGGACAGCAAGGCAGCAGCCAACGCGCTTCGCGAACTGGAGACCCGATGATTCGCGCTTCGATTGTCGCGCTGCTGCTGGCGCTGGACCAGCCGACCGCGGCTCTGGTCGATCAGATCGCACTCTCCGGACAGGTGGCGGAAATTGCGACACCGCCCGCCGAGCGTCTCGCGCCGTCGGCCCGGATCGCCCCCGGAGCGCCGCCTCTGCTCGGCTTTCGGCTCATCGAAGGCAAACTGCGCCACCGGTTCGGCGATCTCGACCTGGTAGTGGACGATGCCGGTCATTAGGTTCCTGCCGCTTCTTTTCGCGGCCGCATCTCTGAGCGCGCAAACCACAGCCGAAGCCGTCGACGCCTTTCATCGCGGCCACTACCTTCAGGCCCGGCAGATGCTGGAAAAGATCGTCGACGGTTCGCCGAGAGACACCGTGGCGCGCACATTCCTCGGCTTGAGCCGCGCAGCGACAGGCGCCTGCGACGCCGCCCGGCCTGATCTGCAACAGCAATTCGACAGCAACCCGGAAGGCTCGCTAAGGCGGCTCGCCGGCCTCGCACTGGTGCAGTGCGCCCTTGCGCAGAACCGGATGTCCGAAGCGGAGGCCGTGCTGGAAAAACTTCAGAAGAGCTTCCCGGACGATGCCGATGTCCTGTATGAAACCGCCAAGGTCCACATGAAAGGATGGAACGACGCGGTCTTCCAGATGTACCAGAAGACGCCTGCGTCGTTTCGCGTCAACCAGCTTTCCGGTGAGATTTTCGAGCTTCAGGGCCGGTATCAAGACGCCGCCACGGAGTATCGCAAGGCAATTCAGAAGAACCCGGCGGCCCTCAACCTGCACTACCGCCTGGGACGCGCGCTGCTTCTCCAATCGCACGATTCCGCGAACCTGAAGGAAGCGCGGAAAGAGTTCCAAGCCGAGCTGACGCTCAATCCGAGTGATGCCGTTGCCGAATATCAGATCGGCCAGATCCTCGTCGCGGAGCGAGATCCGGCAGGAGCAGCGGCGCGATTCGAAAAGGCCGTGTCGCTCAACCCGGAATTCGGCGAAGCGCTGGTGGCGCTGGCCAGGACGAAGGCGGACGCGAAAAAGTATACCGAAGCCATCGGCCTGCTGGAGCGGGCAGTCAAGCTGCAGCCCACGAGCGAATCGGCCCACTATGCGCTCATGATGGCTTATCGCAATGCCGGCAGGACCGAGGACGCGCAGCGCGAAAAGGCGGTCTTCGACAAGCTCAGCCGGCCTCCGGAAGGCGAGTTTACGGAGTTCCTCAAGAAACTTGGGGACAAGGCGTCCAAGCAGTGAAACTGTTCGCCGGCGCGTGTGGTCTGCTATTCTTCGCGGGCGCGATCTACGCTCCGCGGTTTGAAAACGTGGCCGCCAAAGCCGGACTGACCAGGCCGTTCCCCAACGGCGGGGACAAGACCAAAAAGTTCATCGTCGAAACCACGGGCAGCGGAGCCGCGTTTTTCGACTACGATAACGACGGCCTTCCCGATATCTTCCTCGTCTCCGGCGAAGGCGGCCTGAGCCGCCTGTATCACAACGAGGGCCAGGGCCGTTTCACCGATGCCACGGCCAAGATGGGGCTGGCTGCCGCCGCCGGATGGGGGCAGGGAGTGTGCGCCGCCGACTACGACAACGACGGATTCACCGACCTGTTCGTCACCTACTGGGGCCAGAATCACCTCTACCGCAACATCGGCGGGCGCCGCTTCGAGGACGTGACCGAACGCGCCGGTCTCAAGCAGGACCGCGTCCGCTACAACACCGGCTGCGCTTTCCTGGATTACGACCGCGACGGCCATGCCGACCTGTTTGTGGCCAACTACCTGAAATTCGACCCCAGGAACACGCCCGAGCCGGGCGAGAATCCCTACTGCTGGTATCGCAACCTCCCGGTGGCCTGTGGTCCGCGCGGCCTGGAGTTCGACCGCAACATTCTCTATCACAACAACGGGGACGGCACCTTTACCGATGTCTCCGCGGCCAGCGGCATCGCCGAGCCCGACCGCAACTATTCGCTGGGGGTGTTGACCGGCGACTTCAACAACGACGGCCTGGTGGACATCTACGTGGCTTGCGACCGCACACCCTCGCTCCTCTATATCAACCATGCGAACGGCAAATTCAGCGAAGAGGCGGTGCTGCGCGGCGTGGCCTACGACGAAAACGGCAATGCCATGTCGGGCATGGGCGCCTCTGCCGGCGACTACGACGGCGATGGCTGGCTGGATATCTTCCGCAGCAATTTCTCCGACGAACGGGAAACGCTCTATCGCAATCGCGGACGCGGCGACTTCGACGATGCCACCGCGCTCGCGGGCCTTGCGCGCAACACGCGCTATGTCGGCTGGGGCTGCGGCTTTTTCGATTTCGACAACGACGGGTGGAAGGATCTTCTGCTGGTGAATGGCCACGTCTTCCCGGAGGTCGAACGGCTGGGGATCGATATTCATTTCCGGGATCGCGCCATCCTCTACCGGAATCTGGGCGGCGGAAAGTTCGCCGACATCTCGGAAACAGCCGGCCCGGGTCTGGCCGAGCGCCACTCGGCCCGGGGCGCGGCTTTTGCCGACTACGACAACGATGGCCTGGTCGAGGTGCTGATCAACAATCAGAACGAAGTACCGTCGCTTCTGAAGCAAGTCACCCGCCCGCCGAACCACTGGGTATTGCTGAAGCTGACCGGCACGCGGTCGAATCGCAGTGCGCTGGGCGCCAGGGTACGGCTGACCGCCGGAGATCGCACGCAGGTGGACGAAGTGCGCAGCGGCGGCAGCTACCTCTCGCAAAGCGATCTCCGCCTGCACTTCGGGCTGGGCGCCTCCACGCAGGTGGATCGCATCGAAATCGACTGGCCCTCGGGCAGGCGCCAGACGCTAAGGAATTCGGCCGCCGATCGCGTGGTCACGATCGAAGAGCCGCGCGACTAATGCCCGCCTGCCGCGCTTTCCTCGATCAGCCGCGCGCGCTCCGCCTGCGTCCAGCGGAAAATCGCATCGACGTCCGCCGGCGACAGCCGTGCGTCCCGGTGGATCACCAGGTAAATGGGCAGGGGCATCTCGCCTTCTTTCACCTGGTTGGCGATCTCCGAGAGGCTCCGTTCGCGCCGCACCAGCGGATACTCGCTCCAGCGCGACAGGTTCAGATGCCGGCGGCCGTTCCTGACGTCGCTCTGGACCAGCCACGACACCGGCGCCACGTAGCTGTACCACGGGTAGACAGTTCGCTCGGAATGGCAGTCCCCACAGCTCTTCTCGATCAACGCCAGCACAGCCGGATCGATCTGTGCGCCCGCAAGAATCGGACCGCCTGCGGGGTCGGACTTCTCCGGCAGTGTCAGGAGAGAAGCCAGCGCCAACAGGCCCACCACGGCGGGAAGCGCGATGCGAAGCCGCTTCTTCACCGGCGATCCAGCCTGGAACCGCCTTCGGTGATGACCAGTCTCTGGTTGGCCGCCACGTCCTTCCATTCCTGTACCGCGCCGCTGGGCCAGCGCACCTCGAGCCGGCTCGCCTGCGCCGCATCCGCCAATCCAAAATAGAGCGCCAGATCGTGCTGCGAATAAAAGCTGCCGCCGCTCATCACCTCGTCCGTTTGCCGGTGGCCCCCGGCCTCGACCACGACTCGCGCTCCGATGGCGCTCCGGTTTGATTTTGTCCCCACCAGGCTGATGGAAAGAAAATTCCTGCGCGGCCCCTGATTCTTCAGCAGGCTGGGGGTGTCGTTCATGTTGACGATCACGATCTCCGGCCGCCCGTCCCCGTCCACGTCGCCGATTGCCAGCCCGCGGGCCGGCCGAAGCGGGGTGAGCCCGGGACCGGCCTGGGCGGTGATGTCCATGAACTTGCCGTTGCCCAGGTTGCGATAGACCAGCGTCTGCTGGCGGTAGCGGTCGCCCACGGGAGAGCGATCCACCTCGGGATAAACGTGGCCGTTGGCGATAATCAGGTCCTTCCACCCGTCGTCGTCGAGGTCGATGAACGCGATCCCCCATCCAAGCAGATGATGATTCCCAAGCCCCGCGGCGGGTGATACGTCGGTGAAGAACTTGCCGTCCTCGTTCCGGAACAACGAAGGAATGTCGCCGGAGAAATTCGTCTTGGCGATATCCAGGCGGCCGTCGTCGTCATAGTCGGCGACCGCCACACCCATACCGGATTGAAGCTGCCCGTCGAAATTGTAAGCCACGCCCGCTTCCACGCCGCGCTCCTCGAAGGTGCCGTCGTGTCGGTTGCGATAGAGAAGGCTCGGGGTCTGGTCGCAGGCAACATAGATGTCCGGCCAGCCGTCGTTGTCGAAATCGGCGGCGGCCACGCCGAGTCCGTAACGCCCGCCCGGCTTGAGGATACCCGCCTCTTCGGAGACGTCGGTGAAGGTGCCGTCGCGATTGTTGTGGTAGAGGTTGTTCGTCGCCATAGGGAGGCCATGCGGCCCGCACCAGACGGTAAGGCCTTTCCAGTTGCAGGACGGATCTTCGCCTGGTTTGGGAGTCTTGGCCAGGTCGAGCGCCAGATAGTTGGCTACGAAAAGGTCAAGCCAGCCGTCGCGGTCGTAATCCACGAAGGAACACCCGGCGCCGAAGCGGACCCCGAACGCGGGCAGGTGAGCCTCGCTGGTCGCGTCGGCAAATTTCCCGTTGCCCAGATTTCGGTAGAGGCGGTTGTGGCCGTAGTAGGTGATGAGGACGTCAGGCTTGCCGTCGTTGTTGTAGTCGCCGACGCAGACGCCTTGCGCCCAACCTTCGACAGTGAAGCCCGCCTCCCGCGATCGCTCGCTGAACTTGCCGTGGCCATCGTTGTGATACAAGTGGACGGTCCGCGGTGCGTCTTTCGTGGGACCGTCGAGAGTAGTGCCATTGGGGATCAGAATATCGTTGGCGCCATCGCCGTCGTAATCGAAGATCGCCGCGCCGTTACCGGTCGATTCCAGAATGTAGGTCTTCTTGTCCTTTCCGCCATACGTGTTTGGCAGAACCAGCCCGGAAGGGGCCGCGATGTCGACCAGTCGAATCGCCAGATCAGCGCCACCCAGAATCGTTGTGCCCAGCAAGAGAGTGCAGGTCTTGCCTCGAAGGGTCATCGGTGTCCCGAGTAAAGCATACTTCGATTGGTGAGTACAAGATAGGCGTTATTCGTCCCTTAGGGCCCTCAGCGGATCCACCCGCGCGGCGCGGCGGGCGGGCCAGTAGCTGGCGAAGAGGCCGGCTGCCAAAAGCAGCAGCGTCACCGCCGCGAACGAATACGGGTCGAAGGTCGACACGTTGCGCACGAGCCCGGAGAGAACCTTGACCGATGCCAGGCTGGCACCGAGGCCGATCCCGATTCCGATGGCCAGCAATCGAGCCCCGGAACTCAGCACCATTCCGACCACCTGTCTGAAGGTCGCACCCAGCGCGATGCGAATCCCGATCTCCCGCGTCTGCTGCGCCACGCTGTGCGAGATCACGCCGTAGATCCCGAACAGGGCCACAACCAGGCCCAGAGTCGCGAATACCGTGAAGAGCAGCAGGTTGAAACGCGGCCGCGCGTAGGCGTTTTCGCGCAGGAGCGCGGCCATCGATTGGTCGTCCATCACGGGTTGGGCCGGATCCGTCGCATAGATCTCGGCCTTCACGGCCTTATCCAGCGCTTCCGCCCGGCCGGCCCCGCGCACAAAAATGCGGTCCGCGCGATTCAGAACCGTGAACGGGACGTACAACTCCGGCCAGATTTCGTTCGAGCTCACCTGGTTCACGGTGTCCGCCACAATTCCCACGATCAGGAAGGAATCGTCCGCCAGGCTCCAGGGCGCTTCGCGAAATGAAGGAATGCGCACCAGGTGGCCGATCGCGCCGACGCCGGCAAAATACCTGCGCACGAAGGTCTGGTTCACGACCGCGCTGTGTGCGCTCGAGTTCACGTCCTGCGATTCGAGAAAGCGTCCCTGCAACAGGGGAGTGCCCAGAACCTCGAGATAGTGCTGGTCGGTCTGGTGCAACAGCACCCTGCGGCTCTCCGTCAGGTTGCTGCCCACGATGCTCACCGGCCATCCCGGCGTGAACACGGGCGGCAGCCCCCAGTTGATACTGGCCGCGCGTACCCCCGGGACGGTGCGGATGCGCTGCAGCGCTTCCCGAAACAATGCCGCGCGCCGGGCGGCGCTGGCATAACGTTGCTCCGACGGTGGGACGCGGACCGTCAGAATCGTGTCGGGATCGAAGCCTATGTTCTTGCCCTGAATTGAAAGCAAGGTCCGGACCATCAGGGAGGCGCCCACCAGGAGCATTAGCGAGAGCGCCACTTCGCACACAACGAGACTGCCGCGCAGAACGCGCTGCCGCATGCCGCCGGCGGTGCCCCGGCCTCCTTCCCGAAGGGGAGTCAGGATGTCGCCTCCCGAAAGGTTTAGCGCCGGAGCCAGGCCGAAGCAGAATGCCGCCGTGATGGATACCGCTAGAGTGAAGAGCAGGACCGGCATGTTGAGCGCAATCTGGGCTTCGTCGGGAATGGTATTGGAGGGCACCATGGCGATGATTCCGCGCAGTCCGGCGGCTGCCACGACTATGCCCATCAACGCGCCTCCTGCGGAGAGCAAGAGGCTCTCTGCAAGCAACTGACGAATCAACCGCGAACGCTGCGCACCTATGGCGGCGCGCACCGCGATCTCGCGGCGCCGGTAGGCGGCGCGCGACAGCAGCAGGTTCGAAACGTTGACGCACGAAATCAACAGCAGCAGCCCCACCGCGCCAAACAGAATCCAGAGAGCGTCCTGGATCCCGCTCGGAAAAGTCTCGCCGAAATCCTGGAGCCGCAATTTCCACCCCTTCGGAAAATCGTCCGGGTTGAGCCGCTCGATATCGCGAAAAATCGGATCCAGCGCCGCTACCGCCTGCTGGCGTGTCACGCCGGGCTTCAGGCGCGCCATCAGGTGCACCGCGCGCTCTCCCTCCACTGTTTCGCCGCGATGAAACACATCCGGCAGATAGACATCGGCGCCGCGCCACATGAACCGGGGCGGCATAACGCCGATCACGGTGCGCAGTTTGTCGTTGAGCCGCAGTTTGGTCCCGATGATTCCTGGGTCCGCTCCGAACTGGCCCCGCCAGAATCGGTACCCGAGAACCGTCACCGGTTCGGCGCCTTCCACGGCGTCCCCGGCGGTGGTGGTGCGGCCCAGCAGCGGCGGAACACCCATCACTTCGAATGTGTTCATGGTGCAGTGATTGCCGCGCAGCCGCCGCGGTTCGCCCTGCCCGGTCCACGTGACATCCGACCATGTCGAGGCGATCACGCCGTCAAACACGGTATTTCGCTCGGCGATATCCAGGAACTGGTCGATCGGGTAGAAACTCCAATTACCGCCTCGCGGGCTCTGGACCGTAACACTCATCAACCTCGCAGGATCCCGGTACGGGAACGGGTCGAGAATCACCGCATGAATCACACTGTACATGGCTGTGCTCCCGCCTATTCCGAGCGCGAGCGACCCGATCGCCATGGCAGTGAATGAAGGGCTTTTGCCCAGGTTCCGCAGTCCGAAACGGATGTCCGCCAGAAAGTGTTCAAAGAGGCGGGAGATGATCATATTTTCTTTCTGATGTCCGGCTTTTTGGACGCGGCAGGTTCCGACAGCGTTAGCCGCAATTGCGGAGGGGCCTGGTATGTGAAGGGGAGAAGCGCAGGACGACGGCCCGGATGGCCGCGAACCTAAACGAGGGTGACGCGGTCAGCTCAGCGTTCCGGCAGGCCGAAAGACACCAAACATGCGGCTCGACTTTGGTCCATCCCCAGACGCGGTGGTGAGGCTCATCTCGCGCTGGTAGGCGGCGAGCAGCTCGCTTTCGTCGTAATCGATGGCACGCGCGTACTGTTTAATATAGCTGGTGTTGTAAATACCGCCAGGGAGCTTTCGAAAATCCCCCTGTTCGATGGCTTCCAGGGAGCGAATGCTGATTTTTGTCGAATCCGCAATCTGCTGTAAAGAAATCCCACGATTCCGGCGGATCGTGGAGAGTGGCAGAGTCGTTCGTCGTTCGTTCATCGTAATCCGCGTACCATCCGGCGGATGCCGCGCTGCCATTCCGGCCGGATGCCGTAATGAAGCTAACACTATACCATCTGTCACGCGTCTGATAAACTCTTTTTTTATGGACATTTGCCGCCGAGACTTCACGCGGTGGATGGCGCTCGGCCTGCCTTGGCGGCTACGCGCGGCCAGCAACCGCCCTAAGTTATTGGTACTGGTACTTTTAGAACAATTCCGGGGTGATCCCCTGGATCAGTTCGTTGCACAATTTGGGCAGAACGGCCTGCGTAAATTGTTGTATCGAGGGGCACATTTTCCGGATTGCCGGCATTTAGCCAGTACTTTCTCCGGAAGCACCCTGGCGACCCTGGCGACCGGGGCATGGCCGGCGCAGCACGGAATCGTGGCGGACTCCTGGTTCGAGAACGGGTCGGTTGCGACGGCATCGGCGGAATCGCTGCTGGCGACCACACTGGTGGCGCAGATCGCCGCGGATCCGCAGCAGTACCGGGCCTATGTGATCGGGAACAACGCGACGCAGGCCTCGATGTTCGCCGGCACGTCGCGGGCGCGGCAGTTCTTCCGGAACGGGCATGGGCAATTCACCACGCTTGGCGAGCCGCCGAAATGGATGGTGGAATTCAACTCGGCGAGGTCGGTGGAGAGCTGGTACAACACCAAGTGGATGGCGATCGACGCGAAGTCGGGCGCGCCGCCGCTGCGTACGCTCACGTACAATCCAGATCGTCCGAGCGAGTTTCTGACGCTGTTTCTGGGATCGCCGTTCGGGCAGGAGACACAGTTCGATTTTCTGGCTACGCTGATCGAAGAAGAAAAGCTCGGGCAGCAGAACACGACCGACTTCGTGTGCCTGATCGCGGGAGCGACAGCGGTGCTGGGGTACGAGACCGGGGCGGGAGGTCCGCTGATGCAGCAGTTGCTGCTGCACCTGGATCGCGATATGGAGATTTTGCTGAATCGGCTGAGCAAGACTCCGGGTGAGGCCAACTTCGCGCTGGTGCTGGCGGGTGCGCACGGCGCGCCACCGATGCCCGCCGAGGATGCCAGGGCACGCATGATGGTGAAGGGCGAGGGAGTGGCGCAGCCCATCGACAAAGCGCTTTCGGGCGCGAACGTGGGGCGCGTGCGGAAGTACATTTATCCCTTCCTGTACCTGGATCCGGTGCTGACGCGGGACCCCGAGTCGGTGCGGATCGCGGCGGGGCGGGCGGCGATGGCGCATCCCGCGGTCGCGGGATTCTATACGGCGGGCGGATATTGCTCGACGCGCGACGCCTGGGAAACGCGGTACCGCAACAGTTTTCACCCGAAGCGCAGTGGCGACGTGATGCTGAGCTACCGGCCGGAGTACGTGGAGTTCTACGGGCAGGGGCGCGGGATCAGCTACGGCTCGCTGTACAACTACGACTCGTCGGTGCCGCTATGCTTCTACGGGCCGCAGTTCCATACAGGAGTCTTCGAGTCGTCGGTGCAGTCGGTGGATGTGGCGCCGACGATCGCGCGGCTGCTGGGGGTGGCGGAGCCGTCGTCAACGACGGGGCGAGTGCTGAGCGAGGCGTTCGCGGCATGAGTGTGCTGGAGACGTCGCTGTGCGGCCTCCGGTTGAAGAACCCGGTGGTGGCAGCGAGCGGGACGTTTGCGTACGGTGTGGAATTCGCGAAACAGGTGGACCTGAACGCCCTGGGTGGGTTTGTGGTGAAGGGGCTTTCGCGGGAGCCGATCGAGGGCAACGCACCGCCGCGGATTTACGAGACCGAGGCGGGGATGATCAACTCGATCGGGCTGCAGAACATCGGGGTGCGGGCGTTCGTGAAGAAGAAACTGCCGGCACTGGCAAAGCTGAATACCGCGGTGTTCGCGAACGTGTTCGGGCACCAGGTGGAGGATTACGCCGAAGTGGTTCGGGTGCTGGAGGACCACGACGGGCTCGCGGGATATGAGCTGAACGTGTCGTGCCCGAATACGGCACAGGGCGGTATTTATTTCTCGAGCGATCCGGCGCTGCTGAGCGACGTGACCGCGGCGGTGAAGCGGGCAGCGCGGCGTCGGCCGGTGATGGTCAAGCTCTCGCCGAACGTGAGCGCGATCGAGCCGCTCGCACGGGCGGCGGAAGAGAGCGGGGCAGACGCGATCTCGCTGGTGAACACGTTCGTGGCGCTGGCCATCGATGCGCGCACGCGGAGGTCGCGGATCGGGGCGGGATGCGGCGGACTCTCGGGTCCGGCCATCAAGCCGATCGCACTCCGCCTGGTGTGGCAGGCGGCGCGGGCCGTGAAGATCCCGGTGGTGGGTTTAGGCGGAATCGCGACCGGAACCGACGCGGCGGAGTTTCTGATCGCGGGGGCGAGCGCGGTGGAGGTGGGCACGGCGACATTCTGGGACCCGCGGTCGCCGGCGCGGATCGCGCGCGAGCTGGGCAAGTTTCTCCGGCGCGAAGGCGTGGCTAGCGTGTCTGAGATTGTCGGGACGCTGAAGATGTAGAAGCCGGCGGCTCCAGCATGGCCTTCAGACTCTCGATTTCGCGCTTCAGCTTACGCTCGCGCGCGACCATCAGCAACACATAGAGCACCAGCAGAAGCCAGGCGACGATCAGGCCGTAACTCAGGAAGGCGTAGTTGCGGTCGAGGCGCGCGACTTCGCGGGTGATGTCATCGGCGGATTGCAGAAGGAGTGCGTACATAAGAGGCTCCTTTAGAGGGCGTGCGCCATGCGGCGCAGGCCGTCGATTTCACGCTGGAATTCTTCCTGGCGCAGGCGGACCGAAGTCAGGACCACGCAGAGCAGCATCATCGCGAGCATGTTCCAGCCGAAGGTGGGGTACCATTCGGCCGGGAAGCTGCCGCCGGCCCAGAAGACCGGCTGTGGATGCTGGGTGCGCCACCACTTGATGGAGAAGATGACGATGGGGACGTCGATGAAAGCGAAGATGGAGAACACCGCCGCGAAGGTGGCGCGCTGGGTAGGCTCTTCGATAGCGCGGCGCAGCATGAGATAGCCCGCATATAGAAGCCAGCAGACCAGCGCAGAAGTGAGCCGGGCGTCCCAGGCCCACCAGACGCCCCAAATCACGCGGCCCCAGATGGAACCGGTGATCAGGTTGCCGGCGAGGAAGGCGAGTCCGACCTCGGTGACGGCGACGGCCAGGGCGTCGGCCTTGAAGTTCTTGGTGATGAGGAAGGTGACGCTGGCGCCGAAGGCTACCAGGGCACAGGTCAGCGCGGTGATGGCCATAGGCACGTGGAAGAAGATGATCTTGAAGATGGCGCCCTGGTTGACCTCCGGGGGCAGGGTGGTCATGACGTAGATGTCTTTGAAGAGCAGCCCGAACGCGACTGCTCCGATAAGAAAGAGAAGTTTATCTCTCACAAGGTTGCTCCGTTGTTTTTGTAGGGTAGGCCTCCTGGCCTGCCCAGGCGCTGGACCATCGCCAGTCTTCGGGCCTGTCCACAAGGCCCGCCCATACTGGATTAGACTCGATGTACCGCACGATTCTTTCCTTAGCCTCGCCGCTCCGTACCCAGCGATCGTAAGATTCCGTCTGCCAGAAGGGGCCGCTGCGTTCAAGTACGGCGTTGGCCTGGCGGGCGGAGTAGTTCTTGATCGACTTGGTGATGCGGGCCATGTCGGCGCGCGGGTCGATCAGGATATGAACGTGGTTGCACATGATTACCCAGGCACGCAGGTCATAGAGGTGCAGCGTGGCGGCTCCGTGCTGGAGGGACTGGGCGACGCGGACTGCGACCTCCGGCCGCTCCAGCCATCGGGGGCCGACGGCTGCACGATCTAGCTGGCGGTCTATGGCAACGAATGCCCGGCCGGCAGTGGCGGCGACGAAATTGATTTCGCGCGGAAGGGTGCCGTGGAGACGCCAGGTGATGAAAAGACCGGCGTCTTCGGGATTCCAGTGCGGCAGATGGCGTTCGTAATAAGGCATCGCTGTCCGTCGGCAGGGCAGGCCAGGAGGCCTACCCCACCAAAACCGTCTCCACCAGAACCAACGATACTGCGGTGTACATTACATCAAATCCGACCAGCATCTTTAACCACGCCTCATTGGCGGACGTGATCGGCTGTCCGGCGATCAGCGCATTGGTCAGTTGCATCGCCGCCAGCAGCGCAGGAATCAGGATCGGAAAATTCAGGATCGGGAGCATCACTTCGCGCAGCCGAATATTTACGGTCAGCGCGCTGAATATCGTGCCGGTCACGGTCATGCCCCAGGTGGCCAGCAGCATCACGGACAGTAGCTGGGAAAGCTGGGTGGTCCAATGCACGTTGTAAAAGATTCCGAATAAAGGCAACGCGATCAGCTCCACCGCCAGCACCAGCATGAAATTCGCCAGCGCTTTGCCCAGGAACAGCGCGGCGCCCGGGATGGGGGCGGAGATCAAGGCGTCGAGGCAGTCGTTGTTGAGCTCGCGGGCGAAGCTGCGGTTCAGGAGCAGGGTGCCGGCGAAGGCAAAGACAATCCAGAGGAGGCCGCCGGAAATAGCGCGTACGGTTTCTTCATCCGGATCAAAGGCGAAGCTGAAAAGCAGGAGCACGACCAGTGCGAACGAGAGGGAGGCGTTGATCGCCTCTTTGGTTCTCAGCTCGGCGCGAAGGTCTTTGCCCATGATGACGAATACCTGCCGGGCGAAGACCATCAACCCTCACCGTATCGCGCGTAGACCCAGCCGGGATCGGACACCATTTCCGGCGTGCATGGGCCGTGAAATGCCACTTGTCCGCGGTTGAGCAGCGCGACGTGCGTGGCCAACTCCAGGGCCTCACGCAACTGGTGGGTGGACATGACGATGGTTTTGCCCGCGGCCAGCGCTTCGCGCAACACGGTTTGGAGAACGGCGATGGCGCGGTCGTCGAGGGCGGTGAAGGGTTCGTCGAGGAGCAGGACCTTAGGCTCGTGCAGGAAAGCTCGGGCGACCGCGAGGCGCTGTCGCATGCCGCGCGAGAATTCGCGGACCAGGCCGTTCTTGACGCGTTCCAGGCCGGTGCGTTCGAGCCACTCAAGAGCCGAGCGGCGCGGGTCGGGGAGGTTGTAGAGCTTGCCGTAGAGGGTCAGGTTTTCCAGGGCCGAAAGCTCATCGTAGACGCTGATGCCGTGGCCGATATAGCCCATGAAGCGTCGGGTCTGGGCATCGCGCGGAGGCGTGCCGAAGATGGAGATGGAGCCCTTACCCGGGCGGGAGAACCCGGCGATCGTGCGCAGCAAGGTGGTCTTGCCGGCGCCGTTACGGCCGATCAGGGCGAGGCAGGCGCCGGGGGGCGCGTCCAGGGTGACGTTCTTCAGGGCAGGGTAGTCGCCGTAAAACTTCCAAAGGCTGGAAACTTGGACGGCGGGAGTCATGCGCGAGTTCGGTAGATGAGAACGAAGCCCAGGGCGAGGATGCCCAGGGTGAGAGCCATGATCGTTTTGGCCTGGGTATTAATGCGGGGAAGCGTCTGCTCGATTTTGGGGCCGGAATCGGAGTCCGGCTGCTGGTCGGCGGAATCGGCGGCGGCTGCGACTGCGCCCGTCAACTGTACCTTGTACGACGCGGCGGTAAGGCCGTAGATGTGGGCTTGGGTCCGCGGCTCGTTCCCGAGATCGTTGAGCTTGTCGCCCTTCAACGTCACACCGTTGGGGACGATCAGGTAGGTGTTGTCGTCCTTGGTGAGGACGCGCCCCGTGTAGTCGGTGCCTTCGGTGTAGGGGGCTGTATAGTTGACGTCGAAGCGGGTTTCGCCTGGCTTGACGGCAAAATCGACGAAGTAGGTTTCGGTTCGCGGGTTGCGGCTGACTGCCGCGCCGAGGGGCATTCCGCCGGGCGCGGTCGCCTGCACGGTGGGCTGGCTGGCGCCTTGCGGTACGGCGAACTTGAGAGTGCCCAGGTCCGGGTCGTTCCAGGCGCTCTTGCCCGTGTTGGTGAAGAGATAGGTTTCGGTGACCGAGACCTGGCCGCCGCCGTTGGGTTCGAACAGGATCATGTGCTTGCTGACCTTGGCCTCGCCCTGGCTCTTGGAGGAGCTGTACACATCGATGGTGAGGCCGGTCGTGGGCGATCCCGGGGGCAGCATGTGGTTGTAGGTGACGCCGTCGAACGCCGTGCGGATCAGGCTGGGGCCTTGCGGCACCTGGTTGATGGTGAACTTGCCCTGTGCGTCGCTCTTGGCCTGGTCGATGAGTTCGGGCCCGGTGGCGGTGGCGACGCGGTAGAAGGCGACGGTCGCGCCCGCTTGGGGCTTGCCCGTCGATTGGTTGATCACGGTACCGGTGATGGCGGCCGTCAGCGGCGATGCGAGGAGGAGGACAAGCAGGGGTTTCATGCTTTCGCCACCTTCATGGGTTTGCCGCACTCGCCGCAGAATTTAAGGAGGGTTTGGAACTTGGCGTGGCAATGGGGGCAAACCAGGGGATCGGGCTTGGCACGGGGCAGCTCCGCGACCCCGGAAACGGGCCGGACCGGCTGCCCCACGCGGATTCTGTCCACTTCGGCGAGGACCGAGGCGAGCTCTTTCTGGAGGTCGCGCTTGGTGGTCTGATAGTCCGCGTCGGAGAGTTTGCCGACGCGATATTCGAATTGGAGGTCGCGCAGATTTTCGTAGATCGCCGCCTTGCGCTCATCCAGGTGCTGGAACGGAGAAACGGGCTCGGGTTCCGGGATGTCCTTGGGACGAACCCCGAGGATGAACGCGATGGCGGCGATCGCGATGACGCAGGTAATGGCTATGATCACTCTAAATTCGCCAGATCCTTCTCAATCTGATCCTTGTACTTGGCCAGCTCCGGGTCGTCGATTTCGATGGAGCCGAGGTCGGTCAGGGGCTTGGGCTTGCGATATTTCTTGATAAACAGCCAGATGATCACCAGGCCGACGGCTACACTGGCGTAGGGCACGATCCAGCCGAAGGCATTCGGCGGCGCGAGGTAGATGCCCTGGCCGTATTCGCGAATGAAGGACTGGATGATCTGATCGTCGCTCATGCCGACGGCCTGCATCTGTGCGATCTTCTCCTTGGCTGGCTTGGAGAAGTGACACTCCAGCATGCTGCAGGTGGCGACGGAATCCTTGCATCCGCACTGGCAGGCGAGACGGGCGCCGACGCGGCGCACGTCGACGCTGGGCTTCTCGCTCGCGGTTTGAGCGAGCGCGGCGACGGTGAGCAGAATCGCTAGTAAAACACGGCGCATAAATTACGTTTCGAGACGCGCCGGCCTGGAGGCCTGCGCTACCCCCACCACTTCGGTGCGGGCGTATTGCATTTTGACTTTGCTGGGCACCAGGCAGACCAGGGTGCCGAAGATGACCACCAGGGTACCGATCCAGATCCAGCTTACCAGGGGGAAGACGTAGGCCTGAATCACAGCACGTTGATTGTCGTCGCTCATTCCGCCGAAATTGAGATACAGATCTTCGTTGGGGCGCTGGCGGATGCCGACTTCACTGGTGCCCTGGCGGCTGGCCTTGTAAAAGCGCTTCTCGGGTTCCAGTGTGTCGATGTATTCGCCGTTCTTGGTGACCGCCATGGTGGCGCGGTGCCAGGCGTAATTCTCGTTTTCGCCTTGCGCCAGGTTGACCATGCGGAGCTCGTATTTGCCGATAGTCATCTTGTCGCCGGTGGTCACCTCTTTCACCTCGTTGAGGTTGAAGGCGTGGCCCGTGAATCCGATGAACATGAGCACGATCCCCATGTGAACCAGATATCCGCCGTATCGGCGTGTATTGCGGTGTGTGAGCTCGACGGTGGCGCGCAGCAGGTTCATGTTGCTCTTGAGGCTGATGGCGTGCGCGCCTTTGTAGAACTCGATGATCACGGTGAGGGCGACGAAGAGGCAGAAGCCGAACGAGATCAGGGCGTAGAAGTGGCGGATTCCGGCGGCGATCAGAGCGCCGACCAGTACCAGCGAGGCGATGCCGGGCCACTGGAAGTTGCGGCGGAGGCTATCGACCGATGTGCGGCGCCAGGAGAAGAGCGGTCCCACGCCGGTCAGGAACAGGAGGAAGAGGCCGATCGGGACCATCAGGCGGTTATACCAATCGGCGTCGAGCGAAATCTTGTCCCCGCTGATGGCTTCGCTGATGACGGGGAAGAGCGTGCCCCAGAGAACGGCGAAGCAGCTTGCGAGCAGGATGAGGTTGTTGAAGAGGAAGCTCGACTCGCGCGAAACCACGCTCTCGAGCTGAGATTCGCTTTTGAGGTAGTCGAGCCGCTCCAGGATGAGATAGATGACAGCGGCAATACCGATGGCCAGGAAGCTGACGAAGTACTTGCCGATTTCCGAGCGGGCGAAGGCATGGACCGACTGCACTACACCCGATCTCGTCAGGAACGTCCCGAGGATACAAAGGAAGAACGTGGTGCTGATCAGCACCATGTTCCAGACCTTCATCATGCCTTTTTTCTCCTGCATCATGACCGAGTGCAGGAATGCGGTGCCGGCGATCCATGGGAGCAAGGAGGCGTTTTCAACCGGGTCCCAGCCCCAGTAGCCGCCCCAACCCAGGACGTGGTAGGCCCAGGCGGCGCCAAGCATGATGCCGGTGCTTTGGAATAGCCAGGTGACTAGCGTCCAGCGGCGGGTGGTGGCGATCCAGGCGTCACCGGGCTGGCGGGTGATGAGGGAGCCCATGGCGAACGCGAACGGTACCGCGAATCCGACGTAGCCGAGATAGAGCATCGGCGGATGGATAGCCATGGCCGGGTACTGAAGCAGGGGGCTGAGCCCGTTGCCATCCTTAACGTCGACGATAAGGCCATCCGTAGCAAGCATTTGGAATGGATTTGCAATGAAGTTGTTGAGCAGGAGGAAGAAGGTCTGGACCGTGGTGAGGACGGCCAGTACCCACGGCATCATGTTGGCGTGTCGGCGGCGGTTGCTGAAGACGACCACCGCGGTGTAGGTCGACAGGAGCCAACTCCAGAAGAGCAGAGAGCCCTCCTGGCCGCCCCACCATGCCGCGAACTTGTAGAGCATCGGCATGGTGCGGTTGGAGTGCTCGGCCACATAGGAGAAGCGGTAGTCGCCGGTCATCAGGGAGGTGACCAGAACGGCGGCCGCGGTAGTCAGTAGCGCCCACGTTACATAGGCCGCCCGCCTGGCGCTAACGATCAATAAAGGCTTGGCCTTGAGACGTCCGACGACGCCGGCGACGGTCGAATAAATGGCGACACAGAAAGCCAGCAGGATGGCTAGGGAGCCGAGATTTTCCATGTTCCCCTCAAAAGAAACTAAAGACTCGAACGGTTGATGTTGGGCAAGGTCTCGCCGGGTTTCATCCCGGGTTTCGCCTCATACTTAGACGCGCATTTCGCCTGAATCTTCCCGGCTTGGAAAGTTCCGTCTTTACCCAGTTTGCCGTCGGCCAAGGCCTGCGCGCCGTCCTTGAAGGTATCGGGGAGTGGGTCGGACCCGTTGTAGGCGACGGTGAGGCGGCTTTTGTCCTGAACGAGAACGAATACCGTCTGGTTGCCGATGTGCTTGATGGAGCCGGCTTCGACATCGCCACCAACCCGGACCCGGGCGCCATAGGCCTTGTCACCCATCTGCCCAAGTTCCGTGATGGTCTTGTAGTAGGTCTGGTTATCCTTCATCTCGGCAGTGGCGAGCCAGACGAGAGTCCCGATCACCACCACGATGAGCGCTGCGAATTTGCCGTATTTTTTCATCGACAACCTCTGGAATCCTCAGTATAGCCCCAAAGGGATAGTAGCATAATCGGACATTTTTGACTTTTTTGTGGTGTTCTTCGACATACCCACATGTGCGGGGTGGTGTAGCGACCCAGCTTGCCCCTCACAATGCTTTGATGCGGCAGGGTGCCCAAACATTCCCGAAAAACATCGCCGCGCTCCACCGCCCATGAAATGTTCGTGGGCAGAGCCGGGGAGAACGCAGCGCTGACATAAAATGAACTGTATGAAGTTTCTCGCATTGGCGCTGGCTTCGGTGCTGACGTGTGCGGGCGCGGAGCCTAGTCCGGAGAAGGCGAAGACGATGGGCAGTCTCTCCGCACCCCTGCGGTTGGACCTGTACAGCGATTTCACCTGTCCGCACTGCAAGATGTTTCACGACCAGGTTCTCCCGAAGCTGATTAATGACTTCATCTCGCCGGGAAAAGCGTACCTCGTGTTCCACGAGTACACGCTCACGGGGCCGGGGCACGAGTATTCGCGTGAGGCATCGAGCTACGCCGCCGCGGCGGTACGGGTAGGGAAGTATCCGCAGGTGGCGGGAGCGCTGTTCGCGTCGCAAGACTCCTGGGCGCGAACCGGGAAGGTCTGGGACGTGGTGGCGAGCGTGCTGACGCCGGCGGAGCGGACCAAAGTGCAGGCACTGGTGAAGGACCCGGCCGTGCTGGCGGATGTGCAGCACGATCTGGAGTCCGGGCAGACGGCACGGGTGGATCGGACCCCGACGCTGATCATCACGCGGCGAGGAAAACAGACTCCCTGGATTTACTGGAACGACTACAACCTGTTCAAGAGCTTCCTGGACGATCAACTGAAATGAAAACGGCACTTGGGCTGATTCTGGCAGCCGCTCTCTCCGCGCCGGCAGCCGATCCCCCGAACGGGAAAATTGTGGGCAATCAGTCGGCGCCGATCCGGCTGGAGGTGTTCAGCGACTTCAGTTGTCCGGGATGCAAGGCGTTTCACGAGCAGGTGCTGCCGGTCCTGATGCGCGATTATGTGAGCCAGGGCAAAGCGTTTATCGTGTTTCGCGACTATGTGCTGCCGCCGAGTCCGGGCCACACGCACTCGGGGGAAGCCGCGCGGCTGGCAGTGGCGGCGAACCGTGTCGGGAAGTACCGGCAGGTGGCGGATGCGCTGTTTCTGAACCAGTCGTCGTGGGCCATGAGCGGGAAGGTGTGGGAAACGGTGGCGCCCGTTTTGACGCCGGACGAGCAGAAAAGAGTCGAAGCGCTGGTAAAAGACCCGTCGGTGGCGGAGGAAGTGCAGCGCGACACGACAGCCGGGAACCGCGCCGGGCTGGTGAGGACGCCAACGGTGGGAATCAACTTCCGGACACAGCACCAGCTTTGGAATCAATGGGGCGGGGACAACGCGTTGTTCTTCGGTTACCTGAAGGAGCTGCTGAAGAAGTGAGCCGGCTTGTCACAAAAAGAGCGGCGGTAGCCTTGAACGTATAATGAGGAATATGAAATTTGTTGCACTCGCGCTCGCCGCACTGGCGACTGGATTTGCTGCGGGACCGGATGTGGATAAGGGCAAGACGATGGGAAATCCGTCCGCGCCGATCACGCTGGAGCTGTACAGCGACTTCATGTGCCCGCATTGCAAGCACTTGCATGAAGACATCTTGCCTGCGATCGTCGCGGATTTCGTGAAGAACGGGAAGGCGTACCTGGTATTTCGCGAGTTTCCGTTGAACATTCCGCAGCACGTCTATTCGCGGCCGGCGGCAAATTATGCGACTGCTGCGGCCCGCATCGGCAAGTATCAGCAAGTGTGCGATGCGCTGTTCAAGGCGCAGCAGCAGTGGGGGATGACCGGCAAGGTCTGGGAGACGGTGGCGACGGCGCTGACGCCCGAAGAGCAGAAGAAGGTGCAGGCGCTGGCGAGCGATCCGTCGGTGCTGGCGGAAGTGCAGAAGGACTACGACCTGGGGATGAGGTCGCAAATCAACCAGACGCCGACCGTGATCGTGACTTACAAATTGAAGCAGCAGCCCTGGAGTTTTTGGGACGATTACAACCTGTTCAAGGGCTACCTGGATGGACTTCTCAAAAAATAAGGCACTGAGGATCGTCCTGCTGACGCTGCGGGTCGTGCTGGGCGCGATTTTTGTTTATGCGGGCTATGTGAAGCTGAAGGACCCGTGGCAGCTCTTTGCCGCGGGGGTGGCCAGCTACGACCTTCTGCCGATGGGGGCCGTCGAGGTCGTGGCAAGGACCCTGCCCTGGTTCGAGGTGGCGGTCGGGGTGGTGCTGATCACGGGATTTTTCTTCCGGACGTCGAGCACCATCATTACGGGCCTGCTGGCCGTGTTCTTTACACTGATTGTGCGAGCGTACATGCAAGGAAAAGAGATCAATTGCGGATGCTTCGGCGGCAACGAACCGATTTCGCCGCTGACCATGCTGCGCGACGGCAGCATGCTGGCGGGGGCGATTTTCCTTTGCGTGATGGCATACCGCAGCCGCCGCACACCGGCGTGAGCGACGTCATCCGGCGCGAACTCGAATACCACGAAAACCTGTACTCCGGATTTGCGCAGCAGCACTTTGCGAAGCCGGCGGTACGGGCGCTGCGTTCGCACATGGCGGGACGAATCCTGGAGGCGACCGGCGCGCGGCGGGACGCGCGCGTGCTGAGCCTGGGGTGTGGGATAGGCGATACCGAGTTGCTGCTGGCGTCCCGCGTAGGTGAATTGACAGGCGTGGATCTCTCGCCTGCGGCGGTGCGGCAGGCCAGGGCGGACGCGGACCGGCACGGTGTGCGGAATGCACGATTCCTCCAGGGCACGACCGCCGAAGGGCGCTTCGACGCGGTGATCGCGATTTTCTTTTTGCATCACCTGGCGGATGCGTACCTGGAGGCAATGCCGGGCCGTGTAGGCGAGTGGTTGGTTCCGGGCGGCGTGTTTTATTCCCTGGACCCGAGCCGGCGGCGCCTGAGCGGGGCGCTGGGGCGGCTGCTGATTCCGGAGATGATGAAGCGCTTCCAGACGGCAGATGAGCGCGAGCTGGAGCCGGAGGCGACTGCCGACCTTTTCCGGCGGGACGGGCTGGAAGCTCGCGTTGAAATGTACGACTTCGGATCGTCGCCGCTGGCAGGGCTGTTCCCGGGGTGGCGCGCAGGATATCGTCTGGCGCGGCGGGTGGACAACGGTGTCCTGCGCACGCCGCTGGCGCGGTGGGGAAGCAATTTCGAGGTAATCGTCAGGCGACCTTGAGGATCACTTTGCCAATATGGGCACCGCTTTCGAGGTAGCGGTGGGCGGCGGCTACTTCGCTGAAAGGAAATACGCGATCTACGATCGCTCTTACGCGTCCGGATTCGAGCAGAGGCCAGACATGCTGCTCCAGGTCGCGGGCGATCTGGGCTTTGTCGGCGACCGTTCGAGGGCGCATGGCGGATCCCGTGAGGGTGAGGCGGTTGCGTATGATTTTGGTGAGATTGATGGTGGCTTCGGCGCCCTGCTGGACCGCGATCTGGATGAGGCGCCCGCGATGAGCGAGGCACTCGAGATTGCGCGCGGCGTAGGTGCCGCCAACGATGTCTAGGACGAGATGGACACCCTCACCGTTGGTGAGGGCGCGGACTTCCTGGACGAAATCCTGGCGGACGTAGTTGATGGCAGCGGCTGCGCCGAGCTTTCGGCAGGCTGCGCACTTCTCCTCCGTGCCGGCGGTGGTGTAGACCGTGGCGCCGAAGGCGTGGGCGAGCTGGATGGCCGTGGTGCCGATGCCGCTGGCGCCCCCATGGACGAGAATGCGCTCCTCTGGTTGAAGGGTTCCGGTTTGAAAGACGTTGGCCCAGACCGTGAAATAGGTCTCGGGGATGCCCGCGGCTTCTTCGACGCTGAGCCGCGTGGGGATGGGGAGGCAGTGAGCTCCAGGTGTGAGGCAGTAGTCGGCGTAGCCTCCACCGGGGACCAGGGCGCATACGCGGTCGCCAGGCTTCCAGCGGGACACGGGATCCGCGGAGACGATAACGCCGGCCACCTCCAGGCCGAGGATAGGGGACGCTCCGGGAGGCGGCGGATATTTGCCCTGGCGTTGAAGGAGGTCGGGGCGGTTGACCCCGGCGGCCTCGACACGGATCAGAACGTCACCTTGGCCGGGCACGGGAGTGGGAGCCTCGGCGATGCGGAGGACTTCCGGGCCTCCGGGGCGTAGGCAATCGACGAAATGCATAGATTCAAATTACCAGGACCAGGCAGAGAGCGGTAACGCCGAACAAATACTCGCGCTGCGGGCTAAATGCGAGTAACTATCGGAATAGTTCGAAAATGGACATAAATTCAACGTCCGGAATATCTGAATATTTCCGCCGATTCTAATTGACTGGTGCCTGTTTCGGCCCTATAGTATAGCTATTCCGATTGCGAGGGAGTCCGGCGTTTCGGAGTGGCACTCGAAACCGCGGTCTGGAAGATACTCCTGCTGAGTTGTAATCTCCACCCATCCGGACCAGTTGACCTTTCCACTTACTAGGCGCGCGAGTAGTTTGCTCGTATGTGAAAGGAGGCCGCGTGCGAAAGGCGGGCGTGAAAACTGGCGTGAGCGGTGTGTCCGGTGCGGAGCCTTTCAGGAATGGCACAGGCAGCTTCCGCGCCAGAGGTGGAGTCTGCCATGGCTGATCTCAGGTTTGTGGCGCAACCCTCAGAGGCTGTCCATATCTTGTGCGTGGAGCCGGCTCGCGGGGAGTGTCAAATTCTGGAGACCATGCTTCGGGGTACCGTGCCGGAAGTGTGGCGTGTCTGGGGAAGCCCGAGCATTGCGTCGGCGGAATCGATCGTGCGAACACGGGAGGTGCCGGTCGTGTTCTGTGATAGTCATCCCTCCAGTGGGACGTGGCAGGAATTGCTGCGGGTCTTAAACGAATTGCCTGAACCACCCTTGCTGGTGGTGACATCGCGGCTGGCCGATGAGCGGTTGTGGGCCGAAGTACTGAACTTGGGAGCGCATGACGTGCTGGCAAAGCCCTACGAGCAGACCGAAGTGTCCTGGGTGGTGAGCGCTGGTTTGCGCTGTTGGCATCGGCGCCGGGAGCGAATGCCGGTGCAAGCTGTAAGAGCGCACGGGATGCGGGCGGCCTCCTGACCGTCAGCAGAAATCTGCGAGCCGGGCGAGCGACCCGCCGGCGGCCACGATTTCGTCCAGAGCGCGGGCGGAGTCGGCAGGGTTAAGCGTCTCGACGGCGTCGGTCACAACCACCACAGACTTGCCGGCTTTGAGCAGGCCGCTGGCGGCGAACAGCACGCAAATTTCGGTGACCACACCATAGACCACGCAGCGGTCCGCCTGAAGCATGGCGACGATGCGCGAAAGGTTGGGTGCGGTAAAGACATCGACATGCTGTTTTTCGACGACGATCTGCTGTGCGGCGCCGAGGTCGAGCGGACAGGGGCGATTGGGGATTACAACCCGGCGATCGAGGAGAGTGGTGGCAGCCTTGTGCTGCCCGAGAGTGCCGGCGATGCAGTGGGGCGGCCAGTCACGGAACTCGGGGTCGCGTTCGGCGTGAGCGTCGGTGGTGGAGACGACCGGCATGCCGTGCACGGCGGCGTGACGATTGAGACAGGCGATGCGGGGAACGACCCGCTCGGCGCCGGGGACGTAGAGTGCGCCGGCCGGGTAGAGAAAGTCGAGCTGCGAATCGATGTCGAAGAAGACGGTGGACAATGGATTACCTTCATAATACGTGACGGGACAGGTCGGAAACCTGGCCCACGGTAAACTGAAGTGTGCTGATTCGTGCCCTGCTCATGCTGGCGCCACTCGCAGTCTGGGCAAGCGCGCAAGACGTGGGCAAGACGGCCGGCGCGGTGGAGCGCGAGCTGGACGTGCAGGCACGGCTTCCGACGGACGCGGCTCAGCCCGAGCCGTCCGTGGGGCGGCACAGGGACGGGTGGACACCAGGCGATGGCGAGGGATTCTCGATCCCTATGCCGGGTGCGGTGCTGAGCTTGATGTCCTGGGCGCTGATCGCGGTGCTGGTGGTGGCGGTTTTAGCGCTCTTGGCGTTGTTCTTTCGCGGTCATTTGGACAACCGGGTACGTGCGCCGCTCGGACCTTCTGGGTCGGCGCTGGATGGTGCACGGCAGCGGGTGGAGCCGGGCCTCTTGCTGGTGCGGGCAGACCAGTGTGCCGCGGAGGGCCGGTTTGCGGAGGCGATGCACTGCGTCCTGCTCGCGGCCATGGCGATGCTGGCCGGCGAGCGAGACTCGCTCACGAGTTGGGAGCTGCTGCGTGGCGCGAAATTAGACGAACCGCGGATACGGGCGCTGCGCGACGTGGTGGTGCGGGTAGAACGGGCGTGGTTCGGGAAGGCTTCCGCGGGAGTCGAGGACTACCGGCGGGTCAGGAGCAGCTTCGATACGTTTGCCGAGACAGCGGGTGAATCCGCATGACCGCGTACCGGCGCAACGTCATCCTGGGTTCCGTGGCGCTGGCCGCATTGCTGGCAGCGCTGATCGTGCCGAGCTACCGGCGCGGCGCGGCTTCGCTGGCGCACCCGGATCCGACCGGGCCAACGGTGTATTCGAAATCGGCGATCGGGCACGCGGCGTTTTACCGGCTGCTGGCGGAGCTGGGGATCCCGGCGGAGATCAGCGAATCGGGATCGGGCGTGCACGTCGCAGAGGGAGATGTCCTGGTCGTGGCCGAGCCGCGGACAGACGACGCGACGCTCGAGGAAGTGCGCGCGATGCTGACCGCCCACGTGGTGCTGTTGGTGTTGCCGAAGCGTGGGGGCAAGGCGGACCCGAACAAGCCGTATTGGCTGGGGGCCGACACACTGCTGGCCGCCGACGAGGTGGCGAGGGTGCTGCACCTGTTGGATGCGGAGGCGGTGCTGGTGCGGAATGCATCGCTGGAAGGGCTGACGGGGAGCCGGGCAATGCCGGGCAGCGTGGCGATAGCAAGGCCGCAACTGGTGAGGTCGAAGAGGCTGCGGCCGCTGATGGCCGCACGGGACGGAATTCTGGTCGGCGAGTACCGGGAGCTCGGCAGGCGGCTGGTGCTGCTGTCGGACCCGGACTTGATCGCGAACCACGGCCTCACCCGCGCGGACAATGCGGTGGTGGCGGTGAGCCTGATTCGCGATCTGGGCGGCAGTGTGATCTTCGATGAATTCGAACATGGCTTTTCGCCGCAGCCGTTTCACCTGCTGGGGATTCTGTTTCAATTCCCGTTTGTACTGGTGACGGTGCAGATGGCGCTGGCCGTCGCGCTGCTGGTATGGGCGGCGGCGGGGCGGTTCGGCGCGGCCCGGAGTCTCGCACCTCCGCTGGAGGCGGGTAAGCGGAGTTTGATCGATACCGGGGCGCGGCTCCTGGTGCAGACAAAACGCGTGCCGGATCTTACGGGGCGATATCGCGAGGAGATGGTGCGCGATGCGGGGCGCCGCATGCGCGCGCCGCGCGGACTGGACACCGCCGGGCTGCTGGTGTGGTTGAGCCGGACACCAGGGGCGCCATCCGCACTACCGGAGGAGGCACCGCCGCAAAAGGTGTGGACCTGGAGGAAGGAGTTTGATTGGTGATTGAAGCGATCCGGGCCGAGGTGCGGAAGGCGATTGTGGGGCAGGATGCCGCGATCGATATGATGCTGATCAGCCTGCTGGCGGGCGGCCACATTCTGCTGGAAGGAGTGCCGGGCACGGCGAAGACGTTGCTGGCCCAAAGCTTCGCGACGGCGCTCGCGCTGCGCTTCGGACGCATTCAGTTCACCCCGGACCTGATGCCGGGCGATGTGCTCGGCACCAACCTGTTCAATTTTCAGACCAACCAGTTTGTGCTGACCAAGGGGCCGATTTTCACCGAGATTCTGCTGGCGGACGAGATCAACCGCACGCCGCCCAAGACCCAGGCGGCGCTGTTGCAAGCGATGAACGAACGAGTGGTGACGATCGACGCGACACACTATCCGCTGGGCGACGCGTTCATGGTGATCGCGACGCAGAACCCGATCGAGCAGCAGGGGACATATCCGCTGCCGGAGGCGCAGCTCGACCGGTTTCTGTTCAAGATCGTGATCGAGTATCCGGAGCGCGACGCGGAGCTGGAGATCGTGCGGCGGCACGGGCATCAACCGGTGATGCCACGGTTGGAGGAGTTCGGGCTGCGGGCGGTGGCGGGGATCGAAGACTTGCGAGAGATGAGGGCGAAGGCGGCGGGCATCGCGCTCTCGGAGGAGGTGATCGCATACATCGTGGATATCGTGCGGGCGACTCGCGGGCACCCGAGCATAGAGTTCGGAGCGTCGCCGCGGGCGGCGACGATGCTGGCGACGGCCTCGCGGGCGCGGGCGGCCATCGAAGGGCGCGACTTCGTCATTCCGGACGATGTAAAGAGTCTGGTGCCTGCGACGCTGCGTCATCGCATTACGCCAACCGCGCGTGCGGATATCGAGGGGCTGCCGGCGGCGCGCATACTGAGTGATCTGCTGGAGAGGATTCCGGCGCCGCGATGATCCGGCCGACACGCAGAGCGGTACTGCTGTTCGCCGGAGTGCTGCCGCTGCCCTGGCTGGCGCTGAGCCTCCGCACGCGTCTGTGGCCCTACGCCTTTCATCCGGCAATCGTGTTCTGCGCGTGCCTAGCGGCGGATACGGTACTGGCGCGGCCGCGGCGGCGAGTGCAGGTGAAGGTGGATGCGCCGGCGGCGGCGCATGTCGGGGAAGCCTTCGAGGCGGCGGTGACGGTGGCGGCGTCGGGGCCATCGGGCGTTTACGAAGCAGCGCTGGATCTGGGAGGCGATACGGATTCGGTGGCGGAGGGGAACCCGTTTGCGATTCGGGGAAGGGAGAGTGTGTGGATCCGGCCGCTGCGGCGCGGGACCCTTCGCATTGAGACGGCGTGGCTGAGGTGGCGCGGGCCGCTGCGGCTGGTCGAAGACACGCGGCGATTTCCGGTTGCGCGGGAAGTGGCGGTGGTTCCGAATGTTCACCCCGCGCGAGGAGATGCGCTCGCGCTGTATTTTCGGGATGCGCTGTACGGCACGAAGACGCAGCGGGATGCGGGCGAGGGGGCGGAGTTCGAATCGCTGCGCGAGTATGCGCCCGGGCTGGATTCGCGGTTCATCGACTGGAAGCACTCGGCGCGGCATCGCAGGATGCTGGTGCGGGAGTTTCGTTCGGAGCGGAATCACCCAATCGTGCTGGCGTTCGATACGGGACACTTGATGCGCGAGCCGATGGACGGGATACCGCGGCTGGACCATTCGATCAACGCTGGATTGCTGCTGGCGCGCGTGGCGCTGGCGGCGGACGATTTGGTGGGAATCTACAGCTTCGACAGCCGGGCGCGGCAGTTCATGCCCCCCGGGCGAGGAGTGCAGGCCTTCCGGCGACTGCAGCAGGCGTCGGCCGGCCTGGCATATACAGCGGACGAGACCAATTTCACGCTCGGGATGGCGGAGCTGCAATCGCGGCTGCGGCGCCGGTCGCTCGTCGTGCTGTTCACCGATTTCATCGACACGATTACGGCGGAACTGCTGGTGGAAAATGTGCGGCGGCTGTCTGCCCGTCACCTGCTGGTGTTTGTCACGCTGCGTGACGATCTGCTGACGGAGATGTTCGAGGCATATCCGGCCGGTGACAGCGAGGTGGCCCGGGCCGTGCTGGCAGCAGACTTTTTGCGGGAACGAAATATCGTGCTCGAGAAACTCGAACGGTTGGGGGTGCAGTGCATCGACACTCCGGCAACGGAGCTTTCGACGGCGCTGTTGAACCGATACTTGATGATCAAGCATAGGGGACTCCTGTAGTGCCGCTGACGCTGAAGAGCCAGGAGTTCCGGAGGGAGCGCGAGGCCGGATGGCTGGAGCTGGAAACCCTGGTTTCGCAGGCCCAACAGCACGGGCTGAAATCGCTGCCGACTGACGCGCTGCGGCGGTTTCCGCTGCTGTATCGGTCGGCGCTCTCGTCGCTATCGGTGGCCAGGAGCATCGCGCTGGACCGCGCCTTGCTTGCATACCTGGAGGACCTGTCGCTCCGCGCGTTTTTGGCGCTCTACGC
>DATJYW010000158.1:0-10369 GCA_035499435.1 Candidatus Acidiferrales bacterium | reverse complement strand
TTCGCCAAGAAGGTGCTGAACGATTTGCCGGCGGTCGCGCCGGGCACGGGGCGCTCCAACGATTACCAGCAGACCATCATGAATCCGCGCGACTACGCCGACAAGTACGATGCCAAGCTGGACGCGCAGATCAACGACCGCATGACCACGTTCGTGCGCTGGAGCCAGCGCAAAGACAACCAATACTACCAGCCGACCCTGTCAGGTCCTTCGGGCGGCGACGGCAACGGCTACGTCCGGGTGCTGGCCCAGAACGCTTCCTTCGGCTACACGTGGACGGTGACGCCGTCCTCGCTGCTCGAATTCCGCTTCGGCTTTTCGCACATCGTGGCCGGCAAGCAGCCCGCGTTCCTGGGCGGCGCCAGCATGCAGGATATTTACGGCGTCACCGGGCTGCCTACGTTCCCGCAACTCACCGGCGGCCTCAACACGCAGAACATCGGCGGGTTCAGCAGCGTGATCGGACGCCAGGCGACCAACCCGCAGTTCCAGAACCCGACCAGCTTCGACCCCAAAGTGAACTACTCACGCATGCAGGGCCGCCACGCGGTCAAGATGGGCTTCGAGATGCAGATGGTGCATACCCAGGTGATGGACATCAACCCGGTGTATGGACTGCTGGGGTATTCGGGCGGCTTCAGCAAGCCGACGTGCGCGCAGCTCGGCCAGCCCACGGGATGCTCGATCACGAGCGACACCGCCAGCTACAACCTGGCGGACTTCATGTTCGGACTTCCCGGGCAGGTGCAGCTTTCCAACTACCTGGTGGGCAATTACCGCCAGCGGCTGTACTTCCTGTATTTCCAGGACGATTTCCGCGTCAACTCGAAACTCACGCTCAACCTGGGCATGCGGTGGGAGTATGCCTCGCCGCGCTGGGAGCGCGACAACGTGCTCTCCAATTACGACCCGGCCAGCAACAGCATGATCACGGCGAAGAATGGCGGCGTCTACAACCGTACACTGGTCAATCCGGACTATAAGGACTGGGCGCCGCGCGTAGGCCTGGCGTACAGCTTCCTGCCGAAGACGGTTTTCCGCAGCGGCTACGGCATCAGCTACGTGCACCTCAACCGCCTGGGAAGCGCCGACGAGTTGGGCATCAACGGCCCGCAGGTGGTATTCGGCAATATCAGCCAGTCGCCGCTGCTGGCCAACGGGCAGGTCAACCCCGCGTTCATCACCCCGCAGACCGGCTTCCCGCCCAACATCGCCAGCCCGTCCAGTTTCAATCCGCTGACGGCCAATGTGGCCTACATCCCGCGCGATACGAGGTGGCCTTACGTGCAGAACTGGTTCGCCTCGGTGCAGCGGGAGCTTCCCAAGCACTGGGTGGTAGAGCTGGCGTACACCGGCAGCCACAGCGTCCGGCTGCCGATTATCGCCGACTACAACCAGGCGCTGCCCAACGCCGTGACCAACACCTGCAACGCCACCGTGCAGACGGGCTGCCTGGGAATCCAGCCGCGCCGGCCGAACCAGGTTTTCTCGGCCATCACGTGGGTGGATCCGGCGGGCTTCACCTCTTATAACGGTCTGTCGGCGCGCGTGGAGCATCGTCTCTCCAGCGGCCTGTACCTGCTCAACTCGTTCACCTGGGGCAAGGCCCTGGGCAATTCGGAGCAGGCGCTGGAGTATCCTTCCGGCGGCACCGCGGCCAACCCGCAGAACATTTACAACCTCAGTGCCGAACGCGGGCCTTCCAGCTTCGACATCAAGCTGAACAATGTGACCAGCGTGGTGTATCAGCTTCCGTTCGGCAAGGGAAAGAAATTCGGATCCGGCTGGAACGGCGCGGTCGACGCAGTCCTGGGAGGGTGGGTGCTGACTTCGATCAACACGGCGAATACCGGCTTGCCGCTCAACGTGTTTTACACGCCTTCGGCCACCATGGACGGCACCAGCCGCATCGCGGATTACCGCGGCCTGGCGGTGCAGCGGCCGAACCTGGTGGGCGATCCGACCGGTCAGAGCGGGCCGGCGATGCTGGATCACTTCTGGAACTCCGCCGCTTTTGCCATCCCGTCGGTAAACGCGCCGTACGGCAATCTCAGCCGGAACGCCTTCCGGATGGCGAACCTCTGGCAGTGGGATCTCGGTGTCAACAAGAACTTCAAAATCCCGGTACGCGAAGGCATGGCCGTGCAATTCCGGTCCGAGTTCTTCAATGTCCTGAACCGCTCGAATTTCGGACCGCCGACGTGCGACATTACCAACGCGGCGTTCGGGACGATTCGCTCGACCTATCCGCCCCGGCAGATCCAGTTCGCGCTGAAGCTGCTATTCTGATCCACTGATGCGGGGCAGACGATCGGCCTCGCCCGTCTGCCCCAGTGCTGGAAGCGCGCAACATCTCGAAGTCGTTCGGCGGCATCAGAGTCCTGAAGTCGATTGCGTTCGATCTCCAGCCGGGCGAGGTGCATGCACTGGTGGGAGAGAACGGGGCGGGAAAATCGACGCTGGTCAACATCCTCAGCGGAGCGTTGCGCCCGGACTCCGGAGAGCTGCTCTGGGACGGCCGTCCGATGCAGCTTCGCGATCCGCGCCACGCGCGGGCGCTCGGGATCAGCTCCGTGCACCAGGAGCTGGCCCTGGTGCCGCAATTGAGCGTGGCGGAGAACGTCTTTCTGGGCCGCCATCCGGTGGCGCGCGGGTTGGTGAACTTCGGTGAAATGCACGGCCGGACGCGCCGTGTGCTCGCGGAATTGGGGCGCGAGATCGATCCCCGCCGCCTGGTGGCGGAGCTGAGCCTGGCGGACCGTCAGATCGTGGAGATTGCCCGCGCGGTGGCGTTCGAGAGCCGACTGATCGTGATGGACGAGCCGACCGCGCCTCTGTCCGAGCACGATGCGCAAGCATTGTTCCGGTCCATCCGGCTGTTGCGGGCGCGCGGTGTGGCGCTGATCTACATTTCGCACCGGCTCCGCGAAATCTTCGAGATCTCCGATCGCGTCACCGTATTGCGCGACGGCAGCCACGTGTTCACGCGGCCAACCTCCGAAGTCACGCAGGAGGAGCTGGTCCGCGCCATGATCGGAACGGAGCTGAAGGAGCGCTTGGAATCCAGGGCGGCGAGCCGCGCCCAATCGGAAGAGGCGCTGCGCATCGAGGGTCCCGTCCGCCTCACCGTGCATCGGGGCGAAATCGTGGGCCTGGCCGGGCTCGCCGGCGCGGGATCGACGGAGCTGCTGGAGGGCCTGTTCGGAGCGCATGGCCGCGCCTCCGCCGAGGTGCTGGTGGATGGCCGCCGCGTCCGGCTGCGCCATCCGGCAGACGCCATCCGCAGCGGAATCGCTCTCGTCCCGGACGACCGCAAGGCCAAAGGCCTGGTGCTGGGAGCCTCCGTGCAGCACAACATCGCGCTGGCCGCCGGACGGAAGCGATTCCTCGTCCGCCGCTCCCTGGAAGAGCGCGCCGCCCGGCATTGGATCACCGCGCTGCGCATCCGGGCGGCCGGACCGGGCCAGCCGGTAGTTTATCTGAGCGGCGGCAATCAGCAAAAAGTCGTGCTGGCAAAATGGCTGTTCGCCGGCGCCAGGGTGTTTCTGCTGGACGAGCCCACGCGCGGCATCGACGTGGGCGCCAAGGCCGAGATCTACGACCGGATCCGAATGCTGGCCGGCGAGGGCGCCGCGGTGCTCATGGCATCTTCCGAACTCGAGGAATTGCTGGCGCTCGCGGACCGCATCGTAGTCATGCATCGTGGCTCCATCGCCGGAGAACTGACGCGCGAGGAAGCCACCGAGGAAAAGATCATGCACCTGGCAACCGGAGGCGTGGATTGAGCGGTCTGCTGCGAAGGTTCGGCCCCTTGCTGGGCCTTCTGATTCTCTGCGCGGCGCTGGGCGGCGCCTCCGACCGCTTTCTGACCGCCGACAATCTGCTCAACGTCTTCCGGCAGTCCGCCGTGAACGCGATGATCTCCCTGGGGCAGTTGGCAGTCATCATCACCGGCGGAATCGACCTGTCGGTGGGCTCCATCCTGGGCTTCTGCTGCGTCATGGTGGCGTTATTGATGCACGCCGGAGTGCCGCCGGCGATCGCCGTGGCGGCGGCACTCGCCATCGGCCTGGCGCTGGGCGCGATCAACGGAATTCTGCTGACCAAGCTGCACCTGCCGCACCCGTTCATTCCGACGCTGGGGATGATGAACGTGGCGCGCGGCCTCGCGCTGGTCGTTTCGGGCGGGTTTCCGATCTCCGAGCTGCCCTCGGGATTCCGCTTCTGGGGGGCAGGCTCGATCGGCTGGATTCCGGCGCCGGCGATCCTGGTGGTGCTGTGCTGCGCCGCATTCTCCGTGTTTCTGGGCCGCACGACCATCGGCCGCGACATCTATGCGATCGGCGGAAACCGGCAGGCGGCGCGGCTCTCCGGAGTGCCGGTAGACAGCCGGCTGATCCTGGTGTACGCGCTCAGCGGACTGACCGCCGCCGTGGGCGCCATCGTGCTGGCGGGGCGCATGAACTCCGGTTTTCCGCTGGCCGGAGTCGGCGCCGAACTGGATTCGATTGCCGCCGTGGTGATCGGCGGCGCCAGTTTCCTGGGCGGCGTGGGGACGGTGAGCGGTACCCTGGTGGGCGCGCTCCTCATGGGCGTACTGCGCAACGGTCTCAACCTGCTCAACGTGTCCGCCGCCTGGCAGACCGTGGTGATCGGGGTGGTGATCGTGGCGGCGGTGTGGGTGGATGTGGTGCGGCAGCGTGCCGCGGAGAGAACGGAGCGAATCGGATGACGGAACTGAAAGTAGGTCTGATTGGCGTGGGCAGGCTCGGCCGGATGTACGGCCAATACCTAGCCCGGCGCGTCCCGGGGGTGGCCCTGGCTGCCGTCGCGGACCGGAAGCCCGGCCTGGCGGAGTCCTTTGCGGGCGAGTTCGGAGTGGGCAGGTGGTACGCGGATCACCGGGATTTACTGGGCGATCGCGAGATCGATGCGGTCGTCATCGTGACTTCCACCAGCACCCACAAGCAAGTCGTGATGGATGCGGCGGCGCACGGAAAAGCGATCTTTTGCGAGAAACCGATTTCGCTGACTCTGGCCGACGCGCGCGAGATGATGGCGGCGGTGGAGGCGAAGGGCGTATTTTTCCAGATGGCGTTTCAACGGCGTTTCGATGCCGGGTACCTGGCGGCGAAGCGGCGGCTCGACGCCGGGGAGATCGGCGATCCGGTGATGTTCACGTCCATCTCGCGCGATCCCTATCCCCCGCCCCTGGAATTCTGCGATCCGCGGGTCAGCGGCGGGCTGATCGCCGACATGGGCGTTCACGATTTCGATGCCGCCCGCATGTACATGGGAGACGTGAAGCGCGTGCATGCAATCGGCGGAACGCTGGCGTACCCTGAAATGAAGTCCGTGGGCGATATCGACACTGCCGCGATCGACCTGGTGTTCCGCAACGGGACCTTGGGAGTGGTGCAACTGAGCCGCAACGCGATCTATGGTTACGACATTCGCGGCGAACTCTGGGGAACCAAGGGCGGAATTCAAATCGGCTACTACCGCCAGACCCCTATCCTGATGTTTACCCCCGCGGGTGTCACGCACGACGCGGTGCCGTACTTCATGGAGCGCTTCGAGAATGCCTACCTGGCCCAGATTCAGGACTTCGCCGAGCACGTGAGCAAGGGTCTGCCGCCCTCCATCACGGGAGCGGATGCCGTGGCGGCGCTGCGCATCAGCGTGGCCGCAAACCGATCGATGAGCGAAGGCCGGCCGGTGGAGATCGACGAATTGGAGGCATAACCAGAACCACCATGAGAACCTGCGTGTTTGGCCTGGCCGTCGTCGTGATGCTGGCGTCCTGCGGCCAGGAGAGTAAGAAGCCGACTATCGAAGTGACCGTGGTAGCCAAGGCGCTCGACAGCGAATGGTGGCAGCGCGTCAAGGCGGGAGCGCATGATGCCGCCAAGGTGAATCCGGGCGTCCGCGTGACGGTGCTGGCGCCGGAGCGCGAGGTGAATATCGACCAGCAGGTGTCGATACTGGAGGACCAGATCACCAAGAAAGTGTCCGCGCTGGCGGTGGCGCCCGCGGGCACGGCCGAGCTGATTCCTGTTCTGGATCGCGCGCGCGCCGCGGGCATCCCAGTCATCATCTTCGACACGGATATCGACTGGGCTTCCAAGCGAGTCTACGTCGGTTCGGACAATCGCAAGGCGGGCCGCATTGCCGGCGAATACATCGCCAAGCTGCTGGGCGGCAAGGGCAAGGTCGCCGTGATCCGAGGAATTCTCGGCGTTCCCACGCATGAGGACCGCGTGGAGGGTTTCCGCGACGCCATCCGCAATACGCCGGGAATCGAATGCGTGGCCGTGCAGCCGGCGAACAGCGAGCGCGCCCTGGGAATGTCGGTGATGGAGAATCTCCTGACCCGGTTTCCCGACCTGCAAGCGGTCTTTGCCGGCAACGACCAGATGGCATTGGGAGCCGTGGAGGCCATCGCGGCCCGCAATCTGACCGGCAAGGTCGCCGTGGTCGGCATCGATGCCACCCGCGAGGCGGTGCGCGCGGTGGAAGACGGCCGGCTGGCGGGCGATGTCGCAATGTACCCCGAGAGGCTGGGCAGCACCGCGGTTCAGTACGCCTTGCGCGCGCTGCGGGGCGAACCCATCGAAAGAAGAGTCGATGTCGGCGAGACGCTGGTGACCAAGGACAACGCGGCGATCTTCTTGAAATGACCTGCCAGTGGGGCGGGCTTTCAGCCCGCGGACCTGCTTCAGCGGGTCCAGCCGGCCGGAAGGCCGGCTGCGGGCAGGATTGCCCGCCCCACAGGGGGTTACCTACCGCAGAGCCAACGCCTTCAACTCGGCAGTTGGAAACGGGAAGCCCAAATAGGCCGCCATCGTCGGAGCGATGCTGCGCAGGTCGATCTCGCCCAACGCGAGACCTGGCCGCACGTCGGGGCCCGCCATGAAGAATGAAGCGAGCATCTCCGCGTGCGAGGGCGCATAGCCGTGCGTGCCGCCTTTCGCGGCGCTCACCAGCGGGCCCATGGTGTTCACTGCTGAGAAATTCGGCCGCATGTCCACCCAGAACGCGGCCTCCGGATTTCCACCCGCGGCGGCGATGGCTTTCCGGTCCAGAATTCCCGCGATGCCATTTGCCGGGTCGGCCGCCAGGTCGCGCAGCACCTTTTCCACCTTGGCGCGCGTCGCCTGGTCCTTCGGATCTTTCAGCATCACCGCAGCCGATCCGCCATCCACTTTCGGAAATGCCTTCCAATCCACCACCAGCGGCGCTCCACGGAATCCCGGTCCGGTCCCGAGGGTGACCAGCCCCTGGTCCGCAAAGGCCTTCATCAGGTTGAGGCTGTGATCGATGCCGGAAAACCCGTGATCGGAGACGATGCACACCGCGTAGTCCGGATGGGCGGCGCGCATTGCTTCCTCCAACTGTCCCAGCATCTCGTCAATCTGCTCGAGCGAGTGGTTGGAATCGGCGCTGAACGGGCCCGTGGCGTGCTGCAGGTGATCGAGCGCCGCCAGGTGAACCGTCATCAAGTCCGGTTTCCCGTGCCGCAGGATCCAGATGGCATAGCGGGTGCGTGCCCAATCGCCGGGGATGGCGTCATCCAGGTCGACATTGTACGGACCGGCCTCTTTGGCGATCTCCGCGACTAATCCCGGCGTGCTCACGGCACGCAGCAGCTTTAGGTCGTCGGGAGACTTCTGCGTGCGCCAGTACTCCGGCACGTTGTAGCGGATTCCTTTCGCGCTCACGGTGGCGGGCCAGGAAACGCTTCCCGAAGTGAGCCCGGCTTTGGCTGCCGCGTCCCACAGGGTGGGCACGGCGACATCTTCGGCGTACCAATACCAGCCCTCGAAATTCCTGCCCAGCGGATCGAACGTGGTGTTGGTGTAGATGCCATGCTTCACCGGCCTCACGCCGGTCATGATCGTCGTGTGGCTGGGATAGGTGACCGTGGGCAGCACGCCTCGCACGCCGGTAGCGTGAGCGCCCTCCTGAAGGATACGCCGGAGGTGAGGGATCTTGAGGCCGTGTGCGTCGGCCTGGAGAACATAGCCGGGCTTGAGGCCGTCAATTGAAATCAGCAGGAGCGAATGGCTGGCGGCAAAGGTCCACGAGCACGCCGCCAGCAATGCGAGCAAAAGGATTAGATAACGACGCATGGCCGTATCGTAACTCGTGGCATGTCGCCTCTCAGCCGGGGTAGTGCGGCGAATAGAGCTGCCGCGCTTTCCTGATGCCGAGCGCGCCCTTCACCACCCATGGCTCGCCGCGCGGCGCGAGATGCGCGATCAGCCTGCTCCGCCACTGGTTCCGCTCCGCGCTGTACGCGGCGTCGCCCGAAAGGTCCACCAGCTCATACGGATCTTCAGCCAGGTGGAATAGCTGTTCCGCGCCGGAATCCGCATGAAAGATGTACTTCCATACGCCGTCGGTCAGTGCGTTCCAATGATTCTCCGGGCTGTAGACCACGTCGTGTTCCAGGTCGATCCATTCCCGCCACGCTCGGCCATCGCCGCGAACCAGGCCCAGCAGGCTCCTGCCCTCCACCGCCGGAGGCACCGGCACGCCGGCGCCATCGAGCAGCGTGGGAAGCACATCGCGGATCTCCACCGGCTGTCCGATGACCCGGCCGGCCTGCGCGCGATCCAGTCCGCCCGGCCAATGCAGAAGCATCGGCACACGTGCCGAGGGCTGATACGCGTAGCCCTTGCGCCACAGGTACTGATCTCCCAGCATGTCGCCGTGATCGGCCAGCAAGAAGATCAAGGTGTCGCGCAGTTGCCCGCGGCCGTCCAGCGTCTCCAGAATCCGCCCGATCTGCTCGTCGATGAAGCTGATCGAACCGTAATAGCCTTGCCGCGCCCGGCGAACGGCCTCCGCTCCGAAATCGCCGTGCCAGGGATCCTGAATGCTCCGGTCGGCGGGCCGGTTTTTCTCCGCCCACCGTCCCGCGCGCGCCGGCGGAAGGGGTGCATCGGCGTAGCGGTCCATCCAGCGCGGCGGCGGATCGTACGGACTGTGCGGGCGCTCGAACGAGACCTTCAAGAACCAGGGCTCCGGCCGGCCGTAGCCGCGCAGAAAGTGGATCGCCGTCTCGGCGACCCACGCCGTGGGATGCAGCCGCTCAGGCAATGGAAATGGCTTGGCGGCATATCCGTTCCAACTGATGCCGGTGGGTTCGGGGTTCGCCTCCGGAGCTTCCGAGAACAGCCAGCTCCGGTAATCGCTGCGGAAACCGGGCGATTCCTCGCGGCCCGATTCGTCCAGAATCGTGCGGTGGAAGCCGTGGAGGGCGCGCTGCGGCGTCCAGTGCATCTTGCCGATCCCCAGCGTGTAATAGCCGCCGTTGCGCAACAACTGCGGCATCTCGACCGGGTAGTGTTCCGCCACCGCGCCATAGCCGAGCATGCCGTGGCTCCAGGGCGACATCCCGGTAAGCAGCGCCGCACGCGCCGGAGTGCAGGTTGGCGTCGACGAGTAGGCGCAGCGAAAGCGGACGCCGCCGCGGGCCAGCCGGTCGAGATTGGGAGTCTGCAGTACGGAGTTCCCGTCCGAGCCCAGGCAATCGCCGCGATGCTGGTCGGTCATCAGAAGCAGGATGTTGGGACGGCCGGAGCCGGCCGCCCGCGACGCGAGCTGAAGAGCCGGCGCGGCGGCCACGACAGCCCCGGCCTTCAAAAGCGCCCGCCGCGTTCTCCCTGTGTTGGGAACCCAAGGCCGCATTTCCAATACCGATGATACACGCCGGGGCGTTTCGGCGAGCGATTCCGGTTGCTACTTGAGAGTCACGATCCAGGTACTGAGCGACGGGTAGGCTTTGTACCCGTATCCCGCCATCAGGCGCCCGTCAGGGCTGATATAGACCGTCTTGGTGAGCTGGGGCCAACTCTGGTGATCCGTCACGCCCTTCATCGTCAGGTAGTCGCTCACGTTCACCATTCCCGTGTCGTGCGTCCAGATCATCGCGGATTTGTTGTTCACGTTCCCGGAGTCGCCGCCCACCACCGACCCGTCGTCGCTCATCGCATACGGCTGCGAAATGTAATCCCTGGGACTGCCGCCGGGAGGGACCGGCACCGCGCCGAGATCCTGGAAATTCCCGTCCCATGCGGTCCACTTGTAAGTGGAGGCGCCTTGCAGCACATTGTTGGTATTCAGGGGAAAGAACTGCCCCACGATGATGGAGCCGACGTCGTTGGTTGCCCAGGCCTCCCCTGCCCAGCCGAGCGCATGCAGCAGGCGCTCCTTGCCGTCCGTCCAGATCGCGCCGCGCCTCCCGTTCATCGCAGGGCTTCCAGGGCCGGGCGGAGAGAATCCCTCCTTGTAATCCCAGCCGATCACCATGTTCCCGTCCGCCGAGACGGCGAGCGGCACGCTGTCGGAATTCTTGCCCTCG
>DATJYW010000157.1:0-8224 GCA_035499435.1 Candidatus Acidiferrales bacterium | reverse complement strand
CGCAGCGGCTCCCGCGCCGCCGCCGAAAGCGGCGCCCGAGGCGGTCGTGCTGCCGGACGTTGCGGGTATCGACGTGGCAGGCGGGTTGAAGCGCGTGGCGGGCAATCGAAAGTTGTACCGCAGTCTGCTGGAGCAGTTCGTGAATAAGCAGGCGGACGCCGCGGCACAGATCGCGGCAGCGCTCCAGGGCGGAGACCGGGAATTGGCCGGACGCCTCGCTCACACAGTGAAGGGCGTGGCCGGAAATCTCGGGATCGGGCAGGTCCAGGGGGCGGCGGAGAGCGTGGAGCGCGCGATCCGCAACGGAGACGCGCAGGTATCCGCACTGCTGGAGAAATTCGAAGCCGTGATGACTCCGATGGTTCAGGCCATCCGGCGCGGGCTCGCAGAGACAGCGCCAGTGGCCGCAGTCGAGGCCACCGGTCCGTTCGATGCCAAAGCGGCAGCCGCGGCCATGGAAAGAATCCGCGGGCTGATCGAAGCCAACGACGGCGGCGCGGTGGAAGCCCTCCCTGCCCTGGAGAGTGCCTTGGCCGGAACGGTCGAGAAGACCAAGCTGGCGGCACTGCGCGATGCGCTGGACAACTTCGATTTCGACGCGGCGGGCGCAAGACTGGAAGAAATCGCCGCGCGGTGACCTCGCCTATGTCGCTTCCCAAACACAAAACCAAAATCGTGGCCACCATCGGCCCCGCGTCGGATTCTCCGCAGATGCTGCGGCGGCTGATCCTCGCCGGACTCGATGTTGCACGCCTGAACTTCTCGCACGGAGACTTCACCGGGCACGCCGGCGTAATCGCACGGATTCGCGATGCCGCGCGCGACACCGGCCGAAGCGTCAGTATCATGGCGGATCTTCCAGGCCCGAAGATGCGGCTGGGCAAGATCGATCCCGAGCCGATCACGCTTCAGGCTGGAGATGAATTCACGCTCACTAGCGCGGAAATCACCGGCGATGCGCGCCGCGTGTCGATGAGCTTCGAGCCGTTGCCCCGCGTAGTCAAGCCCGGGAACCGGCTGTTCCTCAACGACGGCCTCGTGCAGTTGTTGGTGGACCGCGTCGAGGGCAGCGACGTCCACTGCAAGGTAGCGGTGGGCGGCGAATTGCGGTCTCGGAAAGGGCTGAATCTGCCGGGCATCGAGCTCGGAATCGGCGCCTTCACCGATCACGACCGCGCCTGCCTGGAGTTCGCTCTCGAGCACGGCGTGGATGCGGTGAGCCAGTCTTTCGTGGAATCGGCGGCCGATATCGAAGCCGTGCGGGCGGCTGCGCGCGCCACCGGCAAACAGCCCTTCGTGATCGCCAAGATCGAGCGCGCCGAGGCCCTCGAACACTACGACGAGATTCTGGCAGCCGCCGACGGCATCATGGTCGCCCGCGGCGATCTCGGGGTGGAAGTCCCCATCGAGGAGATCGCCATGGCGCAAAAGATCCTGATCGCCAAAGCCAACCTGGCTGGGAAGCCCGTCATCACCGCGACCCAAATGCTGGAATCGATGGTGTCGAGCCGGTTGCCGACGCGCGCGGAATCGACCGACGTCGCCAACGCCATCCTCGACGGCACGGACTGCGTGATGCTCTCGGGCGAGTCCGCGATGGGTCGATATCCCGAGGAGGCCGTGGCCATGCTGGCGCGGATCGCCGCCGCCACCGAGGCGCGCCGTCCGGCCGGACGCCTGCGGGAGATCCAGGAGAACGCCCGGCGCAAGGCGCCCGCCACGGTGGCCGAAGCCATCGCGTCGGTGGTGGAGAATGCCCTGGAGACGGTCCCCTGCGCCGTGGTATTCGTGCCGACCTTCTCCGGCACTACCGCGCGCATGATCTCCCGCTTCAAGCCGTCCGTCTGGATCGTCGCCATCAGCGACAACCAGGCCGTGTGCCGCGGGTTGAATTTTTCCTATGCAGTGACACCCCTCAACGCTCAGCGCACGCCGGCGAACTGGCCGGAGTTCGCTGCACAATGGTGCCGCCACTACCAGCAACCCGGCATGGCCGCGGTCATCGTGTCGGGACCCTGCGCGCAGAACCCGGAAGCCAACTACCGGCTGGAGTTCGTTCGCGCAGCGCTCTGACCGCCTGTGGGGCAGGCTTCAGCCTGCGCGGGACTTCAGTCCCGCAGCCTCGGTCGGCAGCCTCACCCCCCGCCGCGGCACTTTTCCGCGGTCATCTCACTACTCCCCGCTGTGTGCTTCTTCGTGGTGCGAAGAATGTAACGAAACCAGGCGCGCCATGAAAATCGCCATGTAGAGCGTCCCGGCCAGCGACTCGAGTTCCGCCAGAACGCGCAGGGTCCGGGCGACAGGCGTGATGTCTCCGTAGCCCAGGGTCGCCAGCGTGACGAAGCTGAAATACATCAGGTCGGGAGTGGGATCGGCCGCAAGTGGGCCGGCGTTGATCGCAAAGCCTCCCGGCTTGAGCGCGTTGATGAGGTAGTAGGCAGACCCGAATGCGAATCCGATCATGAGATACACCGAAATTCCAGCGTAGATCTGGTCGCGGGTGATTCTCGCCGCCTGCAGCACGTATCGGAGGACGCAATAGATGCAGTAGATGATCAGGATGGCGGTAGTGCCCAATCCAAAGATGACGTTCAGCCTGTAAACGAATGAGCTCTCGAGGAGCCAGACTCCCGTCATGGTGAGAGCGATCTGCAGCGCAGCCAGAACGATTGCGATTCTGACGCGGTGCTTGCCGGGTTCCACCACGATCACGCCGCCCAGGAAGACGCCGGCAACCACCGACGTAAGAAGGACCGGCCTCGCCAGGTCCGTCAGAGCGGGAAATGTAACCAGCAATAGGACCAGGCTGGCGAGAAGATAGCCGGACCCGCGCAGCCGTGGTGCCGCCATGCGATGCCGCCCTGGCTACTGCCAGCCGCCCCCGAGCGATTTGTACAGTTGCACCAGCGAAGTCAGCACATCCCGCTGCGCCTGGGCGAACTGCTGCTCGGCCGTGAGGCGCTGGCGTTCCGTGTCCAGCACTTCCAGGTAGCTGCTGACACCGCCGACGTAGCGGATATTGGCCAGGCGGCTCTGATCGCGAAGGGTTTCGGCGAGGTTGCCTTGGCTGGCAGTGTACTCTCTGGTCTTCTGGTAGCCGACCAGCGAGCTGGAGACGTCCTGGAAAGCTCCGTTGATCGCCTTCTGATAGTTGATCAGAAGCTCCTCACGCTGCGCCTTGGCAATCTTGTAGTTTGCCGACCGCCGGCCTGCGTCGAAGATCGGCAGGTCCACCAGGCCGCCCATGGAGTACGCGAAGCCGCTGCGGCTGGCGATACCCAGCAGGTCCGACGTCTGATACCCGCCGGCCGCCGTGAGGTTGATGCTGGGATAGAACGCGGCCTTGGCAACGCCCACGCGCGCATTGGCAGCGATCAACTGCTGCTCGGCGGCCCGGATGTCGGGCCGGCGCTCCAGCAGGCTGGATGGCAAGCCGGCAGGGACCTGCGGCGGCTGCGGCTGATCGGTCAGGCTCTTGCCGCGCGCCACCGGGCCGGGCTGCTTGCCCAGCAGATAGTTGATGACATTCTCCGTCTGCTCCTCGCCCCTTTCCAGCAGAGCCAGGTTCGCTTGCGCCGACTGAACCAGCGTCTTGGCCTGGTCCACATCCAGCAGGCTGCCTACGCCGCCTTGCTCGCGAGCCACAACCAGCTTGACCGATTCCACCCGCGTGTTGATCGAGTCGCGCACGATGATCAGTTCGGCATCGTATTCGCGAAGGTCGAAGTAGGCCGAGGCAACCTGTGCCACCAGCGCCTGCATGATGGCCTTTTGGTTCTCCTGGCTGGCCAGAAGATCGGCGCGCGCTGCCTCGCTGGCGCGGCGAATTCTGCCGAAAAGATCGATCTCCCAGGAGGCGACTCCAAACGCTCCGGCATCGGAAGTAATGGGCGACTTGACGCCCGTTCGCCCCGCTGTTCCCTGTGCGTTCAGTTGTGGGAACAGGCTGGAGCGCGTGGCCGTCAGTTGGCCTTCGCCCTCGATGACCCGTTGCGCCGCGATGCGGATATCGTAGTTCGCCGCCAGCGCGTCCTTGATCAGGCCGCGGAGGGTATCGTCCTGGAACAGGTCGAACCACTTGGTGTCGCCGAGCGAGAGCTGCGTCGGCTGCTGCTCCCCGGCGCGGTACTGCGGCGGAGCGGGCACGTCCGGACGCTTGTAGTTGGGTCCGACCGTGCAGCCGGTCAACGCCGTGGCTACGCACACCAGAATCAATTCGCGTCGCATTAGTCGTGTCCTCCTGCCATGGCAGGTTGGGCGCCCCCGGTTCCCTGGATCGCCTTCCGGTTGCCGGTCATCAGGTAGGTTACGCCTTGAATGGCAACGTATAGCATGGGGATGAAGAACAGTCCCACGGTTGAAGCCGTGAGCATGCCCGCAAACACCGCGATTCCGATGCTGACGCGGGCGGCGGCGCCGGCGCCGCTGGCCATCACCAGCGGCACCACGCCAAGGATGAAGGCGAATGCCGTCATCATGATGGGCCGGAAGCGCAGCCTCGCTCCTTCGCTGGCCGCCGCGATCAGGCTCATGCCCTTTCTTTCGTGGTACTCCTTGGCAAACTCGACGATCAGAATCGCGTTCTTGGCTGCCAGCCCCATGAGGGCCACAATGCCGATCTGGACATATACGTTGTTCTCCAGCCCGACCAGGCTGACCCCCAGGAGCGCACCGAAAACGCAAATAGGCAGGCCGAGCAGCACCGAGAAGGGGATCGCCCAGCTTTCATACTGCGCCGCCAGCACCAGAAAAACGAATATCATCGCCATACCGAAAATCGGCCCTTGGCTGCCGCCGGCTTCCTTTTCCTGGTAGGCGATACCCGTCCACTCGTAGCCGTAGCCCTGGGGAAGATCGTGCGCAGCCAGATCTTCCATCACCTCCAGGGCTTGTCCGGTCGAGATGCCGGGACCGTTGACGCCGTTGATTTCCGCCGTGCGGAACATGTTGTAGCGTTGCAGAATATCCGGGCCCGTCATCATGTTGATCTTGCTGACCGTCGACATCGGTACCATGGAGCCGTCGTTGGAGCGAATGTAAATGTCGTTGATGCTCTCGGGAGTCTTACGGAAGTCCTGCTCCGCCTGAATCATCACCTTGTAAGTTCGCCCGAAGAGATTGAAGTCGTTCACCTGTAAGCCGCCCAGGTAGATCTGCAACCCCTGGAAGACGTTGCTGATGGGAATGTTCAGGGTGCGGGCCTTGTCGCGATCGATGTCCAGTTTGATCTGCGGCACCGAGGTGCTGTACGCCGAATAGACACCGGTGATTTCGCTGCGCTTCGCCATGTCCTGCACGAACCTGTCCTTGGTCGCCGCCAGGTCCTGCGGGGTCTGGCCGGTCCTGTCCTCTAGCTCAAACATGAAACCCGACGCGTTGCCCAATCCATTGATGGGTGGCGGCGGAAACACCAGGGAGATCGCCTCCGGGTACGCTGAGAATTTCTGTTTGATGTTGGCCAGGATCGCCTTCAGCCCCTCCTCCTTGCTGTGCCGGTCATCCCAGGGCTTGAGCATGATGATGATGGAAGCGTTGTTGGACGTGTAGGCGTTGGTCATCAGGTTCAGTCCGCCCAGCGTGAGCACCTCTCCTACGCCCGGAACGGACTTCAGATCGTTCTCCGCGCGCCGCATCAACTGGTCCGTGCGCTCCATCGACGCCCCGTCGGGAAGCGTGAAGATGCTGAAGAGATAGCCCTGGTCTTCGTACGGAACGAAGCCGGTGGGCAGTTTCATGAGGAGACTTCCCGCGCCGAACCATAGGCCGGCTAGGCAGGCCAGGGCGATCGCCACGCGCCGCAGAAAGAAGCCCACTCCGCCGAGGTAGCCATTCGTGGTCTTGTTGAAGACCTTGTTGAAGCCTCGCAGGAACGCGCCCACCGGACCCCGTATTTCCTTCCGCGGCCGCAGCATCATGCGGCACAACGCAGGCGTCAGGCTGAGCGCGACGATCACCGACAGGATCACCGATATCGAAATGGTGAGGGCGAACTGCCGGTACAACTGGCCGACAATTCCTCCCATGAAGGACACCGGCACGAACACCGCGCAGAGTACCAGACCGATGGCCACCACCGGCCCGCTGACTTCGTCCATTGCCTTCTCTGTGGCCTCCAGCGGGCTCAAGCCGTGCTCGATGTGGTGTTCGACGGCTTCCACCACCACGATCGCGTCGTCCACCACGATGCCTACTGCGAGCACGACCGCCAGCATCGTGAGTGTATTGATGGAAAAGCCCAATATGGCGAACGCACCGAAGGTTCCTACCAGCGAGACCGGCACCGCCAGCATGGGAATGAAGGTGGCCCGGAAATTCCCCAGAAAAATGAACACCACGATCAGCACCAGGATGATTGCATCGCGCAGGGCGTGAAACACTTCGTCGATCGCCACCTTGACGAACTCTGTGGTATCCAGCGAAATGCGGTATTTCAAGCCGGGAGGAAACGTCTTCGAGCTTTCCTCCAGCAGTTTCCGGACGTTGTTGGCCGTTTGAATCGCGTTGGCGCCGGGAAGCTGGTAAACGATCAGCACGGTTGCCGGAATGCCGTCTTTGCGGCCAAAACTGGTATAAGTCTTGGCCGAGAGCTCCGTCCGCGAGACGTCTTTCATCCGGAGGATGGAACCGTCCGGAAGCGTCCGGACAATCATGTCCTCGAACTCGGAAGGGTCGGTAAGACGGCTCTTGACGTTGACCGTGTACTGGAACTGCGTGCCGGCCTTCGCCGGCGGCTGGCCCACCTGGCCGGCGGGCGTCACCAGGTTCTGCTCGTTGATCACGTTGGCGAGATCGTTGCCCGTCAGCCCGAGTTTGGCGAGTTTGTCCGGCCGGACCCAGAACCGCATCGCATAGTCGCGCTGGCCTACGATCATCGTGGAACCGACGCCGGACGTGCGTGCAATGGGGTCTACCAGGTTGATCGAAGTGAAGTTCGACAGAAAGGTGTCGTCGAACGTGTTGTCCGGAGAGTAGACCGAAATGGCCAGCAGCATGTCCGGAGACTTCTTCTTCACGGAAATGCCATAGTTGATCGCCTCTTTCGGCAGCTTGGCCTGGGCCTTGTTAACCCGATTGTTGATGTCGACGTTCGCCAGGTCGAGGTTGGCTCCCACCTTGAACGTGCACGTCAGCACGTAGCGGCCATCGCTCGACGACTTCGAAGACATGTAGATCATGTTCTCGGCGCCGTTAACTTCGGCCTCCACGTTGGTGGCAATGGACTGCTCCACCGTCTCGGCATTCGCGCCGGGATAGTTGATTTCAACTTCGACCGTGGGCGGAGAGATCTGCGGATATTGCGCGATCGGCAGCGTGAAGATGCTGATGCCGCCCGCGATAAGGATGACCAGCGAGACGACGATCGCAAAAACCGGCCGGTGGATGAAGAATTTCGCCATGGCTAGTCACCCTTCTTCGCCGCTGCACTCTCGGAGCTGGCTGGCTGCTCGGTGGGATTCACCGTCGCGCCCGGACGGGTCTTCTGGAGTCCTTCCACAATGATCCGTTCGCCGGCCTTGAGGCCCTCGGTAATGATGTAATCCTGGCCCACCCGCGCGCCCAGCATTACGCTGCGCAGCGCCACCTTGTTGTCCGGGCCGACCACGTACACGACCTTCGTGCTTTGGATCTCGGTAACCGCCTTCTGGGGCGCCAGCAGCGCGTTTTCCGCCACGTCTGCCGCAAACCGGACCCGGCCGAACTGCCCCGGCCGCAGCACGTTATTCGGATTGGAAAACTCGGTAACCAGGCTCAACGTGCCTGTCTTCAGGTCCACCGCCCGGTCCGCGATAATAAGGCGGCCCTTCTCGGGGAACACCGTCCCGTCGGCCAGAATCAACTCCAGTTCGGCAGACCCGACCTTCAGTTTGCCCGCGGCTTTCATGCGCTGGTACACCAGGTATTCGCTTTCGCTGATGGCTACAAAGACACGCATCGGATTCACATTGGAAACCGTGGTCAGCAGCGTGGGCTCGCCCGATCCCACGAGGTTGCCGGGCGCTACCTGTCGCGTGCCGGCGATGCCTTCGATGGGTGTCGTGACGTTGCAGTACTCCACGTTGAGCTGGGCCTGCCGAATGTTGGCTTCGGCGGCTTCCACAGCTGCCTTTGCCTGGTCGATGCTCGCAACCTGGTTCACCTTCGTGGTGTTCAACGATGCCGTCTTGGCCTCGACATCCGCTCTCCCGGCCTGCTGTTCGGCCAGGGCGTTATCGTAGTCCTGTTG
>DATJYW010000156.1:0-75881 GCA_035499435.1 Candidatus Acidiferrales bacterium | reverse complement strand
TGCCGTGCTCGTCGGCAACGCTGGTCAGATGTGTCGCGATCAGCGTGCCGCCGGCGCTCACGTAATCGCGGAGCAGGGTGCACTGCGCGTCGCTGAGGCAGGCGGTGTTGGCCAGCCATACCAGCTTGTAGCGGGCGAGCTGCTCCGGTTTGGCGAGGTAATCCAGGAAGGGCTCGGCGTCGTAGCCCAGGTCTTTCATGACCTGCCACGCGCCGTGGTAATAGTTTTCGTAGCCTTTTCCGACGAAGTGCCTGCCTGCGAACCAGTCGATGGTCTGGTCGCCGACCATGACGCCGGCAATCGGTCGCGGCGACGCGGCGGCGAGCAGGTCGCGATGCTTCGCTGCGAGGTCGAAGGTCTCTTTGACGTAGCGGCCGCTATCGTAGCTAAGAGGCCCTTGCGGCATATAGAAGAACCGGCTCAGGCCCCAGTACACGATGCCCGCGCTGCCCGCGATGGCGGTCGCGCCGTCGAGCAGGAGTTCCTGGCTCTCCACGGGATAGCTGAACCACCCTCGCGTACGGTCGCTCTTCATGTGCTCGCGGTTGTATTGGGTGTGGCTGCTGACGTAGGTCCAGATGGTCTTTCCGGTCGAATGGCCGAGTTGCAGGTTGAACAGCTTGTCTTCCGGGGTTTCGGCGGCCTCGAACATGAAGCCGTCGACCACGGGGATCGCGCGGTTGCGCCACTCGCGCTTGCTCAATAAGGACGTGTCGTTGAACAGCACGGGCACGTCGCGCGTCGCGCGGATCATCTCGCGAATCTCGCGCAGGAAGGCGATCACCACCTCGTTCGCCATCCATTGAACGTACTCGACGTCGTCCTGTTTCGCGGGAACGGGCTTACCGAATCGCTTCCGGTATGCGGCCTGGCAGTACTTGCACTGGCAGGGCTCTTTGGCGTTCATCATTCCCTGGTAGGGGCCGTCGAAGTACATCACGTCGACCGGGTACCCGGTCAGCACCTCGCGCACCAGGGTGCGGATCACGTCGCGCACCGGCGAGTTCAGGCAGCCTTCGAAATATTTCGCGAACCCGTAGTGCTCGGTGGTCATCGGCGTGCCGTCGGCGAACTTCTTGGACCACTCCTGGTAGCGCGGGTCTTTCGACGTGGCGTCCATGAACGGGTGGTTCAGCGGCACGTAGGCCACGACCCGGAGTCCAGCCTGCTGGCAGCGATCGATGGTGTCGCGCATCGGATCGCCCTTGAGCTCCGGGTGCACGGGATATCCGGATTTGGTGGGGAAGTACGCGTAATACGAGGCGGCGGGGTAGCGCAGCGAATCGGCATTCAGCGCGGTTGCGATCGAGACTGCCTTCTCCGCACGGTAGTCGAACGAGGGATAGAACGGCGGATTGTACGCTTCGCAGATCAGGGCGCGGCAGGTCTTGAGCCAGACGTCCGTCGCGGGAGCGGCTTCAGCCGGTCCAGGCGCGGCCAGAGCCAACGCTCCCGCGCCCATCAGCAGTTCTCGTCGATTGATCTTCACGGCACACCGGTTATGATAGAGACTCATTAGCGTAACAAGGTTCTCGAGCGTCGCAGGCGCAAAGGAGCACCCATGAATTCCAAGACGAATGACCGGCGCGGCTTCCTCAGCGGCATGCTGGCCGGAGGACTGACCGCGGCAGCAGAGCCCGCGGCAGCACAGGCGCAGCCTAGCGCCTCACCCGCACCCGATTTCCTACCTTTTTATACCCGCGCTCTACCTTATAAGTCGCTGAAGCAATCCAGCTTCGACCGCACCGGGGGCAACAGCGACCGCTGGCCCGTCGCGGCGGGCGCCGTGCAGGAAGTTTTTAATGCCGAGGGCCCGGGCGTGATCACCCATATTTGGTTCACGATCGCGGCCGGCAGCAGCGATCATCTGAAGGAACTCGTCCTACGGGGCTATTGGGACGGCAGCGCCAAGCCGAGCGTGGAAGTTCCGATAGGCGATTTCTTCGGCCTGAACCTCGGCGTCTACCAGATCTACGAATCGAGGTATCTTGCCTGCTCGCCGGGCCGTTCGCTGAACTGCTACTTTGCCATGCCCTACAAGCGGTCGGCGCGGTTCACGGTCACGAACGAAGGCAAGGCGCCGGTCAACTCGCTCTATTCCAATATCGACTACCTCAACGTGCCGAGCCTGCCCGAGGACACGGTTTACTTCCATGCGCAGTATCGGCAGGCTGCGCCGTGCACGCCGGTCAGCTTCACCGGCCCCAAGATCAACCTCGACGGCAAGTACAACTACGTCTACATGGAGACCCGCGGCCGCGGGCATCTGATGGGCGTCACGCTCGGCGTGCTGCAGAACGCCAACGGATGGTGGGGCGAGGGCGACGACATGATCTTCGTCGACGACGAATCCAAGCCCGTCATTACGGGCACGGGCAGCGAGGATTATTTTCTTGGCAGCTGGGATTTCGGCGGCCAGTTCGGCGCGCAGCCGTTTGCACACGCGATGTACGGCGCGCACCTGATCACCGCGGCGGAGCGCACCGGCGGCCGCTATTGCTGCTATCGCTGGCACGGCGACAACCCGGTGACCTTCGAGCGCTATCTGAAGCACACTATGGAGCATGGGCACGCCAACGACCGAGGGGACAACTTCTACTCCTGCGGCTACTGGTATCAGACCACGCCGTATACGGACTTCCCGGCGCTGCCGCCGGTGGCGCAACGGATTCCGGTGATGAAGACGGCGTAGCGACGCTCACAGTCCGAAGAGATTCGTCTGCAGCTTGGTGTAGCCGTGCTCCGCGGCCCACAGGTCGAGCGCAACGGACGCGAGTTCGTCTACTTCCGGCACTGCCAGGCCGTTCTTCGTCAGGTCCACGGCTTTCAGATATACGCGGCACGAGTCGCAGGCTTCGACGCGGACGTGCGGGAACTCCTCGGCGGTGTAGACCGGCAGCTTGTCTTTATCCTCTTCGCCGCAGTTGGGGCACAGCAGGCGCCGGAACTCCCACTCGGTGAAGCAGAGCGAGCACAGCAGGTAACGCTTGCCGCCCTCGCCTTCCGGACGCAGCACCGCCGCTACCGGCTTTTCGCCGCAGAATGGGCATAGAGGCTGGACGCCGGACTTGACCTCCGCCGCATGCGCCCGTTCCTCGGCCTCCGCCTGAGCCAGCACACGCGCGTAAAAGGCGTGCATTGCGTCGGCGCTTTCCTGGGGCCGTGGGGCCGAGCGGCGGATCAGGTCCTTCAACGCCTCCAGATTCCGCGGCGGCGCCGATTGAAATCTGGCGATCTGGATATAGAAGTTCATGACCTCCGGATATACCGGAGATACCCGCGCCAGTTCCTCGGCACGCTCGATCCGACGCTGCCAGCGATTCATCTACCTGCGACCCGGTTGTACCACAACCGGTGATGCGTCTTGGCCCAAGCCGGCGAGACCTCGCCGCGAATGATCGACGTGAAACCGCCGCGCACCATCGCGGTCCCCATGTAGACGTGAATGATGAACGCCCCGATCGTGATCAGCGCCGCCGATGCATGCAGGAGGATCAGGATCGGCCGCAGGGCTAGCGGCAGTGCCGCCGGAGACCACATGGCCAGCCCCGTCGCGAGCAGCACCAGCCCAGCCCAGAACATCACCCAGAAGAAATACTTCTGGCCCAGATTGAATCGTTCGGCGGGCGGCAACTGTTCGTCTTCGTTCCGGATGTAGTGTTTCATTGCGCGGCCCCACCTGCGATCGACTTCCGTGATCCGCATGTCGGCGGCCCAGGTGCGCAGCATCCAGACGAGCGTCGCGGCCCAGATCAGCGCAATCCACGGATGCCAGAAGCGCGACGTCGGCCCGCCGCCCAGGACCACCGCGATCCAATACAGGTACGGCGAGTAGAACGCCAGCCCGGTTGCCAGCACGTACATGTAGGTCAGAGCCGACAGCCAGTGCAGGGTGCGCTCGATCATGGTGTAGCGGAGGATCACTCGTGGCCTCCCTGTTTCGGCCCGAATCGCAGGTAGTGCAGCGTGACCCCGATCAGCCCGCCGATCATCGCCAGGTTGCCCAGCCACTTCAGCGGCCCCTTCCAGAGCTTGACGCTCAGGGGCACGCGCGGATTCTTCGGCAGGCCGTAGGCATCGGGCCGGGTGGCATCGTGCAGCACGTAGATCACGCTCGCGCCGCCCACGCCCTCGGGGTCGTACACGCCCGCGTTCTTGTGCCCGCCGTGCTCGCGCAACTGCGCCGCGCGGGACTCGGCGATCGCGGTCATATCTTCCTTGCTGCCGAAGTGGAGGCACCCTGTGGGGCACGCCTTGATGCAGGCGGGCTCCAACCCCTGGGATACGCGGTCGGTGCAGAGCGTGCACTTGAACATTTTCTTCGTTGCCGGGTTGAACCTCGGAATGTTGAACGGACACCCCGCGGTGCAATACTGGCAGCCGATGCAATACTCCTGCTGGAAATCGACGATGCCGTTCTGATATTGCACGATGGCGCCGTCGGCCGGGCACGCGGCCAGGCAGCCTGGGTCGGCGCAGTGCATGCACTGGTCTTTGCGCATCAGCCATTGCAGAGTGCCTTCGTCGTTGGTGTGCTCGCGGAACTGGATCAGGTTCCAGTAATTCCACTCGGTCTGCGGCATCGTCTGGTAGGTGTTGTCGAAGACCGTCTCTCGGAACGGCAGGTCGTTCCACTCCAGGCAGGCTACCTCGCAGGCCTTGCACCCGATGCAGGTCGTGGTGTCGATCAGCTTGGCGACGCGCTCGCCGCGCTGCGTGCCGGCTCCGGGAACACTGCCGGGGTGCCCGGAGATGGCCTGGACGCGAAGCGTGGCGCTCATACTTTTTCCACCTTCACCAGGAAGCCCTTGAACTCCGGCGTGAATGCATTCGGATCGATCACCGCGGGCGACAATGTGTTCGCGGGTATGCGCGCGGTCTTTCCTTCGTCTTCGGCGATCCCGCGATACCCCCAGTGAATCGGAATGCCGATCTGGTAGGTCTTTTTGCCGTCGACGCGCATGGCCTTGATGCGCCGGGTGACCATCGCCTTGGCGATGTAGTGGCCGCGCGCGCTGGTCACCTTCACTTTCTCGCCGCCGCGCAGGCCCATTTCGTCGGCGAGCTCCGCCGGCATTTCCACGAACGGCTCCGGCACGAGCTGGACGTTCATCTGGTTGTTCTTGGTCCAGTAGTGGTAGTGCTCGGTCAGCCGGTAGGTGGTGCAGATGATGTTGTAGCCTTCGGCAGGCGACCCGATCTTGTCCTCGCTGCTCTTGAACCGCTTGGCGACTGGATTTTTCGATTGCTTCGGATGCAGCGGGTTCTCGATCAGGCTCTCCGTGGGCTCGTAGTGTTCGGGGAACGGCCCGTCGGCGAAGGCTGCTGCCGGCGCGAAGATGCGCCCGATGCCTTCCGGGTTCATGATGAACGGACCCATGTGCTCTTTGGGCGGCGAATCGACCTTGAAATCCGGAACGTCGATGCCCAGCCACTTCTGCTGCGCGTCGTTCCACCAGATCTGTCTTCGGCTCGGGTCCCAGGGCTTGCCCTCGGGATCGCAGGATGCGCGGTTGTACAGCACGCGCCGGTTCGCCGGCCAGGACCACGCCCAGTTCGGATAGACGCCCAGCCCGGACGGATCGTCGGTTCCGCGCCGCTGCATCATCGGCCCCGCCTCGGTCCAAGACCCGCAGTAGATCCAGTTGCCGCAGGCCGTGGTTCCGTCGTCCTTCAAGGCTCCGAAACCCGGCAACTGCTGTCCGGTCGTGAGATCGCGGCCGTTGATTTCGCGCGCGACCTCGGCAAGCGACGGGTTCGCCGGATTGGTGTAGTTCCAGGCGGCGTTCAGAATCGGGTCGGGGAACTTGCCGCCTTCCTTGCGGTACAGCTCGCGCACGCCAAGGAAAATGCGCGCCAGGATTTCCTGATCCAGCTTCGCTTCGCCCGGCGGTGGAATGGCGACGTTCTTCCATTGCAGCCAGCGCGCCGAGTTGACGAAGGTGCCGTCTTTCTCCGCGAAGCCAGCGCCCGGCAGCCGATACACGGTGGTCGGGATCTTCTTCATCTCGTCCGCGGTGACGCCGGGCGATTTCCAGAATTCGCTGGTTTCGTCGGGATAGATTTCGCAGACCACCAGCCAGTCGGATTTCTTGAGCGCGTCGATGTTCTTTTGGGAATTCGGCCCGATGGCGACGCCGTTCATCCCGAAGGCGAAGATACCCTTGACCTTGCCGGCATACATGTCGTCCCAGATCTCGGTCCACGAATACTTGCGTTCGATCTTCGGCAGGAAGTGGAAGGCCCAGTCGTTCTCCTTTTTGGCCGCATCGCCGTACAGCGCCTTCATCAGCGAGACCGCGAATTTCGGCGTATTCTGCCAGTAGTTCATGGACGCCCACTGTGCCGGCTTTGCGCCCTTGGGCGTGGTGCGGTCGAGGTACGCCTTGAAGTCCGCGTCGGTGGCGGCCGGCGTTTTCAGATATCCGGGCAGGATATCGAAGATGCCGGCCATGTCGGTCGCGCCCTGGATGTTGGAGTGCCCGCGAAGGGCGTTGACTCCGCCGCCGGCGCGGCCCACGTTGCCCAGGAGTAGCTGGAGCATCGCCGCGGTGCGGATGGTCTGCGTGCCGGAGCTGTGCTGCGTCCAGCCCACCGCGTAGATGATGGTTCCGACCTTCTTCATGTCGCCGTCTTTGCGGATGGACGTGAACGTGTCGGCGGCCTTGAGGAACTCCGCCTGCGGAATGCCCGTGATTCGTTCCACCATCTCCGGCGTGTAACGCGAGTAGTGCAGCCGCAGCAGTTGGAAGACCGAGCGCGGATGCTGGAGCGTCAGGTCGTTGGCCGCCTCGCCCGGCTTGCCCTCTTCGTATGCCCACGTGGAGCGGTCGTACGAGCCTGCCGCCGCGTCGAAGCCGGAAAACAGCCCGTCCTCGGGCAGCTTGAAACCTTCTTTCACCAGGAAGGCGGCGTTCGTGTAGTTGATCAGATAGTCGCGTGCGATGCGGTTGTTCTCGATCGCGTAGCGGATCAGCCCGCCCAGAAATGCGATGTCAGACCCGACGCGAATCTGCACGAAGAGGTCGGCCACCGCGGCCGTGCGCGTGAACCGCGGATCTACGACGATCATTTTCGCATTGCGCTGGCGCTTGGCTTCGATCGGCCACTTGAAACCGCAGGGATGGTTCTCGGCCGGATTCCCTCCCATGATCAACATCATGTCGGTGTTCTTGATGTCGATCCATCCATTTGTCATCGCACCGCGACCGAACGTGGGCCCCAAACTGGAGACCGTCGGTCCGTGTCAAACACGGGCCTGGTTTTCCAGGTAGCAGACCCCCAGGCTGCGCATGCTTTTCACGACAAGGTAATTGAACTCGTTGGTGTCGGTGCAGCCGCCGGTGAACGCGATGCCCTCGCAGCGGTTCACGGTGCGGCCCTGCGCGTCTTTCTCCACGAATGTTTCGTCGCGCGTCTTCTTCACCCAGCGCGCGATCTCGTCGTACGCGGTGTCCCAGGAGATGTCTTCCCAGCGGTCCGAGCCTGGCCGCCGCACCTGCGGCTTGAGCAGCCGCCGCGGATTGACGATGTCCTGCGCGAGCGACGACCCTTTCGGGCAAAGCGTGCCGCGATTGATCGGATGGTCCGGATCGCCTTCGACGTGCACCAAGGCCGGCGTCACGTTCTTCGCCCGGTCGCCCAGCGTGTGAATAATGATGCCGCAACTCACCGAGCAGTACGGGCAGGTCGACCGCGTTTCGGTAGTCCGCGAGATCTTCAGCTCGCGCGCCTGGGCATAAATCGGAGTCAGGTCAAATCCCAGCGCCGCCGCTGCGACACCGGCCTTCAGAAAGGTCCGCCGCGTCTCCATGGTCCGCCTCCCCAACGCCCATTCATGCTTTTTTTCCGAAGATTCCCGTCTCGCGCTTTGGCAACTGGTCGATCAGGCTCCGGGGGATGCCGAAGTTCGTTTCCAGCATCGACACCGGATTGCCGCCCAGCCAGTTGGCGAGCGAAATTTCCTCGTACACTCCGCTGTTGAACAGGATGATGATCTCGGTCGGCTCGTCGCCGATCTGTTCGATGTAGTGCCCGTAGCCCTGCTGCACGAACCCCACGTCGTCTTTCCCGAATTCCTCAACCCGGGTGCGGCCGTGCGATCCGAACACTCCGACGCGCGCCCGCCCGCGCACATAGAACTGCCACTCGTCGGCGTGCGGATGCCAATGCAACTCGCGCAGCGCGCCGGGCTGCAGATCCATGCGCACCGCGGTCAGCGTGGTCTGAATCGGAAATTCCTTCGAAGAGACCATGAACTCGCGTCCGCCGGGAAACACCCGCGCCGGCTGCATGTCCAGCCGGTACTTGTGCGAGGATTGCGCCGGCTGCAGCGCGGCATCGCGCAATGGCTCGATGGCCGCCTCCGGGACCTTGCCCGGTCCGATGTAGACTTCCTTCCTCGGGAATTGCGCCACCGCGGATTCTGGGATTCCCAATGTGCGCGCCACCACGTTTTTGGGCGCCGTTGCAATCCAGTCCGTGACGCTGAAGGTGCCGTATTCGGAGAAGTGCCCGTTGTCGAAGCCGAGGATGAAGTGGCACTCGCCCGGCCCCATTCCTTGCAGTGCGTGTCCGTGCCCGCGTGGGAAATACCAAGTGTCGCCAGGGCCGAAGTCCGAGATCTCGCTCTGCCCGTTCGGCATTACCACCGTGGCGCGGCACCGGCCCTCGAGCATGTACGCCCACTCCGCCGCCAGCGCGTGCCAGTGGAGCTCGCGAATGCCGCCGGGCTTGAGCCGCATGGAGACGCCGGCGATGCTCTGCGAGATCGGGAATTCTTCGACCGTCGCTTCTTTGGCCGATCCGCCTTCGCCCTGCCATCCCGGCCGGCTCTCGATGTTGTACTTGAACGGGGCGATCGGCTCGATCTTTCCTCCGTCGGGCGCCGGCGCCGCCTCCGCCGCGGTTGCGGCGGCCATTGCCAGCGACGCGCCCGTGACCGCGTCAAACAGTCCTCTGCGGGTGAACATGTCAACTCCCCTCCCGGCCTTGAGTGCCTGCGACAGTCATGATACATCGAAACGGCTACAACAGCGTTACGCCCGCGGATTGTAAACTGGTCTCCTTGGGGGGGAATTTGGGAATACGGAAGAGTGTCTGTGTAGCCGCGCTCCTGGTGTCGCCGGCAGCCATCGCGCAGCCGCCGGCGGGAGCCCGGGAGGCCTTTCAAAAAGTCTGCGCAGCGTGCCACGCGATCGAGACGGTCACCTCGCAGCGACGCACACGCGCGCAGTGGCAGGAGAACATCAACTCCATGATCGAGCGAGGCGCCAAGGGTACCCAGGAGGAATTCGCCCTGGTCCTGGATTACCTCAGCACGGAGTACGGTCCCATGTCGCCCGGCGGCCGCGGCGCCCCGGCTGCGCCGGGCGGCCGTGGGCGCGGCGCCGCCTTCTCTCCCGGTCCCGCCGATAAGCAGGTCATCGACGAGGAGGCCGCCAACCGCGGCCGCAAGGTCTACGCCGCGGAGTGCATCACCTGCCACGGCACCCACGCCCGCGGCGGCGACAGGGGCGCCGACCTCGTCCGCTCCGAAATCGTGCTGCACGACCGTTACGGCAGCACCATCGGTCCCTTTCTGAAGAAGGGCCATCCCACACAAACGACGCCCGCCGCACAACTCACCGACGCCCAGATTCAGGACCTTTCGCACACGCTCCACCAGGAGGTCTACAACACGCTGCGCGCCGCGCTGCAGATTCAGAACCTGCTCACCGGCGATCCCGCGGCCGGCGCCGCCTACTTCGACGGGGCGGGGAAGTGTTCCACCTGCCATTCCACGACGGGCGATCTCGCGCACATCGGCGCCCGCCTCGACCCGCCCGCGATCCAGCAGCGCTTTCTCTTTCCCGGCGGGCGCGGCGGAGGACGCCGGGGTGGCGGAGGTGCTCCGTCCACGCCCGTCATGGTCACCGTCAGACCGGCGTCCGGCGAGCCGATCACCGGCACTCTGTTGCATCTCGACGATTTCAGTGTGGCCCTGCGCGACTCCGCGGGCGAGTACCGCTCGTTCAAACGCACATCCGCGCTCAAGATCGTGGCCAACGATCCCCTCCAGGCCCACCACGACCTGCTCGACCAATACACCGACAAGAACATCCACGACATCGTCGCCTACCTGGAGACACTGAAATGAAGGCTCTCGCCGCACTTCTCCTTGCCGGCGCCGCTCTCATCGCGCAGAGCGCGCCTCCAGTCAACTCCTGGCCCACTTACAACGGCGATTACTCGGGGCGGCGCCACAGCCCGCTCGCCAAAATCAACCAGTCGAACATCCGCTCGCTCGGACTGGCCTGGGTGTACCGCGCGAACGGCGCTCTGGGCGGCGGAGGCGGATTCGGCGGACGCATCTCGGCGACACCCCTCCAGGTCAACGGTGTCCTTTATTTCACTATGCCCGACCACGCGTGGGCGGTGGACGCGCGCACCGGGCGCGAAGTCTGGCACTACCAGTGGACCTCGCACGGCGGCGATCACATCGGCAACCGCGGCGTCGGCATCTACGGCAACTGGCTGTACTTCGAGACGCCCGACTGCAACCTCGTCTCGCTCAATCTCAAGGACGGCCTGGAACGCTGGCACAAGCCGATCTGCGATCTGGATCAGTATTATTTCGGCTCCATGGCGCCGCTGGTGATCCGCAATCACATCATCACCGGCGTCAGCGGCGACGACCTGGACCGCCCCGGATACATCGAGTCGCACGATCCCGAAACCGGCGACCTGCAGTGGCGCTGGTATACCGTGCCGCAGAAGATGGGCGATCCCGGCTCGGAGAGCTGGCCCAGCGAGGAGGCCATGAAGCACGGCGGCGGCATGACGTGGCTCACTCCGACCTACGACCCGGACCTCAACCTGATCTACGTGCCGACGGGCAATCCGCAGCCCGTGATCGCCGGCAAGGCCCGCCCCGGCGCCAACCTGTTCACTGCGTCCATCGTCGCGCTAAACCCGGATAGCGGCAAAATGCAGTGGTACTTCCAGTCCTCTCCGCACGATACGCACGATTGGGACGCGACCCAAACGCCCGTACTGTTCGACGCCGAGATCGCCGGCCAGAAGCGCAAGCTGGTCGCGCAGGCCAGCCGTAATGGCTATTTCTTCGTCCTCGACCGCGCCACCGGCAAGAATATCGTCAGCGCGGAATACGTGAAGACCAATTGGTCGAAGGGGGTCGATTCGAAGGGGTCGCCCATCCCGAATCCCGCGAAGGAGCCGCAGCTCGACGGCGCGCTGGTCTCGCCCAATCAGGGCGGAGGCACCAACTGGCCGCCGCCGACCTACAACCCCGATACTGGTCTATTCTATGTGAGCGCATCGCGCGCGTTCAGCGTGTACTACATCTACGACCCCAGCGACAAGCCCGAAGGATGGGGCGGCAACGATCGCGGCGGCTGGGGCGAATCCATGATCCAGGCCATCGATCCCAAGACCGGCAAGGTCAAGTGGACCCACAAGTGGCTGGATGGCGGCCGCTCCGGCCTTTTGTCCACCGCGGGCAAGCTCCTCTTCGCCGGCGACGGCTCCGGCAACTTCGTCGCCCTGGATCCTGCGAGCGGCAATCCGCTGTGGCACGCCAACCTGGGCAACTCCGTGACCAACGGTCCGATTACCTACGAGCTGGACGGCACTCAGTACCTGGTGGTCGCCGCGGGCGACACTCTGTTCGGCTTCGCGATGTAGTTGTGGGGCGGACGAACTGATCAGTTCTCACCTGCTGCGACCTGGTCCTCTGTCCACACCTTGCGCAGCCCGAACGGAAGCGGCATCGGCTTGCCGGCATCGTATTTCTCGGGCTGCCGCGCCGCCACGATCTCGATCATCTTCTGCACGAAGAACGCCGGCAGCCGGAGGCTCCCGTAATAGGCCTTTTCGACGTCGAAGGTCACCTTGCTGTTATCGGCCTGAAAACGATAATCCACCCAGATCGATTTTTTTCCGCTCAATACGGGCCGCAAGATTCCCGGGATCGTGCCGGGCTTCCACTTCTCCACCGCATCGAAATCGACCATCGAGAAAGTCGAGATGTAATTGTTGCGGAAGATCTTCACGGTTACGGAATCGAGCCCGGGCCGGGGGTTATTCCGCAGCGACCACTTCATGTACTCGTTGATCTCGGCGGCCGTGATGCGAAAAGCCACGTGGCGGTATTTGCCCGCCGTCTTTTGTGCCTCGGCATCGCGCAGGTCCTGAAACATCGCGTAAAACTTCGCCGCCACAGGGGGGACCGGCGCGGTATCGGCCGCGAACAAGAGCCCGGCAGACACCACGGCGGCAATGAAACCGACGCTTTTCATGCGCGTCCTAGCGAACTGGCGAGTAAGGCATCGCGCGGTAGATCGAGATGTCCTGCACGATGCTGATCTGGCCGCCCCGGTCGATCGATTCCTTGCGCACGCGCACCCATTCCTCGTCGGCGGCGAACGCGTTCCAGGCTTTCTCGCGCGCCGCCAGCGTGTCGAACGGAATCACGTAGGTCAGGTTGGGGCGGTTGGCGCCGAAGACGGTCGAGGCGTAGAGAATCGGGTTCACGCCCACGCGATGGAAGATCTTGATCTCCGGCCCTGCGAACCGCTGCTGAAGCAGCTTCCACTGTCGCGCCGTGGGCGAATGATACGTCCTGAGCTCGAACACGCGAGGCGCCGCCGGCGGCTTTTCCGGCACCACGATCTCTGGCGAAAACTCCGCCGCCTCCAGGAGCGATGCACTGGCCGACACGTAGGGTGCCTCGCCGCTTTCCCACTGATCGAACGCCCGGTTGAATTCCTTGTCGGAAAACAGCGCCCGGGAAATCGTCCAGACCTGGTCGCACGATTGCAGCCCGAAGATGGCGACTACCTGCGGCAGGTGCGGCGCCATTACCGCTTCCAGAAAAATCTTGGGGCCTTTGTGAACCCGGTCCATGGCAGGCAACAGTGCCTTCGAAAAGAAGTCGTGGATTCGGGTGGGCTGCGTGCCCTGTTCCAGGAAATACTGCTCCACCACGTAAAACCGCGTGCGGGAAGGTTCGTCCGCGGCGGCTGCCACGGCGGATGGCATCAACGCCGGCAGCCCGCCGAGGAAGCGGCGGCGATCGAGGATCATGCGTTAATTGTAGCCGGTAGCCCCGTCACCGGATGCGCAGCATCTCCCGCGCGCAGTTGTAGCCCGGCGCTCCCATCACGCCGCCCCCCGGATGCGCGCCGCTGCCGCACAAAAACAGGCCCTTCACCGGCGTCCGGTAGCGCGCCCACCCGGCCACGGGACGCATTACGAACATCTGGTCCAGGCTCATCTCGCCGTGAAAGATGTTGCCTCCCGTGATCCCGAATCGCCGCTCCAGGTCGAGCGGCGTGAGCACCTGCCGGTGCTCGACGATCGACCGGATGTTCGGAGCGTACTCTTCGACGAGCGCGATCACGCGGTCGCCGAACGGCTCGCGCAATTCATCCCACGTGCCCTCGCGCAGCGTATATGGCGCGTACTGCAGAAAGATTCCCATGATGTGTTTTCCAGGCGGCGCGAGCGTTGGGTCGTACATGGTCGGCACCGTCAGTTCCAGCAGGGGGCGCTCGCTGGGACGCCCGTACTTGGCGTCGTCCCAGGCGCGCTCCACGTACTCGATATTCGGGCAGATGTGCATGGTCGCCCTGTGATGCGGCCCCGGCGCACCCGGAAGGGCACGGAACTCCGGCAGGCCGTTCAGCGCCAGATTGATTTTGCAGCTCGTGCCCTCGATACGGAAATTCCAGATCGCGCGCACAAAGCCCGGGTGGAGATCGCCGGGCTCCAGCAGCTTCAGGAAAGTCACCTTCGGGTCAAGGTTCGAGGCCACCAGGGCGGATTCGATCTCTTCGCCATTGGCCAGCACCACTCCGCGCGCGCGGCCGTCGCGCACCAGCACCTTGGCCACTGCCGCGCCGGTGCGGATCTCGACGCCCTTTGCCCGTGCCGACGCCGCGATCGCCTCCGACACCGCGCCCATCCCGCCGCGCACGAACCCCCAGAGGCCGCGATGTCCGGCCACGCCGCCCATGCAGTGGTGCAGCAGAATGTACGCCGTGCCCGGCGAGCGAGGGCCGCCGTTGGCGCCGATCACGCCGTCGGTCGCCAGCGTGACCTTCACCTGCTCGCTTTCGAACCACTCGTCCAGGAACTCCGCGGCCGATTGGGTGAAGATCTTCACCAGCGCCACCACGTCGCCCGCGCCCAGCCCGCGCATCTTCCCAAGCAGCCGCAGGTAGTCCACCAGGTCCATCGCGGCCGGTGGAAAGTGCGGCGGAGTGGTCAGCAGAAGCTGTTCCACCACCTGCGAGAGCCGCTCGATCTGATCTTCGTAGGCCGGGTATGCGTCGGCATCGCGCTTGGAGAATTTCGCGATCTCTTCCAGCGTCCTGGAGCGGTCCTGCCACATGAAAAAGTGGCGCCCGTCCGGGAACGCCGAGAAGAATGCAGGGTCTTTGGCGTCCACCAGGTAACCGTGCCGCTCCAGCTCGAGTTCGCGGACGATCCGCTCCTGCATCAGGCTGGTCAGGTATGCCGCCGTGGACACTTTGTATCCCGGCCAGATTTCCTCCGTGACCGCGCACCCGCCCACCATCTCGCGGCGCTCGAGCACTAGCACCTTTCTGCCGGCGCGCGCCAGGTACGCGGCCGCCACCAGCCCGTTGTGTCCTCCGCCGACGATGATGACGTCCACTCTCGCCATGGCTCAGAGCTTCTTGAACACCACGACGGCGAGCGGCGGCAGGGACACGGAGATCGAATATTTGCGGTTGTGTTTCGCCTCCGGCCGCGAGGTCACGCTCCCGCCGTTACCCATGTTGGATCCGCCGAATACTTCGGAATCCGTGTTCAGAATCTCCTGGTAAAAGCCCTCCTCCGGCACGCCGAACGCATAGCCCTTACGCGGCATGGGAGTGAAGTTGCAGCAGATCAGCAGGAAGTCCTTCGGGTCCTCGGCGCGCCGCAGAAACGAGATGATCGAGCTTTCACCGTCGTGGAAATCCACCCACTCGAATCCCGAGTAGTGGAAGTCCACCTGGTGCAGCGCCGGATTCGCCCGGTACAGCCGGTTCAGCTCGCGAACCAGGGTTTGCAGCTTGCGGTGGTAATCGAACTCGAGCAGTTCCCAGCGCACGCCCTGGTTATGGTTCCACTCCTCGCGCTGCCCGATCTCCTGTCCCATGAAGAGCAGCTTTTTCCCCGGATGCGTCCACATGTATGCCAGAAATGCCCGCACGTTGGCGAACTGCCGCCACTCGTCGCCCGGCATTTTGTTGAGCAGCGATCCTTTGCCGTGCACCACCTCGTCATGCGAGATGGGCAGCACGAAATTCTCGTGGAAGGCGTACAGCAGGCTGAACGTGATGTGGTTGTGCAGGTACTTGCGATAGATCGGATCGCTATGGAAGTAGTCCAGCATGTCGTGCATCCAGCCCATGTTCCACTTCATGGTGAAGCCCAGCCCGTTGAGGTAGACCGGCTTCGACACGCCCGCAAACGCCGTGGATTCCTCTGCAACCGTGAACGCGCCCGGCACCTGGTGCGCCTGCTCGTTGAATCGCCGGACGAATTCGATGGCTTCCAGGTTTTCGTTGCCGCCGTACTGGTTCGGAATCCACTCGCCGGGTTTCCGCGAGTAATCCAGGTAGAGCATGGAAGCCACCGCGTCCACGCGCAGGCCGTCGATGTGAAATACCTTCAGCCAGAAGAGCGCGTTCGAAATCAGGAACGATCGGACTTCGTTGCGGCCGAAATTGAAAATCAGCGTGCCCCAATCGCGGTGTTCGGCCTTCCGCGGATCGGCGTGCTCGTAAAGCGCAGTGCCGTCGAAGAACACCAGCCCGTGCGCGTCTTTGGGGAAATGCGCGGGCACCCAGTCCACGATGACTCCTATATCCGCCTGGTGGCACGCGTCCACGAGGTGCTTGAAATCGTCCGGCGTGCCGAACCGCGAAGTCGGCGCGAAATAGCCGATCACCTGGTAGCCCCACGAGCCGGCGAACGGATGCTCCATCGGCGGCAGCATCTCGATGTGGGTATAGCCCATTTGCCGCGCGTACTCCACCAGCTTCACTGCCAATTCGCGATAGGTCAGCGTCTGCCCCATCGGACCCCGCATCCAGCTCTCCAGGTGCACCTCGTAGACCGATATCGGCGATTTCAGCACTTCGGTCTTTCCACGAGCCTCCATCCATGCGGCGTCGCCCCAGTGGTACCGCGTGTGGTCCCACACTACCGACGCCGACTTCGGCGGCGTCTCGCAATAGAATGCATAGGGGTCGGCCTTCAATTCCTGGTGGCCCATGAAGCGTGAGCGCACGTAGAACTTATAAGCCGCTCCGACGCCGAGCCCGGGCACGAAAATCTCCCACACGCCGCCGTTGCGCCGGCGCATTGGATGGCGGCGCGTGTCCCAGTCGTTGAACTCGCCCGCCACCGTGACGGTCTCGGCGTTCGGCGCCCACACTGCAAATCGCACGCCCTGAGTGCCGCCGCACTCGGTCGAATGCGCGCCCAACACCTTCCAGCCCTCGTATAGCGTGCCCTCGGTGTGAAGGTACAGGTCCGAATCGGCAAGCTGCGGGCCAAAGCGGTAGGGATCGTCGATCTCCACCTCGCGCCCGTCCCACAGCTTCGCGCGCAGCTTGTACGCCGAGGGCTCGCCTTCCAGAAGGCCCACGAAGAGCCCCTGCGAGTGCTGCCTGGCCATCTCGCACCGGCCCACGGCAGTCACCACGGACGCCGCATCGGCCTGCGGCAGGAACGCACGGACCTCCCACCGTACCGTGCCGTCCTTCTTCTTGCGGATCGAGTGCGGCCCGAGAATTCGAAACGCATCTCCGTGATAGCCGCCTACGATCGCTTCAATATCTTCGACAGTCATGAGAGCCTAACAGTCAAGTATGGCCGATTTCATCGCCGCAATGCCCAAAGCCGAACTGCATCTGCACCTGGAAGGATCCATCGAGCCCGAGACTCTTCGCGAGCTCGACCCTTCGCGCGACTTTAGCGGGCTGTATGAATACCGCGATTTCGAGGACTTCCTGCGCGCCTTCGGCGTGGTTGGAAAGCTGCTGCGCGGCGCGGAGGACTACGGTCTCATCACCCGCCGCCTGCTGGAGCGCCTGGCCGCGGAAAATGTGCGCTATGCCGAAATCACCATCGCCGCCGGCGTCGTCCTCTGGAAGGAGCAGGACTTCGCGGCGATCTTCGATGCCATTCGTCAAGCGGCTGCCGGCTCGCCCGTCCGGGTGTGCTGGATCCTGGATGCCGTCCGACAGTTCGGCCCCGATCATGTCATGCGGGTTGCCGAGCTGGCCGCCGAGCGCCGGGAACAAGGCGTGGTCGCGTTTGGCATCGGCGGCAGCGAAGAGCGCGGACCTGCGGAGTGGTTCACCGAAGCCTTCGCTTTCGCACGCTCGGCCGGCCTGCACGTTGTCGCCCACGCCGGCGAATCCATGGGTCCGGGGTCCATCCGCGCCGCCCTCGCCCTCGGCGCCGAGCGCATCGGCCACGGCATCGCCGCCGCGCGGGACGAATCGCTGATGCGCGAGCTGTGCGAGCGCGAGATCCCGCTCGAAATCTGCATCACGAGCAACCTGGTCACCGGCGTGGTGAAGCGGATCGAGGAGCACCCCATTCGCCGTCTCTTCGACGCCGGCGTCCCGATCACGCTCAACACCGACGACCCCGCCATGTTTCGCTGCACTCTCGGCGGCGAATACCGCCTTGCCGCGCGCGAGTTCGGATTCAGCGAGAGCGAGTTGCGGGCAATCGCGGAGAACGGGTTTCGGTATGGGTTCGCTAAGATAGACAGGGTAGACAATAACGACGCTTTCCCGCCCGCAGAGCGATTGGGCGAGATTTCGCGCCGCGTTCGGGACGAAAGCATGAAGGTAAATGCGGAGTTCGAAGAAATCGAGCGGGATCCGGATGCCTAACAACCGGTCCGCGTTTCAAGACGCCCGCTCGCAGCAGCGCCTCTTTCCTCTGCCCCCTCTATGCTCTCAGGTTGTGATTTTCGTGTTCTCAGCGTCTCCGCGTCTCTGCGGTGAAAAACTCCGGTAAGCCCATGCAACAGCGCATCTCCCCCGCCACCTCCGTCACAGGCTCCATCACGCTCCCGGGCGATAAGTCCATTTCCCATCGCTATGCCATGATCGCCTCCGTCGCGGAGGGATCGTCGCGCATTATCAACTACTCGACCGGCGCCGACTGCCACTCGACTCTCGGCTGCATGCGCGCGCTCGGCGTCGAGATCGAAGGCAGCGGCACGGAATTTACGATCCGCGGCTGCGGGCTCGACGGCCTCCGCGCGCCCGCCGCCGACCTCGACGCCGGCAACAGCGGTTCCACGATCCGCATGTTGAGCGGCATCCTGGCGGCGCAGCCGTTCACCAGCCGCATCGCCGGGGACGAGTCGCTCTCGCGCCGCCCCATGCAGCGCATCATGCAGCCTCTCGCCGCGATGGGCGCCAAGATTCAAGCGCGAGAAGACAAGTTTCCCCCGCTCGAAATCCACGGCGCGCCGCTCCGTTCCATCGAGTACCCGCTTCCGGTGCCTAGCGCGCAAGTCAAGACCTGCGTTCTTTTCGCGGGCCTTTACGGCGATGCCGAAACCACCGTCATCGAGCCTGTCCGCTCGCGCGACCACACGGAGATTGCCCTGCGCGAATTCGGCGCCGACCTCACCGTCGATCGCGGCCGCATCACGCTTCGGGGCCGCCCGCGCCTCGCCGCGCGCGAGCTTCGGGTTCCCAGCGACCTTTCCTCCGCGGCATTTTTCATCGTCGCGGCTTTGATGGTTCCCGGCTCGCGCCTGTCCATCTCCGGCGTCGGCCTGAATCCGACCCGCACCGCGCTGCTCGATTTCCTCGGCGGCATGGGGGCGCGCATCTCGATCCCGCAGCTCGAAAGCGTCAACGGCGAACTGATCGGCGAGATCGTCATCGAGCACTCCGATCTCAAAGGGGGCCTCGTCGAGGGCGCGCTCACCGCGGCTCTCATCGACGAGGTCCCGGTGCTCGCCGTCCTCGGTGCCGCCACCGAAACCGGCATTGAAATCAAAGATGCCGGGGAGCTGCGCATCAAGGAAACCGACCGCATCACCACAGTGGTCGACAACCTGAAGCGAGCCGGCATCCGCGCCTTCGAAAGTGCCAACGGCATGGTGATCCCCGGCAAACAGAAGTTCCACGCCGCCCAGTTCGACAGCTTCGGCGACCACCGTATCGCCATGGCCTTCGCCGTCGCTGCGCTGCGCGCCGATGGCGATTGCGTCATCGACGGCGCCGAAGCCGCATCCGTGTCTTTCCCCGAGTTCTGGGTCAGGCTGAGCGAAGTGCGGCGATAAACGCGTCCAGGGCGATGGTCTTCTGAATATTGCGGCGAATCAGCTCCGCTATTTGGTCCGCCTGTGCCACTGCCTTGCGGATCCAGGCGAACTCGACGGTGGCGGCCAGCGCCTCCAACTCGCCGCGGATGTCCTGGTTTCGAATCTCGCTTCCGCCCTCGCGCAGCACCAGCAGGTCGCGCAGCAGGTCGTAGAGCACTTTCAGATGCAGCTCGAGCTTCTCGCTCTTGGTCCGCCCGATGGCTTCCCCTACCGGGACCCAGGTTCCGAACGGCGCCGCGCCCGACGCCGCCTTCACCAGGGTCAGCATGGCGGCGCGCCGTTTGTCGTAAGCCTCCAGGTCGAGCGACACGGCCAGTCCCGGACTCCCGCCCGCCAACTGGATCCGCCGCTCGGCGTCGTCGAGTCCATGCGTGCGCGCGAACGCCTGCATCTCGTCGCGCCCCAGCGGCGCGAAGTGGAACGGCACCGCGCGGCTGCGAATGGTGGGCAGCAGGTCGTAGGCGTTCTCCGCGGTCATGATCAGCACCAGGTGATCCGGCGGCTCCTCCAGCGTCTTCAACAGCGAATTAGCCGCCTGTTCGTTAGCCCGGTCCACGTGATCGATCAGAAACACGCGCCGCTTCCCTTTATTCGGCAGAAACTGCGCGCGCTCCTTGAGGAGCCGTGTCTGTTGAATCGAAATCTGCCGCAGCGGGCCATCCGGCGCAAAGGTCACAAAATCCGGGTGCGTGGCGAACAGCAGCGGGTCTTCATTGCGCTTCTCCGCGGCGAGCTTCTCGCGCGCGGCTACGATATCCAGGTTGTCGGAGAGCGACAGGTCGTCGCGTTCGATGAGCTCCCCGCGCCCCAGCAGCCGCGCTCCGATGCGCCGCGCCAGCGTCGCCTTTCCCACTCCCTCGGGACCGGAGAACAACAGGGTCTGCGCCAGGCGGTCCTGCGCGATCATCTGCCCGATGGCCTGCGTGACGTGCGGGTTGCCCCAGAAATTCTCAAACATAGGCGCTCACGATATGCCACACGTCGCGCTCGATCGCGTCGATGTCCTGCATCCCGTTCACGACCTTTACGCGTTCCGGCTCGGCCCCAGCCAGCGCATGATACGCCGCGTGAACCTTTTTATGAAACTCGATCGACTGATCGTCCATGCGCGTTTCGCAGTGCGGCTGGGCGGCGTTGCGCGCCCGTGCCCGCGCCAGGCTGGCTCCCGCATCCACATCCACGAGGATGGTCAAATCCGGCTTCAGGCCGCGGCAGGCGATACGGTCGAGCGCAATCACGGTATCGGCTCCCAGCCCCCGGCCGATACCCTGGTACACCAGCGAGGAATCGGTGAAGCGGTCGCTGAGCACGATTTCCCCGCGGGCGAGCGCCGGCTGGATCCACTCGTCGACGTTCTGGGCCCGCGACGCGAAGTAGAGCAGCACTTCGGTGGTGGGACTGAGCTCCTGGTTGGCGGCGTCCAGCAGGATCCGGCGGATCTTCTGCGCGATTGGCGGTCCGCCGGGTTCCACCGTCTCCAGCACGGTGCGCCCCATGCCGCGCAACCGTTCCGCCAGGCGGTGCATCTGGGTGGTTTTTCCGGAGCCGTCCATGCCCTCGAAGGTCAGGAAGAGCCCGCAACTGTGTTTCACGTGAATCTTCTATTGTAAGCGTGGGGCAAGCTGCCGGCCTGCCCAGTTGGGTGGGGCATATAACCCATCCCAGGAGATTCAGACTCGAAACTGTTGAATATCCCAACATTTTCAACACTGCCGATCTGGCCCCCCAAGTGCAAGTGAGTTGCTTCTGGATTGGAGATCCTGCGATGAACTTCGACCAAGCCCCGATGCTGGTGATCTGGGAAGTGACCCAGGCCTGTGACCTGGCATGCGTGCACTGCCGAGCTTCCGCGCAACCGGAGCGGAACGACCGAGAGCTGACCACGGAACAGGGTTACCGGCTTCTCGACCGAATCAAGTCCTTTGGCGATCCCCTGATGGTCTTCACCGGCGGCGACCCTCTGAAGCGCCCCGACCTCTACGAGCTTATCCGCTACTCCGTCAAGATCGGGCTGCGGACCAACGTCACCCCTTCCGCCACGCCGCTCTTGACCGAAGAGGCTATCGACCGTTTCAAAGCCGCCGGCGTTTCGCGCATGGCCATCAGCGTCGATGGCCACGATGCCGCGAGCCACGACGATTTCCGCGGCATCCCGGGCACGTTCGATCGTGCGATGGCGGCGCTTCGCCATGCGCGCGACATCGGGCTCGATACTCAGTTCCAGACCACCGTCACCCGGCGCAATATGGCTCACCTGCCGGAGATCGCGGAGATCGTCAAGGAGATGCGCTCGAAGATGTGGAGCCTGTTCTTCCTGATCGTGACTGGCCGCGCCCTTGCCGACGACGACCTGATGGCGCCCGAATACGAGGAAGTCTTCCAGTTCATGTACGAGCTTTCCAAGACCGCCCCGTTCGGCATCAAGACCACGGAAGCGATGCACTATCGCCGCTACGTGGCGCAGCGCATCAAGGCCGAGCACGGCATCACGAGGAATGAATCCGCCCGCGACGTTGCCTGGCGTACCGCCGGAGTCAGCGATGGCAAAGGCTTCGTCTTTGTCTCTCACAAGGGCGAGATTTATCCCAGTGGCTTCCTGCCCATCAGCGGCGGTAACGTTCTCGAGCAGGACCTTACCGAAGTGTACCGAAACAGTGAGCTGTTCAAGTCCCTTCGGGACACCGGCGCCCGCGAAGGCAAATGCGGAGTCTGCGAATACCAAAAGATCTGCGGCGGATCGCGCTCCCGAGCCTATGCCCTCACCGGGAGCTTTCTGGCGAGCGACCCGCGCTGCATATACCAGCCCAGCGCAGCGGAAGCTTTGGCGGGCTGCTGAAAACTCAAAGATAAAGCCACGGATGGACGGCGCATGCTGTTCCGGCCTGGCCCTCTCCGCAGGCGCGCGCGTTTTATAATCACCAGAGGACGAGGCCGGCGCGCCGCGGATCCAGTCCCGAAACAATGAAACCGTCCCTGGAAACCCGTGTCAGCCTGGCGATCCTGTTCGCCGTGGTGCTGGCGCAGGCGATTATTCTTGCCCCGGAGCTGACCACCGCGTCCTACCGGAACTCCGATAATGTCTCCCACTATGCCCTGATCCACGGCATGGTCGATGCAGTGGAGCACGGCGACAACCCCCTCGATTTCTGGAGCGCGGAAACGTCTCTCGGCGTGCCTCTTGCCCGCCTGTACCAACCCTTGTCCCATCTGCTGGTGGCCGGAACCTATTTCCTCCTCGGAAAGACCGTCTCTCTGTGGACCGTTTTCACCTGGGCCAAGTATCTTTCGATGGTCCTGCTGCCGGTGCCCTTCTTCTTTGCCGCGATCTGGCTGGACCTGCCGCCCCTCACCGCCGCCGCCGCGGCCCTGCTTATGCCTCTCATCGCCGGTCCCGGCCCCGGCCAGCTTGGAATGGACCTGCGCAGTTGGATCGGATTCGGTCTGTTTCCGCAGGCCGTGGGCGCCGGCTTCCTGCTGCTCTCGCTTGGGTTCGCATTCAGGGCCGTTCGAAAGGGCAGACACATGGTCGCTGCCGGAGCCCTGATCGGCCTGACTCTCATCGCCCACCTGATCTACGGATGGATGGCCGCACTCAGCACGTGCCTGCTTGCCGTGATGCCGGATCGTGAAGTACCGCGAATTCCCCGCATCCGGCGCACATTTGCCATTGGCGCAGTGGCAGCCCTGGTTGCGGCTTTCCAGTTGATCCCGGTCATCACCGACGGTTACCTGATCAACCGGTCGCGGTCCGAACCGGCAGAGAAGTACGATTCCTTCGGCGCACCCAAGGTTCTCGAATGGCTGTTTACCGGCCAGATCATGGACCACGAGCGCATCCCTGTCCTGAGCCTGCTTGTGTTCTTCGGCGCGGGCCTGTTCCTCTGGCGCTGGCGCAAAACCCGCAAACTCGCGCCGGAACATACCTTCCTTCTGCTCGGCGCTTTGTTCTGGCTGATGGTCTTTTTCGGCCGGCCTACCTGGGGCGTGCTGCTGACGTTGATCGGCGTGACTCCGGACCTGCACCTGCACCGCGTAATCGGCGCGGTTCAAGTGTTTCTGCTCTTCCTGGCGGCGATCGCGCTCGACACGCTCTGGCGGCAGGCGGCGCGCCGCTGGCACTTCGCGGCGGCGGCGGGCTTGACCGCCGTCCTGCTGGCCCCGCTGGCGATGGAGCGTTTGAACTGGGTCAACTCGCATATGGAACTCGAGCAGGGGACCTTCGCCTCCATTCAGCGCTACGGCAGCTCGCTCGACCAGGCGATCGCGCTGGCGAAACAGCGCGGCGGGCGCGTGTTTGCGGGCCTTCGCGGCACCTGGGGACCCCGCTTTGCTCTCGGCCGAACGCCTGTCTATGCGTTCCTTACGACCGGCCTGACGCCCACCATCACCGATGCCTATAACCAGACCGCGCTCACCAGCGATCTGATCGGCCACTTCAACCAGACCAGGGCTAGCGAATATCGGGTCTTCAACATACGCACGGTGCTCACAATCCCCGAACCTGGCGCACCCGCGTTTTTGAAGTTCATCGGAGACATCGGGCACTTTCGCGTGTTCGAGGCGCCGGGCGAAGGCTACTTCGGCCTGGTGGACGTGGTGGCCTCCGCCGACACAAATCGCGACAATTTCTTCGATATCGCCGATCCGTGGCTGCACAGCGATTGGCCGGACAGGCACCAGTACATCTGGCTCGATTTCCACGGCGACGCCCCGAGGAACCTGCCGCGCCTCACTCCCGGATATCTTCCCGCAATACCGCCGGCGCCAACGCCGCCGGGTACGGTTTTAGGCGAACGGCAAAGCGGGCAGATCTATGAAGCCGATCTCGATGTTGCACGATCCGCGTGGGTACTCTTCCGGATGACATTTCATCCCGCGTGGAAGGTGCTGGTGGACGGCCGTTCCGTGGCAACCGCGATGCTCTCGCCCGGATTAGTGGGCGCGCAGGTGGTCGCAGGACGGCATCACATCGTTTGCCGATACCAACCCGGCAATCTCAAGTGGATGCTCCTCGGCGCGGGCTGGGGGATCACGCTGCTGCTGTTGGTTTTCGAGTACCGCCGAGGTTCGCAACAGCGTTCCTGAGCAACTCAACTTCAATCGCCGGGTTTGTACGTATTAAGATACAGGTATTCGTGCGCCCATATCGGTCTCGCAGTACTCTCTTTCTGAGGATGCTCCCGCTGTGCCTGGCGGTGAGCAGTGCGGGCAGAGCCGCCGTGCTCGTCACGCTGAGTACCAGCAACGTCAGCTTGTCCAGCGGCGGATCGGCAACCCTGACCGCTCTCGTGACCGGAGCCACTAGCGGGACGCAGACGTGCAGCAGCACGACCTTGTGCAACGTGACGTGGTCGATCAGCCCTCAGGGCGTGGGCACTCTCGGCGCCGGGAACACAGCGGCCGGCAACGGGACGTCGGTGAATAACTACGCCGCGCCGGCCCTGATTTCGAAAAACCAGTCGGTGACTATCACGGCCACTTCCGTGCTCGACCCGACCCAGTCGGCCTCTGTGACGATTCAACTCATTCCCACTTCGGTGACCGTGAGCCCTTCCACCGTCAGCCTCAGCGCCGGAGCGTCGCAGACGTTTGCCGCCAGCGGCGGCGGCGGCGGACCTTACACCTGGAGCATCAGCCCGCAGGCCGGATCGATCGACCAGAACGGCAACTACACCGCGCCTGCCGCCATCACCTCTACTCAGACCGTCACCGTCACCGCGACAGATCAGGCCGCCGGTCAATCCGGCACCGCAAAGATCACGCTCACGGCCGGCCCGTCGGTCTCGGTTTCCATCAGTCCCTCCTCCGCTACGCTTCTTGCCGGGAGTGTCCAGCAGTTCATCGCAACGGTCAACAATGCCACCTCCAATGCGGTCATCTGGAGCATCAGCCCGCAGGTCGGGACCATCGATCAAACCGGGCTTTACACCGCGCCCGCCATTATCACCGCCAGCTCGAAGGTCACGGTCACGGCCACTTCGGTCGCCGACGGAACCAAATCGGCTTCCGCTACCGTGACCCTCAACACGACGATCGATGTCGGCGCCGGGGCACCCACGCCAAGCATGCAGCAGGCGTTCATTACCGCCTTCTACAAGAACGGCTTCTACAACCAGGTCACGCTTCCGCCGATTGCCAATGTGACCCGCCTGGGCACTACGGGATATGTGCAAACGTTCAACGGTGTCGTCTCCGGCACCAAGCTGGCGCTGGCCACCGCCAGCCCGAGCGCCCCTCCGTCGGGCGACGGCACGACACTGGGCATCGTGCAACTCTTCGCCGATCTCTACGCCTATTACTCGACCGTCGGGGCCGGCACCGCCGGGCTGCCGCTGTACGACACGCAGAGCTGTCCGGTCATCGACCAGACCAATTCCTGCACCTACGACTACTTCGACAAGAGTTACGTTCTGTTTGCCTATCACGCTCCGCTGGCCACCGGGCAGAACTTCACGATCAACGGCGTCTATTACACGGAGTGGACCAAGCAGGGCGGCATTGCAGGCCTCAGCCGGCCGGTCGATGTCGTCACGACTATCACTGCCTCGACCACCACGACGGCCGGATTCCAGGACTTCATCAACGGCGCGATCTATACGCTCACGTCGGGCACGTACCGCGGCACCACCGTGAGTGTTCTGGAGCCGATCTTCGATCTGTACATCAGCAGCGGCGGCCCATCGAGTACGCTTGGGCTGCCCATCGCGGAGGAGATCGTCCTCTCCACCGGCGATCACCGGCAGCAGTTCGAAGGCGGCATTCTCCAGTACACGCCCGGGGGGCCTCCGACGCTGCGCCCGCCGGTGACCAGCGTGATTCTGGGCGGCGCACCGGCGGGCACGAGCACCATCACTCTGAATCTCGGCCAATCGCTAAACCTCACCGCGACTCCGACCTCCTCCGCGGGACAGGCGCTCACCGACCGCGCGGTTTCGTGGGTCACCACCAACAGCCGCGTGATCTCTATTTCCGCCAACGGCGCACAGGCCGTGGTGAAGGCCGCCGGCGCCGGCGCCGCCAGTCTTCTTGCAGCCAGCGAAGGCGTTACCAGCCCGAAGCTGAATTTCATCGTCATCGCTCCCTGCTGCCAGGTGGGCGACGGCTCGACGCCAGCCGTGCAGCAATCCTTCCAGGACGCGCTCAACCGCAATAAGATCTCGGCGGCCATCCCGGTGGCGAGTCCGGCGCAGCGCGTGGGCAACGGCTACGTCCAGATGGTGCAGGATACTTCCGGCGCCACCTACATGCTTGCCGAAAGCGATGCGGTGGGCACGGCTTACGTGGTCGGCGGGGCGCTGCTCGCCGCCTACCAGTCGATGGGAGGGCCCGCGGGCACGCTGGGCTATCCCACGAGCGATGCCACTGCGGGCGGCACGCAACGATTTCAAAACAGCACGGCCCTGGCCGGAAATCCGGTACGGCTGGTCAGCGGAGGCGTCCTCGCCAAGTGGACCGCGCTCGGTTCGGAAACGGGCGCCGCCGGGCCTCCCACCGCGGACGCGGCGACGTTCTCCACCTTCGGCGCCAACTCCGGGACGTCGCAGGCATTCGCCAACGGCGTCATATATGCGGCGTCGGCGGGACCGAGAAGCGGCCAGGCGTGGCTGGTGACCGGCCTGATCCTGGCACGCTATCTCGCCCTCGGCGGGGCCAACGGCGATTTCGGAATGCCCACCAGCGACGAGTTCGTCACGGGCAGCGTGCGCCAGCAGAATTTCGAGGGGGGCAACATTACTTATTCCGCGGGCGACAGCGCCGCCACGGAACACCCCGCGGCCAAGGTGCCCGGCATCATCGTGTCGCCCCCGTCGGTTTCGGCGGGCAGCAAGGCCCGCGTGGCCATCGTCGGCTTCAACAACAACAGCACCTTGGCCGTCTCCATCACGGGCCAGCCCAATTTCACCGTCACAACGGCCAACGGCGCGTTCAGTTGGGACATGTTCTTCCCGCTGACCGCGGCCAGCGCCACACTGAGCATTCACGTGGCCGATACGAAGAGCTCTGTGTCCGCGGACGGCTCTCTCACCGTTCGCGGCTTCAATACCAACCGGCTTCCTCTGGCCAAAGTGCAGGGCGACAACCAGACCGGCTTGCCCGGCGCGCTGCTGCCGCTTTCGCTGCGTGTTGCCCTGGTGGATTCCAACGGGAACCCGGTCACTGGAGCGGCGGTGACCTTCCAGCCATCCAGCGGGGCGCAGGTGCTGACGCCCAGCGCCGTCACCGATGCCAACGGAATGGCCGAAACATTCGTCCGCCTGCCGGGCGCCGAGGGTGTGGCGCTGATCAATGCCAGCGCTCCAGCGGTGGCGTCGGCGCCGGTGACCTTCGGAGTTCGCGCGGCGGCCAACAGTCTTACCAATTTTCCCAAGCTGCAACAGGCCGGCAACACTCCCATCGGCAACGGCACCGCGACCATTGCCCAGAAAGGCGCGCTTCTCACCGCGGTCGCGATGATTCTCCGGTATCACCAGAATCGCGGCGAGCTCGCGTTTCCAAACGGGTATGCCGATCCGGTCGCGCTCAACCAGTACCTGACGGGATATTGCCCGGCGGACGCCAAGGGCAACATCGTGTGCGACGGTTACCTGTCGAACCCGGATTCCGGCGAGCAGGTGCTGAACCTGTGGCGTGCCGCACAGTTCACGGGCGGGGCCGACGTGGAGATCCTGCCTTCCACGTCCGCCATCGCGGATTTCCTGGCGCAAGGCTCGCCTGTCCTGGTTTCGCTGGGCCTCTCGTTGAACGGCGCTCTGGCCGGCGGTCACTACGTGGTGGCGACCGGTGTGGCATCGGACGGATCGATTGCCATTCAGGACCCGAATCCCGCGTTCGGCCGCGCCAATCTGAGCGACTATCTTTCGGGCTTCACGGCCGCCGGCGGCACCTGGAAGGCCGATGTGCGCGGCGCCGCGCGCTTTGCTCTCGGCAGCCCGGCCGAGAGCCGTTTTCTCCTCGCAGCCCTCTCTCAATCTCCGGCTCTCATGCAGACGCTGTCGCTGTCGGCCACGTCGGCGGCGGGAGTCTGCGGCCAGACGATCGACCTGCTGGATGCGGTCGACACTACCGGTCAGACCACGAGCCAGGGCCCGCTGATCTCGCGCATCGGCGCGTGCGACGGCGACGATTCGATCTACCAGATTCGCGCGGGAACCACGCAGGCTTTTCGCGGCCTGGTCTCCGATCTTGCGCCGGGCGGGTCGCTGATCGACGTCTCCGGCAAGAGCGTGGCCAACTATCAGGCGACACGCCCGCAGTTGAACCTGGTGCTGGCTCCGATCACGGCGAGCTTCACTGCCGCCGGCGTGGTAAATGGGGCGACGTTCGCTCCCGGCATCGCGCAGGGGGGAATCATTTCGATTTTCGGCTCCGGTTTGTCGGACCCGTCCGCGCAGACCACAGCCGATCTCGATGGAACGCCGCTGAACATCCTGCTGGCTTCGCCGTTCCAGATCAACGCCGTGGTGCCGGCCACGGTAACGACGGGCGCTCACAACCTGACGGTGAACTCGGCATTCGGAGCGGCGCAGCAATCGGTGACGGTGGTGTCGGTGGCGCCCGGCATCTTTCAGGTCGGCAATCCGCCGGCCGGTGCGGTGACCAATACCAGTTATGCGCTCATCGGGCCCACCAATCCTTTGCCGCGCGGCCAAACGCTCCTGATCTTTGCCACGGGTTTGGGAGCCGTTACTCAAAAAGGGTCGCTTTCCACGACCAATGCTCCGGTGACGGTGATTTTGAACGGGGCGGAGCTGCCTACGCAATTTGCCGGACTTGCCCCAGGTTTTCCCGGCTTATATCAGGTTAACGTTGCGATTCCCACATCTACGGCCCCCGGGTTTGGGCTAGCCCTCGCGCTCAAAGTAGGGGGACAAACGGGAAATTCGGTGCCGGTTGCCGTCCAATAGCGAAAAAATGGGACCGGATGGTGTGAAACTGTTGACGAACGGGGACGCTGCGTGCTGTAATCGGGCAAGATTTGGGGTATTCGTAGGACTTTGCCCCACTTCGTGTTGAAAGGGAAGGATTTCTCTTGACACGGGGCTTGTCGATCAGTTACGTTGATCTTTACCGCGTCCGAAGGTTTTGTCTGCCATTTTGTGTTTGTACCCGACGAGCACAGAATTACACAACAAATAGAATGTGCCGCGGGTGAGGTTTCAGTGAGGCCCGGTAGCCGACTTGACGGCATCCGGAAAGTATTGCATCTCCGCCCGACACGGAGAAGTTCCCTAGGTTGGCTGAACGGTATTGAGTAGTTCCAAACTTTGAGGCTCAGGTTGGAAGAGAACTTCGACCGATTCAATTTCGCAATTCACAAGGAGAAGGAAATGGTAAGTTTTCGTAGGTTGGCCACGGCTGTGGCTCTCCTGGCCGTGTTCGCCGCTCTGGCGGGCGCCCAGGGGTTGCCATTGACGTGCCAAACGAACGTTGCGGTGACGCCTACCCTGCGTGCCGAGGGTTACACCGAGCAGACTGGCGATATCACCATCTCGTGCACCGGCGGTACGGCTCTCACAGCAGGGTCGCTTATTCCGCAGGTGAACGTAACGTTGTTCTATAACACGGCAGTGACCAGCAGGCTGCTGCCGACCTCTGCGAGCAGCGCGATTTCGGAAGCACTGCTCCTCGTTGACGAGCCGGGTTCGGGTATTTCGTTTGTCAACCCGAACCAAGTGCTTTGCACCACGCCCACCACCGGTTGCCAGGAATACGCGACGACCGGCGTGCAGCCGTTCACCGGTGCCACCGGCCCGATTTATGGCCAGTGCACCACGTTCACTGGCGCGACCTGCACGGGTTTCGGCGCAATCAACACCATCCCGAACGTGTTCCAGGGCGTGGTGAGCGGGAACGCGATCACGTTTTTTGGCGTTCCGTTCCTGGCCCCGACCACGTCCGGCTCGCGCGTGCTCCGCATCACCAACGCGCGTGTCAATGCTACCCAGTTGAGCGGCGGCTCGGCTGCGGGCGCGACTCCGGTCATCGCTTCGATTTCGATCAGCGGCGCAACTTCGCTCTCGATTTCGAACGCGACTCCGACGGTCGGCTTTGTCCAGGGCGGTCTGACCGCTACGGCGAGCAGCGCCAGCAACCAGAACCAGTGCGCAACTCAGACCAGGGCGTCGATCAATACCCTGACGTTCACGGAGAACTTCCCAACGGCCTTTAAGACCCGCGTCTTCGCACAGAGCAACGTGGCATACGCGGGGCAAGGTATCCCGGGTTCCAGTGGACTGTTGACTCAGAATATCCCAGGTTCGATCTACAACTCTGAGTCGAACTTCGTCTACGGCGTCAGCAGCACGCAGACGGCCGGTCTGGCCGACTTCGGCACTCGCCTGAGAGCGCAGTTCAACAACGTTCCGGCGGGCGTGCGTCTGTTCGTCTCGACCGTCAACGTGAACAACAACGCCAGCCCGATCACTGCTCCGGCAATTGTCGGCGGCAACGTCCAGACGCAGGTCTACGCTCAGTTGGTCAGCAGCGAGACTATCGCCGACGGCAACGCCGGCACTTCCGGGTTCTTCCCGGCTGTGACCGCGACGGATAACGGTCCGAGCGGCGGCAACGTGCCGATCGCCGAAATCCAGGTCGTCAACGGCAGCGCCACGGCGGTTTGGGAAGTCGTCAACACCAACCCGAACGCCAATGAGGCCGTCAAGTTCGCGGTGTACTCAACCTATATTGCGAACCCCGGACAGAACTCGCCGCCTCCGGGCACCGCGACGGTCAACCTGAGCTTCGCTCCGGCACCGCCGACCTTCAGTGCCTCAGCCGGCGCGGCAGCTTCCAGCACGCTTACGATACCGCGGTTCATTGCGGATCCGAGTGCGGCCAGGAACATACTAAACATCAATATATGCCGGACGATACTCTTGTATCCGTACGTGACCAACCAGGCTGGATTCGACACCGGCTTGGCCATCGCGAATACAAGCACGGATCCGTTCGGCACGAGTCCGCAGGCCGGCTCCTGCGCGTTGAACTGGTACCAGGGCACCAACAACCCGGCAACGATGAATTCGGGTACGATTGCCAGTGGTACGGTTTACACGACGCTGGCTTCGACTGCAGTGCCTGGCTTCCAGGGCTACATGATCGCGGTTTGCAACTTCCAGTTTGCTCACGGCTTTGCGTTCATCAGCGATGTTGGTGCGCGCAACCTGGCGATGGGCTACCTGGCGTTGGTCCTACCCGATCCGGCCAGCAACGGCGGTTCGCGTAACGCGAGCGCGTCCGGTTGCGGTGCGACCGCTGGCTCGAGCGGCGGCGTATCCTGCGCCACCGGCGAAGCCAACAGCCACTAAACGCAACTTAACCACTCGAACGGGGGGGCTTCGGCTCCCCCGTTTTTTTTTGATCCTGGGACTGGCGCGGATCTCCCGGAGTGATGCTACACTAGGGATGCTTCCCCCGCGTCCATTCCAACCCAATCGTGTTCATTCGTGAACAAGGAGGTCATTCTTGGACAGATTTCGAATTCTTACCCTGGCCGCGCTTGTATGGATCGGGGTCGGCGGGCAGAATGCGTCCGCGCAGACGGCTGCCAGTATCGTGATCGTCGCGGGCAACGGGCAGATGACCTGCCAGGGCTGCTTCACTCAGTCGGCTCAGATCCCATTCCAGTTTTTTAATCCTCTCGCGGTCAAAGTTCTCGACTCGCTGGGCAATCCTATTCCCAACAAGCAAGTGAACTGGAGCCTGATATCCTCGCAGGGCCCGCTTCCGTTCTACAACACGCAGAGCTTCACCGACGGAAACGGTGTCACGACCAACACGCTTCAGCAGGCGACTCAACCCGGCACCATCGGGTTTCCGTTTATGCAGAGCGTCCTCGCGGCCTCCGCGGACGGCGTTTCGGTGAGCTTCACCGAGACTCAAGGGTTAAGCCTGCCCAGCTCGACGGGCTCCCAAACCCAGTTGGTCTTCGCGGCCGTGACTTCGCCGGGGATTGGCACCAATTTCACAGGCACGGCGGGCGCGCCCTCGTCGACCCCGATCACCGTTCACGTGGACGCCTTCGGTACACCGGTTCCCAACGTTGCTGTCCGGCTGCTGAACTCGAATGATCCGACACAGGGCGCTACCGTCTCGTGTGCCACCGGTGCGGGCGCCGATCCCGGTTCGGTGCTTACCGATTCCACCGGCAACGCGACCTGCACTCCGATTTTCGGGCCCATCGCAGGTTCCGGCAACTTCACGGTTCTGGTTGGCGCCGAGGATCCCGCGGCGGGCTTCTTCACGCCGATCCAGGGTCAATCCTACGCTTACTTCCAGTCCCAGAATTTCCCCATCACCGTGACTCCGGCGACCGCCGGCCAGGTGCTGATCTCCAGCGGCAACAATCAGACCATCAACGCGGGCCAGGCGTCGCAGCCCCTAGTCGTGAAAGTCACGGATGCCGCCGGCGTCAATCCGATCTCCGGGCAAGCCGTGGTCTTCACGGTATCGCCGGCGGGAGCCGCCACGCTGAGCCCAAGCTCGACTACCACCAATTCACAAGGGCTGGCTTCGACAGTCGCCACGCTATCGGCGAGCGCTGTCGGCACGATCACTGTCAAGGCGGCGCTGACTGGATCGCTCAGTAACATATCGACCGCATTCACGCTCACGGTCAACGTCCAGATCACCGGCCTGCAAAAGATTTCGGGCGATACCCAGAGCGTTCCCGCGGGCCAGGCGTTCCCCGCGCCCCTTGTCGTGCAGGCCAACGCCAGCAACGGCCAGCCTGCCCAGGGCATACCCGTCAGCTTCGGTATCACCGGACCTGGAACTCTGAATACCGGCTCCGCGACTACCGACAGCAATGGCCGCGCCCAAGTCAGCGTCACTGCCGGCGCTACCGCCGGGACGGTCACCGTCACGGCTTCCACCGGCGGATTCAGCCAGAGCTTCACGCTGACCGTGGTTCCGCCCGGACCGAACCTGGCTGCCGGCACTCTATTGAACGGAGCCGATTTCCAGGCGGGCTCGATCTCGCCGTGCAGTATCGTCACGTTGCAAGCTACCGGTCTCGCGCCAGGAATACAGGGCGTCGTGATTCCCAGTTGGCTCTACGGACCTCAGCCTTACACTCTCGGCGGCGACACAGTCTCGGTCGGCGGCAGCCAAGCCCCGATCTTCAACCTGTCGCACATGGGCACGCGAGAACAGATTACCTTCCAACTCCCCTGTGACGTCACGCCCGGCAGCAGCGTCCCGCTGACCGTCAACGTCTCCGGCGGATCGGCGACCACGAACATCACCGTGCTTCCGGCATCTCCCGGCATCTTCGGCACCGTGATGTCCGATGGCGTGACCCGCGCTGTTATGGTGCGGCCGGACGGCAGCTTCGTCAGCCTCGAGAATCCGGCGCGGCGCGGCGAGATCATTCGCCTCTACGGTACCGGTCTCGGTCCCACGAATCCGTCCGTGGCCACGAACTCGGTAGCGATTCCCGGCGGCGCCGATTCCGTAGTCACCGGCCAGATCATCGTCGGCGTGGCCAACGCCGGTGCGCGCGTGATCTCCGGCCGTCTGGCTCCGAGCCTGATCGGCGTGTACGAAGTCGCTTTCCAGGTCGATCCGAATGCGCCGACCGGCAATGATGTCGTGCTGTCACTGGCGGTCAACGTCGTGGGCGACAGCACCACCCGGTTCAGCGCCGGCAGCAAGATCCCGATTCAGTAGGAAGCGAAGAAGTCGGGAAGCGAAGAAGCGAAGAAGCCGGGATCCCGGGCCTTCTTCGCTTTTTTGCTTCTCGGCTTTCTTGCTCATTCTCCATTTCTTCGCCCTGCACTTCAATCCCTAGTATGTTTCCCGATCACTGTAGATTACGTAGTATCTGAATAACTCCAGACCCTTCAGCAAGATCCTGCAAAAAACCCTTGAAAAGTCACACGTCGCCGTGCCACTATAGGTTGTGGCTAAAACGGGTTAGTTTTGGGACTAAAAATGGAAGATGGCAATCACACGCCGAACCCCGAGCCTCCCGACGGCATGTATCCCGCCCGGATGGACGACCGCGGACGTGTCAAACTGCCCACCGTTTTCAAGGAATACCTGGATTCCCTCGAGGACAAGAAGTTGTTCGTGACCAGCCTGGACCGCCGCATAGCCCGAATATATCCGATCTTGCAGTGGCGCGAAACCAAAAAGTTCCTCGAAGACTACACCGCCGATCCCGCAGCCGCCGAGAACCTTTACTTCAACGCCCTGGACCTCGGCGCCGAATCGGAGATGGACAACCAGGGACGCATTCTGTTCTCGCCCGAGTTGCGCCGCGAACTCGGCATGGAAGATCAGCCGGTGCGGGTGTACTGCTACGCCGGGCGAATCGAAGTTCTGAATCAGCCGACTTACGACCAGCGCAAGGCCGCGGCCACGCGATCGCCCGAAGCCGATCTGGCCGCCCTCAAAAAGGCGGGGCTCAAGTGATGCCGTATGCACGTCACTGTCATGCCGGCCGAATCGCTGGACCTGCTGGCCGTCAAGCCGGACGGAGTTTACCTGGACTGCACTACAGGGCTGGGCGGCCACACGCGTCTTATCGCCGAACGCCTCACCACGGGCTTCGTGATCGCCAACGATCGCGATCCGCAGTCGCTGGCCATGGCGCGCGAGAATACCGCGGAGCTCGCCCATCGGATCTGCTTTCACTACGGTGGATTCGGATCGCTCGCCGAAGCGGTGAGCCAGGCGGGATTTGCGAAGGTAGATGGGCTGCTGGCCGACCTCGGCGTCAGCCGATTCCAGCTCACCGAGCCTTCCAGAGGGTTTTCGTTCCAGCAGGATGGTCCGTTGGATATGCGGATGGATCCAACCAGAGGCGAAACGGCGGACGATCTTGTGAATCACAGCAACGAAAAGACGCTCGCCGACCTGATCTATCAGTTCGGCGAGGAAAGGAGGGCGCGGAGAATAGCCAGAGCAATCGTCCGAGCACGGCCCTTACGGAGCACGCTACATCTGGCCGATGTAGTGGAGCGGGCCGTGCCCAGGACGGGCCGTTTGCATCCCGCCACGAAGACCTTCATGGCGCTGCGAATGGCGGTCAACGACGAACCGGGCGAATTGCGCCGGCTGCTGGAAGTCGGTCCCGGGCTGCTGAACGGCGGAGGCAGGATGGTCGTGATCAGCTTCATGTCGATCGACGACCGCGAAGTGAAGGAGAAATTTCGCGCGCTTGGCCGCGAAGGCCGGGCCGTGATTCTGACCAAACACCCGCTCGTGCCGAGCGAGGAAGAGTGTGCGCGCAATCCAGCGTCGCGCAGCGCGCGTCTGCGCGCGGTGGAGTTGAAGTGAAGCGTCCGGCGGAGCGGACGCGTTGAGTTTTCCAGGCAAGGTTGACTGAAGGAGCGAACGAAAGACATGGCAACGATGCCGGCATTTTTGCGGAAGAACGAAGCCCCGGCGGCGCCCGCCCCGGCGCCCGAAACCGTCACCCGAACCGCGCGGCCCCGCGCCGCGCGCGACCCGTTCCGGTTGCGCGCCTTGCCTCACGACGACATCTTTTTCCATTGCAAGCGGATCGATAATTCGCGCCTGGTGCGCGAAGCGGATCCCCAGGCGCGCGGCGCCTGCTGGAGCGCCATCGGCGCGGCTTGCCTGCTCCTGGTGTTGCTGACCAGCGCCTTCGCCCCCACCGCGATGACCACCCTCGCCGGCTACAAGCTGGAGGCGCTGCATTCCGAGGAGCGGCGCCTGCTGGAAGAGCGGCGCGTTCTGGACTTGCAGGAAGCCGAGCTTCTCAGCCCCGCGCGGCTCGATCAGCTCGCCCACGAGAACAATCTCGTGACCCCGTCCTCGGGCCAGGTGATCCACCTGGACAAACCCGAAGGCGAAGTGGCAATGGTGAAGTAACTTTTTGTCGGGAAGCAGGAGTCGGTAGCTCAGAAGGACAGAACCCCGGGCCATTCTGAATTCTTGACTTCTGACTTCTGAATTCTGCTTTCTTATGGAGCGCCGTCTTATCTGGCTCGCCCTCGTCATCGGGATGTGGGGTGCCGCCATCCTCGCCAATCTGATTTCGCTCCAGGTAATTCACCACCGCGAGTACGCGGGTAAGGCACGCGCCATTCAGGAAGTCGTCGTCCAGATCCCCGCTCCGCGCGGCACCATTTTCGATCGCAACGGCCAGGCGCTCGCGATGAGCGTGTCCACCCAGTCCGTGCACGTGAATCCTCAGAAGGTGCCGGACATCGGCGTCGCCAGCGAATTGCTGGCCCTGGTTCTGCACCTTGACCGCGCCGAGCTCGAAGCCAAGATGCGCGCCGCTTGCGAGAGCGGGCGCGGCTACCTGCGCGTCAAGCGCAACATCACTCCCGAGGAATACGAGAGCCTGCGCAAGATGGCGCTGGACTGGATCGGAATCGCAACCGAGAGCCAGCGGCACTATCCCAAGGGCCAGCTCGCGGCCCACGTGATCGGCGGCGTCGATTTCGAAGAGAAGGGCAACGCCGGAATCGAAAAGGCCCTGGAGAACGAGCTGCGCGGCATCCCCGGCCGGGCGCGCATGCTCACCGACGTGAAGCGCCGGGGAATCGAATCTCACGAGGCCCAGGAACCGCGGACGGGCACGGCCATCACCCTGACCATCGACGAACGCCTCCAGTTCGTCGCCGAACGCGAAATCGCGGAAGCCGTGGCTGCACACCATGCCGCGTCAGGCAGTGTTGTGGCGATGAATCCCTACACGGGCGATATCCTCGCGCTGGCCAGCTATCCTACGTACGATCCCAACGCGCCGCCGCAGCCGGGCGACGATCCTGCCGCGCGCCTGAACCATGCCGTGTCAGTGCCTTTCGAACCAGGCAGCGTGTTCAAGGTAATCACGCTTTCGGCAGCACTCGAGACCACCAGCCTCAACCCGGAGAGCCCCATCAACTGCAACGGCGGCAAGATCACCCTTTACGGCCGCACCATCCACGATTCCCACGCGGGTATGGGCGTGGTGCCGATGAAAACCGTGCTCGCCCGGTCGAGCAATGTAGGCGCCATCCAAGTCGGGCTCAAGGTCGGGCAGACCAACATGAACGATTACGTGCGCCGCTTCGGTTTCGGCCGCCGGACCGGCATTTCCCTGCCGGCCGAGTCCGCAGGCAAGGTGCGCAAGCTACAGTACTGGGGCAAGACCTCGCTGCCCTCGGTGTCCATGGGGCAGGAGGTCAGCGTCACCACTTTGCAGCTCGCACAGGCGGCGTGCGTCATCGCCAATGGCGGCTCGCTCGTGAAGCCGCGCCTCGTGCTCAAGAGAGGCAATCAGCTTCAGCCGGTCGAGCCCCCGGTGCGCGTACTCAAACCCGACAACGCCATCACCATGCGCCAGATGATGGAAGGGGTGGTGCTGGTCGGCACGGGCAGCCGTGCCCGGCTTGCCGGCTATTCCAGCGGCGGCAAGACGGGATCCGCACAGATCTTCGACTTCGCCACCAAGCACTACACCCACACGTACAACGGCTCCTACATGGGATTCGCGCCGCTCACCAATCCGTCAGTCGTCGTCGTAGTGACCCTCAACGGCACGCACGGCGAAGCGGGGTTTGGCGGCCAGGCCGCGGCGCCTGTGTTCAAGGTAGTCGCCGGCGAGGCGCTGCGCATCTTTGACGTGCCGAAGGACCTGCCGGAGGCGGAGAAGGCCAGGACCCAGGTGGCCCGCAACGAGGATCTCGACGACCTCGCTATCGCGGACCTCGGCGCCAACGGACCCAACATTCTGGAAGACGGCGATGACGACGACGCGCCGCCGGGCGCGGCGGCCGCGACCGCCGCGCCAGTGCCCGCAAACGCCGCTGCGGGTACGATGGTGGTTAAGGGGCCTCCCGGGCCTACGGTGCCGAATTTCCGCGGTAAAACGATGCGCGATGTGCTGGCCGAGGCTGCGGCAAGAGGCCTGGTGATTTTGCCCGATGGCAGCGGAATCGCGCGTGTGCAGTACCCGGCGCCGGGCACGCCGCTGCACGAGGGGGATCGGATTCGAGTCCAGTTCGCGAGATGAACCTAGGCCAAATCTTCTCCGGCGTCGAGCTCGTTGAGCCGCTCGCGGAGGACCTCGCCCAAATTCCTGTCTCAGGCCTCGAATACGATTCACGCCGCGTCGTTCCGGGCGCGCTCTTCTTCGCTTTCCCTGGCGCCAAAGCCGACGGCCGCGGGTTCGCCGCCGATGCGATCGCCCGCGGCGCCGTTGCCGTGGTTTCGGAATCCGACCGGCCGCCCGATTTCGCCGGCCGCTGGATTCGCGTGCGTCACGGCCGCGAGGGGCTCTCGCTCGCGGCTCGGAACTTCTACGGCAAGCCCGACGAGCATCTGCAACTTACCGGCATCACCGGCACCAACGGCAAGACCACCACCGCCTACCTGGCCGATTCCGTGTTGCGCGCCGCCGGCGGCACCACTGCACTTCTTGGAACCATCGAGTATCATCTCGCGGGGCGCGTTCTCAAGGCGGTCAACACCACGCCCGAATCCCTCGACCTGGTGCGCCTCTTCAGCGAACTGCGTGCGGCCGGCGGCAGTCATGTGACAATGGAGGTTTCCTCGCACGCGCTGGCTTTGCGCCGTGTATACGGGCTGCGCTTCCACACCGCGGTATTCACCAATCTCACGCGCGACCACCTGGACTTTCACGGCACCATGGAGCAGTATTTCGCCGCCAAGCAGATTCTCTTCGATGGCGCCGGCGGTCCGCCGCCGCACTTCGCCGTGCTCAACCGCGACGACGAATGGGCGCGACGCATGAAGATCGACTCCGCGACCGAGACGATCTGGTACGGCCTGGGCCAGAATGCTACGCTCCGCCCCCGCCACATCTCGGGCGGATTTCAGGGGCTCCGCTTCGAAGTGCAGTTCCGTAAACTACGCTTCGACATTCAATCGCCTCTAATCGGAAAGATCAACGTCTACAACATTCTGGCGGCGTGCGGCGCCGGGCTTTCGTACGGAATTTCACCGGAGACCATCGCCCGCGGCATCGCCGCGCTGCCCGCCGTGCCCGGCCGCTTCGAGCGCGTCGATGAAGGCCAGCCGTTCACCGTGGTCGTCGACTACGCGCACACCGACGACGCGCTGCGCAACGTCATCGCCGTAGCGCGCGGGCTCGATCCGAAGCGGGTCATCACTCTCTTCGGGTGCGGCGGCGACCGCGACCGCACCAAGCGCCCGCTCATGGGTCAGGCGGCCGCTGAAGCCAGCGACCTAGTCATCCTCACCAGCGACAACCCGCGCTCCGAAGACCCCATTGCCATCATGAACGACGCGCTGGTCGGCATCCGCCGCGTGGATGTCCCTTACATCATCGAGCCCGATCGCGCCACCGCGATCCACCGCGCTCTGGGTGAAGCGCGCGAGGGCGACATCGTCATTTTGGCCGGCAAAGGGCACGAAACCTACCAGGTACTCAAGGACCGCACCATCGACTTCGACGACCGCAAGGTGGCCAGAGAAGTGCTCCAAGGTTACGGGTACCGCAAGGGCGAGCAACCATGACCTTGGAAATTCAAAAAGTTGCACAGGCCATGGCAGCCGCCGGCGCCCCTCCGCCGGGTTTTGCTTCCGGGTGGAGTGTGGACACCCGGACACAGCAGCCGGGCGACGTCTACTTCGCTCTCCGCGGACCCAATCACGATGGCCACGATTTCCTGCCGGCAGCCGCGGAGAAGGGAGCCGCCGCGCTGGTCGTGGAGCGTCCGCATGGCCTCGCCGGAGAACTAGTCGTGAGCGACTCACTCTGCGCGCTGCAAACGCTGGGCGCATGGGCCCGCGCGCAATGGGGCGGGACCGTGATCGGCGTCACCGGCAGCGCGGGAAAAACTACGACCAAGGACGCCATCGCTCATCTGCTCTCGGTGGCGGTTTCCACCGGCAAGACCGTCGGCAATTTCAATAATCATGTCGGCGTGCCGCTTTCCATCCTCCGGCTGCCCGACAACTGCACCGCCGCCGTGCTCGAAATGGGAATGAACCATGCCGGCGAGATCCGGCGCCTCGCCGAGATCGCAAAACCGCAGATCGGCGTCGTGACCAATGTCGGCTATGCCCACGTCGAGTTCTTCGATTCCATCGACGGTGTAGCCGCCGCCAAGCGCGAACTCATCGAAGGACTCCCCGGCGATGGCGTAGCCGTGCTCAACGCCGACGATCCGCGCGTGGTTCGATTCCGCGAAGTACACCCCGGCCGCACGGTGACTTTCGGCTTCTCCGAATCGGCCGATGTGCGCGCCGAGTCCGTCGAATTCGGTCCGGATGGCACGCGCTTCCGCGCCGGCGGGGCCGATTTCCAGACGCCCATGGCCGGCCGGCATGGCGTGGCCAACATGCTGGCTGCCATCGCCGTGGCCGGCCTGTTCGATATCCGGGCCACCCGGCTACAGGATGCAGTGGCGAGCTTCGGCGCCGGCAAAATGCGCGGCGAGCGCCTGATGCACAATGGCATCCTCGTCTGGAACGATTGCTACAATTCAAACCCCGAAGCCGCGCGCTCCATGATCGACGTGCTGCGCGAGACGCCGGCGCTGAAGCGTATCGCCGTTCTTGGCGAGATGCTCGAGCTCGGCCACGCGTCCGTGGAGCTGCACCGCGAGCTTGGCCGCTACGCCGCGAAGCAGGGCGTGGATGTATTGATCGGTGTGCGCGGCGAGGCCCGCGAAATGGTGGACGCGGCAAACGGAATACAAGCCCGGTTCTTCGAGGATCCCGCCGAGGCCGGCGATTACGCGCGCCGCATCGCGGAGGGCGGCGATGCGGTGCTCTTCAAGGGTTCGCGCGGCGTCCAGGTCGAGCGCGCATTGGAAAGGTTCATGGCATAGCCAGCAATGCTCTACTATCTTCTCTACGAACAGCTTTACCGCTTCGTCAGCCCCCTGCGCGTCTTCCGCTATGTGACTTTCCGCACGGCCTTCGCCAGCCTGACCGCGCTGTTCCTCTGTGTGGTCCTCGGACCCTGGCTGATCAACCGCCTCCGCCGGTTCGAAATCGGCCAGTACATCCGCGAGGAGGGGCCCAAGTCGCACCAGAAGAAGGCCGGCACTCCGACGATGGGCGGCATCCTGATCATCATTTCGATCGTAGTCCCGACGTTACTCTGGGCCGACCTTCGCTCGCCCTACGTCTGGATCGCCACCGCCGCCCTGCTCGGCTACGGTTGGATCGGCTTTCTCGACGACTACGCCAAGGTCACCAAGCGCCGCAACCTAGGCCTCAGCGGCCGGCGCAAGCTCGCCTACCAGTTTTCGATGGGCTTCGCCTTCGCAGCGGTTTTGCTCGTGATGCGCACCTACGGCGACTTCAACTCCGCCATGAACATCCCGTTCGTGAAGCAATTCCAGCCCCAGTTGTTGATCACGTCGCTGCTCAAGAACCCCTGGACCTACGTGATCGGTGTCGCCCCCTTCTGCATCTTCGTGGCGCTTGTGGTAGTGTTCGCGTCCAACGCCGTCAACCTCACCGACGGCCTGGACGGCCTTGCCATCGGCCTCATGGTGATCGCCGCCGGTGCGCTCACCGTGCTTGCCTATGCGGGCGGGCATGCCACGCTGGCCGAGTATCTCCAACTCGCCCGGAACCCGCGCACCAGCGAGCTCACGATTTTTTGTGGCTCCATGACCGGCGCCAGCCTAGGCTTCCTCTGGTATAACGCGCATCCCGCGGAGATTTTCATGGGCGATGTCGGCTCCCTCGGCCTGGGCGGCGCCATGGCCGTGGTCGCCGTCCTCATCAAACAGGAGGTTCTGCTGCTCTTCATCGGCGGCATCTTCGTGGTGGAGGCGATTTCGGTCATCCTGCAGGTTGGCAGCTACAAGCTGCGCGGGGGCAAGCGCATCTTTAAGATGGCCCCGCTGCATCACCATTTTGAAGCCCTGGGTTGGGCCGAGTCGAAGATTATCGCCCGCTTCTGGATTGCCGGCCTCGTCCTGGCTCTTTTCGCGCTGACTACGCTCAAACTGCGATGAACCTACCGGGCAAGAAAGCGCTGGTCGTCGGCATGAAGCGCTCGGGCGTGGCTTCGGCGAAGCTGCTTCTACGCGAAGGCGCCCACGTGCGCGCCACCGACCTCAAGCCGCTCGCCGATCTCCCCGAAGCCGCTGCCCTCGGCGTCCCCTTCGCGCAGCAGGCGCCCGAGGTCTTCCGCGATTGCGACCTCATCGTCCTCTCGCCCGACGTGCCAGCCGATCTCGCGCCGCTGGAAGAGGCGCGCCGCCGCGGCGTGCCGGTCCTCGGCGAAGTCGAACTCGCTGCTCCCTACCTCAAAGGCCAGACCATCGGCGTTACCGGGTCCAATGGCAAGACCACCACCACCAGCCTGATCGGCCACATCCTGCGAGAGTCGGGCGTGCCCGTTCAGGTCGGGGGCAACATCGGCGTCCCCGTCACTGCCATGATCGAGGCCTCGCGTGAAGACGGCTGGAACGTGCTGGAGCTCTCCAGCTTCCAGCTCGAAACCATCAACGAATTTCGCGCCCACATTGCCCTGGCCCTCAACGTCACCCAGAACCACCTCGACCGCCACCACACCTTCGAAAACTACGCCGCCGCCAAGCGCCGCCTCTTCGAGACCCAACGCCCGGGCGATTTCGCCATCCTGAACGCTGAAGATCCGGTATGCGTCTCGTACGCAAAGCATACCGCCGCCACAGCCCAGTGGTTCTCGGGCCGCCGCAAGGTCGAGCCCGGCGCCCACCTCTGCGGAGAGAAGCTGGTGCTCGACGGCAAACTCCTCATGACCGCCGCCGAGATTCCCATCCGCGGACGCCACAACGTAGAAAACGTGCTCGCGGCGTCGATCGCCGCCGTTCGCGCCGGCCTGCCGCACGCGAGCATCGCCGCCGCCGTCCGCACGTTCCGGGCGGTCGAGCACCGGCTCGAATTCGTCCGCAATCTGGATGGTATCGACTTCTACAACGACTCCAAGGCGACCAGCGTCGATGCCACCTTGAAGGCGTTGGACGCCTTCCCCGGCGGCCTCTGGGTGATTCTCGGCGGCAAGGACAAGGGCCTCGATTACGGGGTTCTGCGCGACCCGCTCGCCGCCAAGGCCCGCGCCGCACTGCTCATCGGCGCCGCCGCTCCCAAAATCGCGGACCAGATCAAGGGGGCCGTCCCCCTGGTCGATTCCGGCACGCTCGACGCCGCCATCGCCTACGCCTGGGCCCACGCAGCCCCGGGCGATACCGTGCTGCTCGCTCCCGCCTGCGCCAGCTTCGACCAGTTCCAAAGCTTCGAGCACCGCGGCGAAACGTTCAAGAATATCGTGAACCGTCTGTCACCGAGAAACTGAAATGGCACAACGACTCAAAACCGACTGGATCCTTTTCGTCACCGTGCTGGTGATGGTCGTCTCGGGCATCCTGATCGTCTATAGCGCCTCTTCCGTGATGGCGGAGATGGACCCGCATTATCACAACGCCTGGCACTACGTCGAACGCCAGGCGGCCTGGGGCGTCATCGCCATCGTGCTCATGATGTTGCTGAAGAACACCTACTACCGCAAGCTGCAGAATCCTTCCGTAGCCCTCAGCGTAATCAGCATCTCGCTCCTGCTGCTCCTCATTGTGCTGGTGGCCGACCCCGTCAACCGCCGCTGGATCCGCTTCGGACCCATCGGCCTGCAACCGTCCGAACTGGCCAAGCCAGCCCTGGTCATCTTCCTGGCCTTCTTCGTGACCTGGCGGGCGCGTGCCATCAACAGTGCGCGCTACACACTTATCCCCGCCGCGATGGCCGTGGGCCTGGTGATCTTGGCGGTGGTGGTGGCCGATCTCGGCACCGCCATTGTGATCGGGGCCGCCGCGGCCCTGGTGTTCTTCGTCGCCGGTCTGGAGTGGCGCTACTGCTGCATCGTCGCCGCCCTTGCAGCCATCGGACTGACCATCTTCATCTTTGCCAAGACCTACCGCCTGGCTCGCGTCATCCGCTTCTTCGATCCTCAATTCCGCATCGTGCAGACGTTCGATCCGCACGGCAAGCTGAAAGCGCGCCTGGAGGAGTCGCTCACTACCCGCGACACCAACTACCAGCTCGAGCAATCCAAGATCGCGGTCGGCGCCGGCGGCCTGCTCGGCCTCGGATTCATGAAGGGCCGCCAGAAGCTGCTCTATCTTCCCGAGGCTCACAAGGATTTCATTTATGCAGTTGCGGGCGAAGAGATGGGCGTGATCGGCTCCATCGGCCTGCTGATCGGCTTCGGCCTGATCTTCTGGCGCGGGCTGCGCGCGGCTGTCCGCATGGGCGACGATTTCGGCCGGTACCTTGCCCTGGGCCTCACCGTGGTGGTGGTGGTTCAAGGCTTGATTCACATGAGCGTCGTCCTCGGCATGATGCCGACCAAGGGCATCCCTCTGCCTATGATCAGCTACGGCGGCAGCTCGCTGGTGAGTACGCTGATGTGTTTGGGGATGTTGATGAATGTGAGTGAACACGCGGGATGAGAAACAGGGGTCGGGGGCCTGAACAGGGGTCGGGGGTCAGGGGTCGGGGGTCGGGGAGTGAGGCCCAAGGCTACCTATTAGGCAATGGCAAAGATCAGTCACTTTCGGGAACTTCGCGTTTGGCAGGGCGGCATGGATCTGGTGGAGGCGGTTTATCGCGTGTCGGCCCCTTTTCCACGAACGGAGATCTACGGGCTGACGGGACAGATTCGACGCGCTGCGGTCTCCGTGCCGTCAAATATCGCGGAGGGCCACACACGCGAATCGACAAGGGAGTATCTGAATCACCTTTCTATCGCGCAAGCTTCACTGGCAGAAGTCGGGACTCAACTGGAAATCGCGAAACGCCTTGGGTATGTAAGTTCTGGCGATCTCGTTCCACTATTCGACCAGGCCACAGTACTGGGACGGCAATTGTACGCGCTGAGGGACGCGCTCAACAAAAGGAAATGAACGACCGCCACGCCTCCCCGACCCCTGACCCCCGACCCCCGACCCCTGTTCAGGCCCCTGGCCCCTTCCTGATGGCGGGCGGGGGGACCGGGGGACACGTAATTCCGGCACTGGCGGTGGCGCGCGAGCTTCGCTCGCGGGGGCATGCGGTCTATTTCGTCGGGACTGCGCGTGGGATGGAGTCCCGCCTCGTGCCCCAGGAAGGCTTCGAGCTGCACATGATCGATATCGGGGGGCTCAATCGAGTAGGTCTGGCGCAGAAAATTTCAACCGCATCCAGATTGCCCTTCGTCACCGCCGCCTGCTTCAAGGATGTTGCCTCCGTCTCGGCCGTATTCAGCATGGGCGGATACGTCGCCGGACCTCCCGTCATGGCCGCGCTGCTGCGCCACAAGCCCGTCGTCGTCATGGAGCCTAATGCCATCCCCGGCTTCACCAACCGCGTCATCGCCCGCTTCGTTTCCCGCGCCTTGATCAGCTTCCCGGAGACCCGGCAGTTCTTTCCGCCCGGCCGCACCGAGATCACCGGGCTCCCCGTTCGCGAAGAGTTCTTCCAGATCCCGCAGAAACCCGCGAGTCCGACGCTGAGCATCCTCATTACGGGCGGGAGCCAGGGCTCCCGCACTTTGAACCGCGCCGCACGCGAGAGCTGGGCATTTTTCCGCACTGTGGGATTTCCGGTCCGCATCGTTCAACAGACCGGCGCCGCCGATTTCGAAACCATCCGAGGCGAGTTCGCCAAGTCCGGAATCGAGGGTGAGATTACGCCCTTCATCCGCGACATGCCGGCCGCCTTTGCCGATGCCGACCTGGTCATCTGCCGCTCGGGCGCAGGCGCGGTGAGCGAGCTTGCCGCGGCCGGCAAGCCCTCGATCCTGGTGCCGTTCCCTTTCGCGGCCGACGATCACCAGACTCGCAACGCCGAGGCAATGGAGCGAGGGGGCGCCGCGCGCGTGGTCCGCGACTCCGAATGGACCGGCGCCAAAATGTTCGCCACCGTCCGCGATATGGCCGGCTCGCTCGCCGCGATGGGCGGCAACGCGCGGCGCCTGGCCACGCCGGGAGCCGCCCGGCGCGCAGCCGACATTCTCGAGGAGGTGGCACGGGCCCGGCTGTAATATTCCAATTGACAGTTGACGCGCAAGCCGAAACAATACGATAAGGAAATGTTTTTTCGTCCCCAGCACCTGCACTTCACCGGAATCGGCGGCATCGGCATGAGCGGCATCGCCGAGGTTCTGCTCAACCTCGGCTACCGCATCTCCGGCTCCGACGTGAAGCTGTCGCCCCTCACCGAGCGACTTTCCGCCATGGGCGCCCGTGTGTTCGAGGGACACGCCGCCGCCAACATCGAAGGCGCCCGCGCCCTGGTGGTCAGCTCCGCCGTGGACGAGCAGAATCCCGAAGTGCAGGAGGCGCGCCGCCTCCAGATTCCCGTTATTCCCCGCGGCGAGCTCCTGGCGGAGCTCATGCGCCTCAAGTACGGCATCGCCGTCGCCGGCAGCCATGGCAAGACCACGACTACCTCGATGACGGCGACCATCCTCAACTATGCCGGTCTCGATCCCACGGTGGTGGTCGGGGGGCGTGTCGGCACCATGGGCGGTTCCAACGCCCGTGTCGGCCGGAGCGACTTCCTGGTGGTCGAATCCGACGAGAGCGACGGCTCTTTTCTCAAGCTCGCTCCCATCATCGCCGTGGTCACCAACGTCGACCGCGAGCATCTCGATCACTACCCGACGCTCGACGCCATTCGCTCTGCGTTTATCGAGTTCGTCAACAAGGTGCCGTTTTATGGCGCCGTGATTGTCTGCCTCGACGACCCCAACGTGCAAGGCATGCTACTCGAGATTCGCCGCCGCACCATCACCTACGGCACGACCGCCCAGGCGGACCTGGAAGCCACGGAGATGACCTGCGGCCCCTTCGCCAGCGATTTCCGGGTGCGCCACCGGACTTCCGATCTCGGCATGTTCCACCTGCGTATCCCCGGCCGCCACAACGTCCTCGATGCCATGGCCGCCATCGCCGTCGCCCTCGAACTGGAGGTCAAGCCCGATACGATCCGCGAAGCCCTCGCCACGTTCAGCGGCGTCGACCGCCGCTTCCAACTGCGCGGCACCGAGCGCGGCGTCACGGTGGTGGACGATTACGGCCATCACCCGACCGAGATCCGTGCCACGCTCGACGGCGCCCGCCTGTGCGGCTTTCGCCGCATCCACGTGCTCTTCCAGCCGCACCGCTACACCCGCACCTTTCACCTGATGGACGAATTCGCCCGCTCCTTCCACCAGGCCGACAGCCTCTTCATCATGGATATCTACGCCGCCAGCGAGAAACCAATCGAGGGTGTGACCGCGGAAGCCCTGGTCGAGCGCATTCGCCAGTTCGGCCACCGCGGCGTCGAGTACGTCGGCTCGCTGGAAAACGGCGTCGATGCGATGGTCCGTGCAGCCGGCGACGGCGATCTCGCTCTCACGCTGGGGGCCGGCAGCGTCACCCAGGCGGGCGACAAGATCCTGGCCAAACTGCGCGCGGAGGTGGCCGTCTGATGGCGCGCGAGTCCAAAAAGACCTCCCGGCCCTTCAACTGGCGGCTCCTCTTCGGCGTGGTCATCCTGGCCGCGGTCGGCGTCTCGACCGCCATGGCCGGCTACAAGGTCCGGCGCTACGTCATCACCGATCCGCAGTTCAACCTCTCGCGCGACCGCAAGGATGCTATCACGATCCAGGGCCTGGTCTACGCTTCGCGCTGGAAAGTGCAGCGCGTCTTCGCCGCCGATTTCGGCCACAGCATTTTCGCCATTCCGCTCGAGGAACGCCGCCGCCGGCTCTTGGCCATCGATTGGATCGAGGATGCCTCGGTGTCCCGCATCTGGCCCGACCGTATCGTCGTGCGCGTCCGCGAGCGTAAGCCGATCGCCTTCGTCGCCGTCCGCACCGGCGTGCTGCTCATCGACAGCCACGGCGTCCTGCTGGACCAGCCGGCTCAAGCCCAGTTCTCCTTCCCCGTGCTCAGTGGAATTCGCGAGGACGAATCTGAAGTGGCGCGCCGCGAGCGTGTGCGCGCCTTCCTCGATTTCCAGAGCGACATGGGGTACCTTTCCAAAGAAGTTTCAGAAGTCGATGCCGCCGATCCCGATAACATTCGCGTTGTTGCTCAAGTGGACCATCGCGCCGTCACCCTGCTCATGGGCGAAGGCAATTTTGCGCGCCGCTACCAGAACTTCGTCGCCCACTATCCCGACATCCGGAAACGCTCGCCTGAGGCCAAGGCATTCGACCTGCGGTTGGATGACCGCATCACGGTGAAGGAGTAGAACCGAGGAATCGCCTATGGCAGCAAAACCAATGTACGCGGTGGGACTCGATGCAGGCAGCCGGCAGACGCGCCTGGCCGTCTGCCTGCTCGAACAGGGGCGGATCCGCTTCCTGGGCGCCGGCGTCGCGGAATCGCAGGGCTGGCTCAAAGGACGTGTAGCCGATCAAAAAGCGGTCTCCGCGAGCATTCTTGCGGCCTTGCGCGAAGCTGAAGGCTGTGCCCAGGCCAGCGTGGAATCCGCCGTGGTCGGCATGGGCGGCCCGACTCTCCGCGGAGCCAATGGCCGCGGCGCCGTTGAGCTGGGCTACGTTCGCGAGATCGAACAGCGCGATCTCAAACGGGTTATCGACCGCGCCTCGCGAGTCCAGCTCATGGAAGACCGCATGATCCTGCAGATGTTCCCGCAGGACTTCGTGGTCGACGATCACCCTGGCCATCGCGATCCCCGCAAGATGCTGGCTTCGCAGTTGGAAATCAACGTCCACATCGTCACCTGCTCCGTCCAGGAGCACAACTCCATCGTCGGAGCGGTAAACGAGGCCCACCTTGCGGTCGAGGAGACCGTGTTCGAAGCGCTCGCCGCCTGCTACGCCGCGGTGCTGCCGGAAAACCGGCGCGAAGGCATCGCGGTGGTCGATATCGGCGCGCAGTCCACCGAGTTGGTTGTTTACTACGGCGACGCGATGCATCTGGCCTCCACGGTGCGCGTCTGCGGCGATCATTTCACCCGCGACCTGGCCCAGGGCCTCTGCCTCACCTTCGAAGAGGCCGAGCTGATCAAGATGGAATTCGGCCATGCGGTCGGCGAGAACTGCCCCGACAACGTCTTCGTCGAGCTGCCCACCGCCGAGGACCGCCAGGCCCGCGAGGTGCAGCGCAAAATCGTCAACGGCATCATTGAAGCCCGGGCGCAGGAGCTCTTTCGCTTCGTGCGCGGGGAATTTGCGCGCGTCGGCATGGACCGCGCGCTGATCGGCGGCGTCTTCCTCACCGGCGCCGGAGCCAAGCTGCCTGGCCTTTGCGATGCCGCCGAAGAAGTTCTCCAGTGCCAGACCCGCTTCGGACTTACCGAAGGTGTGCAGGACTGGCCGCTGGAATTAAACGATCCGGAGTGGTGCACCGTGGCCGGGCTGGCCATGTATTCGGCCAAGCTCAAGGAACAGTCCCAGCATCAACGCGAGCATACGTCGTGGCTGGGCAGGATGCTCAAATAGCCGGGATACGGCAGGGAGGCTAAGCGTGGGGATCATCGATTCTGACATGGACGACCTGAAATACGAGCTCGAGGAAGAAGCTCGCATGGGCACCCGCATCAAGGTGGTCGGTGTGGGCGGCGGCGGATGCAACGCGGTGGCGCGCATGGTGGCCGAGGGCCTGGAAGGCGTGGAGTTCTACGCCATGAACACGGACATCCAGGCGCTCAACGCCTGCGACGTGCCTGTCAAACTCCAGCTCGGCGCCAAGATGACCAAGGGACTCGGCGCCGGCTCGAATCCCGAAGTCGGCCGCCAGGCGGCGCTCGAAAACACCGATCGCATCGTCGAGCTACTCCAGGGCGCCGACATGGTCTTCGTCACCGCCGGTCTCGGCGGCGGCACCGGCACCGGCGCCGCACCGGTCGTGGCCTCGCTCGCCAAGGAGCTGGATGCCCTCACGGTCGCGGTGGTCACGAAGCCCTTCGGCTTCGAAGGCCCGCGCCGCATGAAGCTTGCAGAGGACGGCCTTGGACGCCTCGCGTCCACCGTCGATACCGTCATCGCCATCCCCAACGACCGCCTGCTGAACCTTGTCCCGCGCGGCACCAGCTTCTTCGATTCCTTCAAATTCGCCGACGATCTGCTGCGCCAGGCCGTCCAGGGCATCAGCGACATTATCATCACGCCGGGCCTGATCAACCGCGATTTCTCCGATATCAAGGCCACCATGATCGGCATGGGCTACGCCATGATGGGCACGGCTATCGGCCGCGGAGAAAAGGCGGCCGTCGATGCCGCGCGCCAGGCCATCAGTTGCCCCTTGCTCGAAGACAGCCGTATCGCCGGATCGCGCGGCATTCTCATCAACATCACCGGCTCCAGCCGCCTCGGCCTGCATGAAGTCAACGAAGCCTGCTCCATCATCCGGGAGGCCGCCGAGTGCGACGACGTTCAGATCAACTTCGGTGTCATCCTGAATGAATCGCTCGCCGACGCCGTGAAGATCACGGTGATTGCCACCGGTTTCCAGCCCGAGAACGCGCCTATGGTCGATCGCCGCGCCGCGAGCGGGGTGACTCCTGTGATTCGCGTACAGTCGAGACCGCCCGAGCCCGAGCCGGTCGTCGAACCCGAGCGCCCGCCGGAGGTCGTGCCCGAGCCGGAACCCGAGTCCGAGCCCGCCCTGATCGCCGAAGCCGATCCGGTCCTCGACATGGACGACCTGGACACGCCGGCATACCTGCGCCAGGGCCGCCTGCTGAACTAGCATACTTGATATTTGGGATCTGATATTCTTTTATTGTGACCCGACGCGAATGGCTGCAGTCGGCCGCCCTTTTTTCTTCCGCGCCCTGTGCGTGCCTGGCCGGGGCGACGCATGATTGCTGCACGCTGGCTTCGCCGCCTCCCGGGGCCGTTTCGTTCGAGCCGGGGCTGGTGACCATCGACCTGGCGCAGACTCCGGACCTCAAACACACCGGCGATGCCATCAAGATTGCGGACTCGGCGCGCAAGCTACAGATCCTGGTGGCACGGCCTGCCAAAGCCGAGTTTGTGGCGCTGGACCAGAAATGCACGCACGGCGGGGGCGCCCTGACCTACGTACACCGGCACCGGCATCTGTATTGCACGTGCTGGGGACACGCGAAATTCGCACTCGATGGAACGGTCTTGCGCTGGCCGAACGCACAGAAGCCGCAGCCTCTGCGCGCCTACCGCGTGGACAGGCGCGGCAACCTTCTGTGTGTTCACGTGGAGGGCCTGGCATGATCCGCGGGCTGCTGCTGGCCGCGAGCGTCATCCTCGTTTACGCCCAGAAGCCCGAGTTCGCTACCATTCCCGCCGGCTCGTTCGTCATGGGCTGCGAGCCGGTTCAGGCGTGCGCCAAGAGCCTCCCGAAGAAACTTGTGACGATCGAGCGTGCTTTCCAGATTTCGAAGTATGAGGTCACAGTCGGACAGTTTCGCGCGTTTGTCAGGGCCACCAGCTATCGCACGGATGCCGAAAAATCCGGGGACACGCACACGTGGCGTTCTCCGGGATTTGCGCTCTCGGACCGTCAGCCTGTAGTCTTTATGAGTCTGAACGACGCCACGGCCTATTGCGAATTTATCGGCGGGCGGGTTCCGTTCGAGGCCGAATGGGAATACGCGGCGCGCGCCGGATCCACCACGTATCACTATTGGGGCGAAGAGATCGACGACCGGTACCTTTGGTATTTCGACAATACCGATGAACACCCGATGCCCGTCGGACGCAAGCTGCCTAACGCCTGGGGCCTGTTCGACGTGGAGGGCAACGCGATGGAGTGGGTGCGGGACGGCGGTCCGCACTCGAGCATCACGCGCGCCGGGGCCGGATCGCTGCGCGGCGGATCGTATGCCACGTGCCCGGAGCCGTACTCGCCGATCCGTGGAGTCCGGCAGCGGGCGATCGGGCTCGGCCCGACCTTTTTGGAATTCGAAAACAGCAACTTCCGGCGCGACGAACGGCGCTTCGATTTCGGCATCCGCTGCGCGAAATGAATGCTCTACGGCGATGACCGCACGTCGGTCGCGCTTGGCAGCTTCGAATTATCCCACCCGCCGCCGAGGGCCTCAATCAGAAGCACACTGGCGGTCATGCGGCGCGTCAGGACGTCGATGGCGGAGCGACGGTCCTGGAGCACGGTGGCCTGCGCATCGATGACTTGCAGGTAGGTCGCGGTGCCGGCGGTGTACTGCGCGGTGGAGACCTTGAGCGAGCGCTCGGCGGCGGTGGTGGCGCGGTCGAGCTGGGCGGATTCTTCCTGCAGGATGCGCAGCGCGGCCAGGTTGTCCTCCACCTGCTGGAAGGCGGTCAGGACGGTCTGGCGATAGTTGGCGGCGATGGCATCGTATTGCGCCTGGGCCGACTGGACCTCGCCGCGGCGGCGGCCGGCATCGAACAGGACCTGCGCCAATTGCGGGCCGGCGGACCAAAAACGGCTGGGCCAGGTCAGCCAGTTGATAAAGCTCGCGCTCTGCACCCCGGCGGTGAGCCCGAGAGTCAGCGTGGGGAAGAAGGCGGCTTTGGCGATGCCGATCTGCTCGTTGGCGGCGGCGACGCGGCGCTCGGCGGAGGCAATGTCCGGGCGGCGCTCCAAAAGGGCGGACGGCACGGCGAGGGGGATCGCCGGAGGGGGCAAGCTCAATGAGGCTGGCTCCACCTTGATTTCGGCCGGGGGCTTGCCGATCAGCACCGCGACGGCGTGCTCCAGTTGGGTGCGCTGCACCCCGAGATCGGTGAGCGAGGATTCGGCCCCATAGAGCTGGGCTTCGGCCTGCGCCACGTCGGACTCTGTGGCGATGCCGCCTTCGAAACGGTAGCGAGTGAGGTTGAGGTAGTCGCGATAGGACTTGACGGTTTGATCGAGCAGATCGCGCTGGCCGTCGGTGCCGTGCAACTGAAAATAGTCCATGGCGAGCTCACTCTGGTAGAGCAGGCGCGCGTTTTCCAGGTCGGCTTCGGTAGCCTGGGCGAGCGCGGTGTTGGCGGCCACCGTGCGGTGGATACTGCCCCAGAGGTCGACCTGCCAGGAGGCGTCGAGGGGGAGCAGATAATTCGTATTGACGCCGGAGGGGGCGAAGTGCGCGGTGCTGGCGCGCGTGGACGTCTGGGAGGCGGTGATCGCCGGGGCGGCCGTCACGCCGGGGAAGAGCGCGGACCTCGCCACGCGAACCGCGGCCTTGGCCACGCGGTAGTTGGCTTCGGCGGCGAGCACGTTCTGATTCGAGATGGCCACCTGCTCTTCGAGCGCGTTGAGGGCCGCGTCGTTGTAGACCTCCCACCATTTGCCGCGGATGACCCCGTCGGCGGGCTGGGCCTCTTTCCAGCCTTCGGGCGGAGCTTCCTTAAACGCAGTGGGTACGGGTGCGGCCGGCTGCTGGTATTTGGGACCCACTGTGCAAGCAGAGGTGAAGAGCGCGAGGGCGGCAAGAGGTAAGGCTGGGCGGGCCGGACACCTCCACGTTCTGACGCTTGTCATAACATCACACCTCCGATCCCACCGGCGGACCGGCTGCCTCGGGTGCAACCCCGCGGATGCGGTACCACCAGTGCTGGATACGGTCGAAGTAGAGATAGACGACCGGAGTGGTGTAGAGCGTCAGCACCTGGCTGACGATCAGGCCTCCGATGATGGTGATTCCGAGCGGGCGGCGAAGCTCGCTGCCGGTTCCGGCACCCAGGGCAAGCGGCATGGCCCCGAGCATCGCGGCCATGGTGGTCATCAGGATCGGGCGGAAGCGAAGCAGGCAGGCTTCGAAGATGGCATCGCGCGGCTGCTTGTGCTCCAGGCGCTCGGCGGCGATGGCGAAATCGACCATCAGGATTCCGTTTTTCTTCACCAGGCCGATCAGCAGAATGATGCCGATCATGGCGATCACGCTGAGGTCCGTGCCGGTGAGCATCAGGGCGAGGAGCGCTCCCACGCCGGCCGAGGGGAGCGTGGAGAGGATCGTGATGGGGTGAACGATGCTTTCGTAGAGGATTCCGAGCACCAGGTACACGGTGATGAGTGCGGCGGCGATCAGGACCGGCTCGTTGGCCAGGGATTCCTGGTAGGCTTGGGCGGTGCCGGCGAAGGTGGTGTGGATGGTCGGGGGAAGCCCGATTCGCTGGGCGGCGGCGGAGATGGCATCGACGGCCTGGCCGAGCGCAACTCCGGGACCGAGATTGAACGAAATGGTGGCGGCGGGAAACAAGCCCTGGTGGTTTACGGCAAGCGGCGCCACCGCGGGGCCGTACTTCGCGAAGGCGCTGAGAGGCACCTGCTGGCCGCTGGGCGCCCGGACATAGATGTCGCGCAGGGACACGGGGTTTTGCGTATACTGCGGCACCACCTCCATCACGACGTGGTACTGGTTCATCGCGCGGTACATGGTGGAGACCTGGCGCTGGCCGAAGGCATCGTAGAGCGTATCGTCGATCAGTTGCGGCGCGATGCCGAAGCGGGCGGCGGTGGCGCGATCGTAGTTGACGGCGGATTGGAGGCCGTGGTTCAACTGGTCGGAGCTGACGTCGGTGATCAGATGGATGCCGCGCAGTTGGTCGAGCATCCTCGGCGCGAAGACGGTTAGGTCCTCGAGATTGTCGCCGCGCATGGTGAACTGATATTGGGCATTGGACTGGCGCCCGCCGACGCGGAGGTCCTGCGCGGCTTGCAGGTAGAGAGTCGCGCCGGGCACGCGGGCCAGTTGCGGCCGGAGGCGATTGATGATTTCATCCGCGTTGATGTGGCGCTGATCGAGGGGCTTGAGCGCGATGAACATGCGGGCGGCATTGGTGGTGTTGGCATTGCCACCTCCGCCGGTGAAGCCGAGCGCGTTGTCGACGGCAGGATCGGCGCCCACGATCTTGTCCATGCCGAGCAGGAGATCGTTCATGGCCTGAAAGGAGGTGTCCTGGTCGGCCTGGATCGAGCCCATGATGCGGCCGTTATCCTGCTGCGGGAAAAATCCTTTAGGCACGCGGACGAAGAGGCTGACGTTGAGAGCGATCATCGCGATGAGGACGAGCAGGGTAACCGCCGGATGGCGCAGGACTACGGACAGAGTTTTGCCGTACTGGCGAACGACCCAATTGAAGCCTTTTTCGGTGGCGAGATAGAGGCGGCCGTGAGTCTCGTGCTTTCGGAGCAGGTGCGCGCACATCATCGGCGTGGCGGTGAGAGAAATAACCATTGAGACGCCGATCGCGACGGACAGAGTGACCGCGAATTCGCGGAACAGGCGGCCGACAATGCCGCCCATCAGCAGCAGCGGAATGAAAACGGCTACCAGCGAGATGCTGATGGTGAGAACGGTGGAACCGATCTCCTGCGCGCCCCGCAGCGCGGCGGCCATGGGAGTCATCCCGCCTTCCAGGTATCGCGTGATGTTCTCGATCACCACGATGGCATCGTCGACGACGAAACCGGTGGAGATGGTAAGGGCCATCAGAGACAGGTTGTCGACGCTGTAGCCGAGGAGGTACATGACCCCAAAGGTGCCGAGGAGCGAAACCGGAACCGCGATGCTCGGAATGAAAGTAGACCAGGGGTTGCGAAGGAAGACGAAAACGACGAGGATTACCAGGCTGATGGCGATCATCATGGAGAGTTCAACGTCGTGGACGGAGGCGCGAATGGTCACGGTCTGGTCCATGGCCACGCGGAGGTGAATGGAATGCGGGATGGCGGCTTCGAGCTGGGGGAGGACGGCGCGCAGGCGGTCGACGGTATCGATGATGTTGGCGGCGGGCTGCCGAAAGATGATGATCAGAACGGAGGGCTCGCCGTTGACATATCCGGAGGCGCGAACGTCTTCGACGGAATCGATGGCGCGGCCCACGTCGGAGATCCGCACCGCCTGGCCGTTTTGATAGGCGATCAGGAGCGGGGCATATTCGACGGCCTGGAACAACTGGTCGTTGGCGCCGACCTGCCAGATGCGCTGCGGCCCGTCCATCTGGCCTTTGGGGGTATTGGCGTTGGCGGCGGCGAGGGCGGTGCGCACCTGTTCGAGGCCGATGCCGTAGTGGTTCAGCGCGGTGGGATTGAGCTCGATGCGGACTCCAGGGAGTGAGCTGCCCCCGACGACGACCTGGCCGACGCCCTGCACCTGCGAAAGCTTCTGGGCGAGGATGGTGGAGGCGGCGTCGTACATGGCGCCCTTGCTGATCACGGACGAGGTGAGGGCGATCATGAAAATGGGCGAATCCGCGGGGTTAACCTTGCGGTAGTTGGGATTCATCGGCAGGTTGGCGGGCAGGTAGCCGCGGGCGGCCGCGATGGCGGCCTGGACGTCGCGCGCCGCGGCGTCGATATTGCGGCTGAGGTCGAACTGGAGGGTGATGCTGGAAGCGCCCAGCGTGCTGGCGGATGTCATTTCAGTGACGCCGGCGATGCGCCCGAACTGGCGCTCGAGCGGCGTGGCGACGGAGGAGGCCATGATCTCGGGGGCTGCGCCGGGGAGAGAGGCCGAGACGGAAATGGTGGGGAAATCGACCTGAGGAAGGGGCGAGACGGGCAAGATGCGGAAGGCGACGACGCCGGAGAGCGCGATGGCGGCGGTGAGCAGCGTGGTGGCGACCGGCTTGTGAATGAACGGTGAGGAGAGGCTCATGGTTCACTCCGAGTGACGCGGGTCGGCCACGGGGCCGGCGGACGGGCGGTGGCCGAAGCGGCGCGCCATACGGTCGAACCAAAGGTAGATGACCGGCGTGGTGTAGAGAGTAAGCAACTGGCTGATCAACAATCCGCCGATGATGCTGATGCCGAGGGGACGGCGCAGCTCCGATCCCGTGCCGGTGCCGAGGGCGAGCGGCACGGCGCCGAGCAGGGCGGCCATGGTCGTCATCATAATGGGGCGGAAGCGCAGCAGGCAGGCCTGGTGGATGGCTTCGAGCGGCGGGTGGCCTTCGACACGCTCCGCTTCGAGAGCAAAGTCGATCATCATGATGGCGTTCTTCTTGACGATGCCGATCAACAGGACGATGCCGATGAGCGCGATCACGCTGAAATCCTGGCCGAACAACTGGAGGGCGAGCAGCGCGCCGACGCCGGCGGAGGGCAGGGTGGAGAGGATGGTCAGCGGGTGGATGTAGCTTTCGTAGAGAACTCCGAGAACGATATAGACGGTGACCAGTGCCGCCAGAATCAGCACGGGCTCGTTGGCGAGAGACGCCTGAAAGGCGGCGGCGGAGCCCTGGAACGCTCCCTGGATACTGGCCGGCAGGTGCAGCTCGTCTTTGAGCTTATTGACCGCGTCGACGGCGTCGCCGAGGGAGGCGTTGGGCGCGAGGTTGAAGGAGAACGTGATCACCGGAAATTGTCCCTGGTGATTGACGGTGATGGGAGAGGCGATGAGTTGGGTCCGGCTGAACGTGCCCAGAGGAACCTGGACGGCCGGCGCAAAGGCCATCGCGGATTGGATCGTGGTCGTGCCGAACGCGGCGCTGGTGGCGGTGGAGCCGGATGTCGGCGACACCGTCGACAATGCGGGCGCGGAGCTCGTAGGGGTGGCGCCGGTGGCAGAGGCGGCGCCGGTAGCAGAGCGTGCGCTGGTGGTGGACCCGCCCGCGACCACGCCGAGCGCGGTGCCCGCGGACCCTGTGCCGGTGCGGATGTAGAGCTTGCCAAGGTCCTGCGGACGCCGCTGAAAGTCCGGCTTCACCTCCAGAACCACGTGGTATTGGTTCAACTGCGTGAACATGGTCGAGACCTGACGCTGGCCGTAGGCGTCGTAGAGCGTCTGGTCGATGGAGGAAGTGGTGATGCCGAGGCGGGCGGCGGTATCGCGGTCGTAAACGAGGCGCGTGCGGAGTCCCTCCACCTGCTGGTCGCTGGCGGCATCGGCCAATTGCGGCAGAGCGCGCAAACGGGCGAGCATCTGCGGCGCGTAGGTATTGAGCTCGTCGGCGCTTGGGTCTTCAATCGTGTACTGAAACTGGGTGCGGCTGACGCGATCTTCCACCGTGAGATCCTGCACCGGCTGCATGTAGAGGGTGATGCCGGCGATACCGTCGAGGTTCGGCTGGATGCGCCGGATCACGTCACTGGCGCTGATGTTGCGTTCATCGAGAGGCTTCAGGTTGATCAGAATGCGGCCGCTGTTCAAGGTGGTGTTGGTGCCGTCGATGCCGATGAAGGAAGACAGGCTCTCGACGGCGGGATCCTTGAGGATGACCTGGGCCAGAGACTGCTGGAGCTTCGACATCTCCTGGAACGAGACGGTCTGGGCGGCTTCGGAGATGCCCTGGATGACGCCGGTGTCCTGGATGGGGAAAAAGCCTTTCGGTATACGCCAGAAGAGAAAGAGGGTGAGGACGAACGTGCCGGCTGCCACGAGGAGAGTGACCGTCTGCCATCGCAGGACGATCTTGAGGGTCCAGTCGTAAGCGGCGATGATGCGCTCGAATGCATGCTCGGAGGCGCGGTAGAAGCGGCCCTGGCTCTGCTCGGGAGTGTGCTTCAGCAGGCGCGCGGACATCATCGGCGTGAGGGTCAGGGAAACCAGGGCGGAGACCAGGATGGTGACGCTGAGTGTGACCGCGAACTCGCGGAAGAGGCGGCCCACGATATCGCCCATAAAGAGCAGCGGGATGAGCACAGCAATGAGCGAGATGGTGAGCGAAATGATGGTGAAGCCGATCTGCTCGGCGCCGCGCAGCGCGGCACGCAGGGGCTGCTCACCCTCTTCGATGAAGCGCACGATGTTTTCGATCATCACGATGGCGTCGTCGACCACGAACCCGGTGGAGATGGTCAGTGCCATCAGGGTGAGGTTGTTGAGACTGTAGCCCAGCAGGTACATCACGCCGAAGGTGCCAACCAGGGACAGCGGCACGGCGACGCTGGGAATGATGGTGGCGGAGAGATTTCGGAGAAAGAGGAAGATAACGAGCACGACCAGGGCTACGGTCAGCATGAGCTCGAACTGGACGTCTTTGATGGAGGCGCGGATGGTGTTGGTGCGGTCGGTGAGGATGCCCACGTGGACGGCGGAAGGCATCGTGGCCGTAAGCTGCGGGAGCAGCGCTTTGATGTGGTCCACCACCGAGATGATGTTGGCGCCCGGCTGGCGCTGGATGTTCAGGATCACCGCGGGGACCTGGTTCATCCAGGCCGCCTGGCGGACGTTTTCGGCGTCATCGGCGACTTGGGCCACGTCGGTCAGCCTGATGGGCGCATTGTTGCGAAATGCGATGATGAGCTTGGAGTAATCGGAAGAAGCGAGCAACTGGTCGTTGGCGCCGATCTGGTAGGACTGGCGCGGGCCATCGAAGCTGCCCTTGGCCTGGTTGGTATTGGCGGCGACCAGTGCGGTGCGCACGTCTTCCAGGTTCAGGCCGTAGGAAGCCAGCGCGGTGGGATTGGCGCGGATGCGCACGGCGGGCTTCTGGCCGCCGCTGATACTCACCAGGCCGACTCCGGGCAACTGGGAGATCTTCGGCGCGAGTCGGGTGTCCGCCAGATCCTCGACCTTGGAGAGCGGCATGGTTTGGGAGGTCAGGGCGAGCGTGAGAATGGGCGCGTCGGCCGGGTTGATCTTGTTATAGATGGGCGGGATAGGAAGGTCCGCCGGAAGGAAGGTGCCGGAGGCGTTGATGGACTGCTGCACTTCCTGCTCGGCGACGTCGATATTCAAGCTGAGGTTGAACTGGAGCGTGATCACCGAGGCGCCGTCGGAGCTGGTGGAAGTCATCTGTTGCAGCCCGGGTACCTGGCCGAACTGGCGTTCGAGCGGCGCGGTGACGGAGGACGCCATCACGTCCGGGCTGGCGCCGGGATAGAAGGTGGTGATCTGGATCGTGGGGTAGTCAACCTCGGGCAGGGCGGATACCGGCAGCTCCTTATAGGCGACGGCGCCGGCGAGCAGGATTCCGACCATCAGCAGGGAGGTGGCGACGGGGCGCAGGATGAATGTCCGCGACGGGCTCACTTGCGCTTTCCTCCGCGCGCGGCGGAGCTCTGGTCATTCGCGATCTGGGCCCGCACCTTGCTGCCTTCCTGAAGGCGATCGGCGCCGGTGAGCACTACCACATCGCCGGCGGATAGTCCCGAAGTGATCTCCGTTTCCTCATCCTGGGTCACGCCTTCGGTAATGGGGCGCACGGTGACGGTGGAATCGGGCTTTACCAGGTAGACAAACTCCCTGGTGGTGGTTCTCTGAATGGCGGCCGTGGGGATGAGAATGACTCCGGTCTTTTCCTGTACCAGCAGGCGGACATTCACGAACTGGTTCGGAAACAGGCGCTGGTCGTGATTATCGAATACCGCGCGCAGGCGGAGAGTTCCCGTAGACGGGTCGATCTGGTTGTCGATCGTGGTGAGCACTCCATCGGCCAGGCGAGTTTGATCTTCGCGGTCGTAGGCGAACGCGCGGAGGCGTTCGTGGGCGGCAAGGCGGCGCTGCACTCGGGGGAGCTGATCTTCGGCGATGGTAAACAGGACGCTGATGGGATCGATCTGGGTGATCACCAGCAGGCCGTTGGTGTCGGCCGCATGGACGATGTTGCCGGGGTCGACCAGGCGGAGGCCGACACGCCCCGTGATGGGCGAGGTGATTTTGCAGTAGACCAGGTTCAACTTGGCGGCATCGACGGCGCCCTGGTCGGATTTCACGGTGCCCTCGAGCTGCCGGACGGTGGCCTGCTGGGTAGCATAGACCTGCTCCTGGACGGCGTTCTGCTTGAGCAGCTTCTGGTAGCGATCGAGATCTACGCGCGCATTGGCAAGGGTCGCCTGGTCGCGGGCGAGCTGGCCCTCGGCCTGTTCGAGCTGCACGTCGTACGGACGAGGGTCGATCTCGATGAGGGGCTGACCGGCCTGGACGAGGTCACCTTCACGGTAATTGACCTTCATCAGTTCGCCATCGACTCGGCTTTTGAGGGTGACGGTATAAATAGGTGTGACGGCGCCGAGGCCCGGGTCGAAGACTCCGATGTTGCCCTTGTGGGCGCGCGCGGCGACCACGGGCGCAGTGCCTGCAGCGGAATTCTTTCCGCCGCGTCCACCCGAGGACGGGTCTTTCTGAGGCTGGCCTCCGACGTCGGCGCGAACGCCGCCTCGCTGCCAGATTAGAAACGCGCCGGCGAGGGCGACGAGAACAGCCGCCATCCAGATTCGATGACGCCGGGGACGGGCATTCGAGGCAGGAGCGGGCGCTACCGGCTCTTTCGAGTCAGGCGCGGGTGCCGGATCGTTAGTGGACGGATCGACAGACACTTTCACCCCTGAGTGCGATGTTCAATTTGGAAAGGCGCCGACGAGAGTCAGCATCAGAACGCCCGTCTAAGTTTCATGACGCCCACTTTTGCAAATTGTTTCGCGCGCGGCAATAAATGACTCCATTTAGTTAAGTTTCGGCAGGTTCCCCGTACGTGCCGCTCTAACTACCAGGATAAGGAGAAGCAACCTACCAGCCAAGTCATTTATCGCACGAAGCGGATAGTTCTTATGGGCTAAATAGCCCGTCAGGATTCGCCGATCACCTGAAGCACAACGCTGCGGCGGTGGTGCGCGGCGCGGTGCTCGAACAGATACACGCCCTGCCATGTACCCAGGAGCATCCGGTGGTTTTCAACGGGGATGGACAACTGCGTGAGGGTGAGCGCGGCGCGGATGTGCGCTGGCATATCGTCCGGGCCCTCGACCGTGTGACGGTAGAGACGATTGTCCTCGGCGACCAGGCGGTTGAAGAAGGCGTTCAGGTCGTGGACTACGTCCGGGTCGGCATTCTCCTGGATGGTGAGCGAGGCGGACGTGTGCTGCACGAAGACGGTGAGCAGGCCGGAGGAAATTCCCGTACCTGCCAGCCATCGAGCGATCTCCTCGGTGATTTCGTAGAGCCCCTTGCCGCGCGTCGCGACCTGGATGCGGTGAAGCCGGGTAGCAATCACAAAGAGTAGCTCTGGCTGGGATAGAGGATGCGGATGAAGACGCCGAACACGGGTGCGAAGATGGGGTCGAACACCTTCCAGGCAATGAGCAGTCCGATGAAGGTGAAGTTGCCGATCGAGTGGCGCAGGGACTGGAGGCGTCCGGCGAGCTCCTCGGGAAGGAGCACTCCGACGCCGCTGAAGCCGTCGAGGGGAGGGATGGGAATCAGATTGAAGGTGCCGAGCAACAGGTTGAGCGAGAAGAGGATGCTCACAAAAGTCGCTGCGCCGGCGGCCACGCCCTCGGAGGCGGCGCGCACGATATGAGTGAATCCAAGGGAATCGGGGTAGAGGAAAACGCCGGCCAGGAGGCCGAGGTGGATGAGAATGCCGGCCAGGATGGCCAGCGAAAAGTTGGCGGCAGGCCCGGCCAGCGATTTCCAGGCCGCGGCTTTGGGATGGCGTTCGGCCCAGTATGGATCGTAAGGAGCGCTGGCCCAGCCCATCATCCAGCCGCCGACCACGTAGGAGAGGATCGGGAGGACCACCATGCCGAAGGGCTCGCGGCGGATGTGCGGCGTGGGATCGAGCGAAACCTGGCCGCCGTGGTACGCGGTGAGGTCGCCGCCGATTTTGGCGGCGAGAGCGTGCGCGGCTTCGTGGCACGTGGTGGAAAGGAGGAAAACCACGTACCAGACCAGCCCCATTACGAGGAGATTCGTGTCCATTAACTAACAAGCTTAGTACGCGGCAGGCATTACAGGATGCCTGGTTCACTATTCCACCGTGACGCTCTTGGCGAGGTTACGAGGCTGATCGACGTCGCAGCCGCGGCGGACGGCGATATGGTAGGCGAGAAGCTGCAGGGGCACGATCGACAGGATAGGCGTGAGAAGCTCGGATGACGGAGGGATTTCGATGACGTGGTCGGCGATCTTGCGGATCTTGTCATCGCCCAGTGTGACGACTGCGACCACGATGCCGTCGCGCGCCTTGACTTCCTGGATGTTGGAAAGCGTCTTGTCGTAAAGCAGGACACTTTCGCGGCTGTCGGGATCGTGCGTGGCGAGCACCACCACCGGCAGCTTCTCGTCGATCAGCGCGTTGGGGCCGTGCTTCATCTCGCCGGCGGGGTAGCCTTCGGCGTGAATATAGGAGATCTCTTTGAGCTTGAGAGCGCCTTCGAGCGCAATCGGAAAGTGGATGCCGCGGCCGAGAAAGAGAAAATCCGTGGTGCGGTGGAGCTCCTTGCCGAGGGCTTCGTAGACCGGATCGTGGGACAGAACGGTTTCGAGCTTGCCTGGAATGCGCACCAGCTCCTGCACCAGGCACTGGGAAGCAGGTTCGTCGAGCGCGCCATTCTGCTGCCCGAGATACATGGCGAGGATGAAAAGGGCAGTCAACTGGCAGGTGAAGGCCTTGGTGGAGGCCACGCCAATTTCCGGGCCGGCGTGGGTGTAGATGGTGCCGGCGGCTTCCCGCGTGATCATGGAGCCGACCACGTTGCAGATGGCGAGAGTGCGCGACCCCTTCTGCTTGGCCTCGCGCTGCGCGGCGAGTGTGTCCGCGGTTTCGCCGGATTGGGAGATGACCACGGTGAGCGTGTCGGGGGTGACGATGGGGTCGCGGTAGCGGAACTCGCTGCCATAGTCCACTTCGACCGGCAGGCGGGCCAGCTTCTCGATCATAAACTTGCCAGCGAGCGCGGCGTGCCAGCTCGTGCCGCAGGCGATGATGCGCACCTGCCGGAAGGCGGTAAACTCGGCCGGAGTGATTTCCATCTCGTCGAGGAAGATGCGCCCGGTCTCCTGGCCCACCCGGCCCAGCGTGGTGTCGCGGACGGCACGCGGCTGCTCGTAGATCTCCTTGAGCATGAAGTGCTGGTAGCCGCCCTTTTCGGCCTCGATCGGGTTCCAGAGGATGTGGGCCAACTGGCGCTTGACGGAGTGCCCGTCGAAGTCGGTCAGGCGTACGCCTTCGGGGGTAAGGATCGCCAGGTCGCCGTCGGCGAGGAAAAACATGTCCTGGGTGTGGGAGAGGATGGCCGGCACGTCGCTGGCGACGAAGTACTCGTTGTCGCCGATGCCGATGACGACCGGCGGGCCAAAGCGCGCCGCGACGATTTTGTTGGGATCGGCTCGCGAGATGACGGCCAGGGCGAAGACGCCCGTGAGCTCCTTGACGGCGGTGCGCACAGCTTCTTCGAGGTTGCCATCGAAGTGCTTCTCGATCAGGTGGGCGATGATCTCGGTGTCGGTTTCGGTCTTGAAAACGTGGCCCTCGGCCTGGAGCTGGTGCTTGAGCGCCAGGTAGTTTTCGACGATGCCGTTGTGCACCACGACGAGATCGCCGTTGCAGTCGCGGTGCGGATGGGCGTTCTCCTCGGTCGGGCGGCCGTGCGTGGCCCAGCGCGTGTGGCCGATGCCGAAGGAGCCATCGATGGGATTGAGCCGGATGGCGTCTTCCAGGTTGCGAAGTTTGCCCTGGGCGCGGCGCACCGCCAGCGAGTCGTCATCACAGTAGACGGCCAAACCGGCCGAATCGTAACCGCGGTACTCGAGGCGCTTCAAGCCGTCAAGAATGATGGGCACGGCACGGTGAGTGCCGATGTACCCGACGATGCCACACATGATCCCTTTATTATAGGTGGCGCGCGCGTCAGTCCAGGATTTCGACGCGGTACTCTTCGATCACCGGGTTGGCAAGTACTTCGTGCGCGGCCGTTTCGATGTCCTTCTGCGCCTGTTCGCGGCTGATGCCCGCCGCGAGCGCGATGTCGAAGAACTTGCCCTGCCGAACGTCGGAGATGGCGGAGTAGCCGAGGCCGTTCAGTGCGGAACGGACAGTCTGTCCCTGCGGATCGAGCACCGTGGACTTCAGCGAGACGAATACGCGGGCTTTCATGGGGAAGTTCGATTATCGCACTTTCTGTTATCGTATCGGCGATGCCCATCGAGGAGTGGCTGCGCGCGCACCGCAGGCAGGTGATGTGGACTCTGCTGGCGCTGTCGATGGCGGTGCGCGCGGTGTACTACGTGGAAATGAGCCGCGGACCGTGTCTGTGGGCGCACCGTTGGAGCGAGAGCGACAACGCGTTCTTCGATCGCTGGGCGAAGGAGATCGCAGGCGGCGATTGGCTGACCAACCAGGAGCTGCACCCGATGGTGAGCTGGAATTACGCGATCGCGAAAATGTATTTCGCGAAACACCCGGACCAGGCGGCGAGGTTCGGCGATGAGACCGCGGCGGCCACATGGCTTTGGAACCGATGGTTCAACGGCAAAACGTTCCACCAGGAGCCGCTGTATGCGTATGCGATCGCGGTCACGTATTTTGTCTTCGGGCCGGACGTACGGTGGGTTTTCGCATGGCAGATGGCGCTGGGTGTGCTCACCACGCTCCTGCTGTGGGATCTGTCGCGGCGGTATTTCGGGGAAACGGCGGCGGCCGTGGCCGGCCTGATGATCGTGTTCTTCGCGCCGGCGTACTACCTGGAGCTGACGCTGGTGCGCACCACGCTGCTGACATTTCTGGTGGTGGCGATGCTGCTATGCGCGGAACGCGCGATGGAACGGAAGTCGGCGGCGGCGTGGATGGGCGCGGGCGTGGTGTGCGGGCTCGGCATGCTGGGGCAGACCACGCTGGCCGCGTTTGTGGCGGGATGCCTCGTGGTCATCGCATGGCGGTACCGGAAGAGCGTAGCGCCCGGCGCGCGGTTCGCGGCGGCGATGATCGCGGGAACCCTGATCGGGCTTTCGCCGGCGGTGGCGCGGAATGTGGCAGTCGGAGTGCCGCCGTTCGCTCTGGCCGGCAGCGGCCAGATGACGATGATCGGAAGCTTCGATGCGTCGGCCACGCCGGAGATGGGTGGCGGCGGCTTCAACTTCGGGCGCGTCGAGCGGGTGATGGAAGAATCGAACGCGAAGCTTCTGCCGGCACTGCGGATGGCGGTGGCGAGCCACGCCAGCGTGGGGGATTTCGCATGGCTGCTGGGGCGAAAGTTCGCGAAATACTGGCAATGGTATGAAGAGCCGGACAACCAGAATTTCTATTACTTCCGGCTGTATTCGCGGGTGTTGCGGTGGTCCCTGACGGCGTACCTGCTGGCGCCGCTGATGCTGGCGGGGCTCGCGATGGCGCTACCGAGGATCGAACGGTGCGCGCTGCTCTATTGCGTGGCGGCAACCGGGATCGCGATGGGCATCGTTGGACAGCCGGTGGCGCGATATCGCGCGGGATACCTGGAGGCGGCGATCCCATTTGCGGCATTCGCGGTAATGAGGTGCGTGGAGTGGTGGCGTGTGCGAGAGTACGGGCGCGTGGCGGTGGTGGCCGGAGCGGTAGTTGTGGCGTTCCTGTGGACGTCGAGGCCGCTGCCGGCGGGCCGGCCGGAGATCCGCACGACGGACTATCTGGCTCCGTATTACTTCTACTGGATTCCGGAGCACACCGCGGCCACACAGAGCGGGCAGTGGCGCCGCGCGGCAGGAATTCTGGAGGAGTCGCTGAGGTTCCAGCCGGAAGGCGCGGCGCGCGATCGCGAACTGGCGCGGGCGTATTCGCAGGTGCATGCGCAGTTGGCGCAGGATTTGTTTCAGGCGGGGGATCCGGTGGGCGCCGCGCGGGAGGCAGAGAGGGCGCGGGAGTTGGAGCAGGGGGCGAAGTGAGGGGATTAGGGCAGCACTTGAACCTGCTGGCCATCGGCCGCCAGGGTACGGAGGCGGCCGTCAAATGTGACGAACACAGCGTTGTGCCGGCGGGCCAGGAGCAAGAGATAAGAGTCGGTCACCTGGTTGTGGCCGAGCAGGCGGCTAAAGGAGGGGTCACCCGCCGCTGGCGGAAGCCGATTCAGGTATACGTGCAAGGAGTCAGCAACCATCGCCTCAAGCAGGGCAGCGCACTCAGCGGGGCTCTTTGCGCCGGAGATGGCGGCCGGGTTCGAGGACAGGCCGATGAAACCGAGTTGGGTCAGCGCGCAGGTGGCCCAACGGCCGCGGCTCCGCTCCATCGCACGTATTGCGGCTGCGTGGAACTGGTGATTGGGCCAGGCGAGGGCAAGCAGGACGTTCACGTCGAGCAGATACAGGCTAGACGATTCCTTCTTCATCGAGGATTCTCTGGATGCGAGACGCCGGGATGATGGGAGCATCCGCGGCGACCTCAAAGGTAGGAAAGCGTCTGGAATCGCGCCTGCGGGGCGCTGTAGCAGTCATACCACGGCGCGCCAGGGAGGATAGCACTTTACCAAGGCGCTCGCCGGAGGAGCGCGAGAGGTGAAGTGCAGCTTCGTACACGTCCTTATCGAGCGTAACCGTAGTCCGCATGGCTTTAGTCTGATACGGTGATACAGTGTTGTCAAAATCCCTGCGAGGCGAGCCCCCAAAAGGCGCAAGAGCCGGCCGTCCGACTACTCCAGGCGCAATGCGTCGGTGGGATTCACCGTGGCCGCGCGCCGCGCGGGGATCAGCGCCGCGACTAGCACCGCCGATGAAAGCAGCAGCGCCGCCGCGCCGATGGTCGCGGGATCGGTCGCCGTCACGCCGAACAACTGCGACTCCACCAGCCGTCCCAAGACCGCAACGCATGGCAGGGCTGCAGCCATTCCCGCGGCGATCATCACGATCGCATCCCGCAGTACCATCCAGATCGCCGACCATCTGCCGGCACCAAGCGCCATGCGTATCCCGATTTCGTGAGTGCGCTGCGTTACCGCAAACGACATCACGCCGTAGAGCCCTACCAACGACAGCAGAAGCGCCACCGTCCCAAAGCTACCCGACAGGGCCGCCAGCATGCGCTCGGTGTTCAAGGACCGGCTGACCTGCTCGTCCATGGTCCGAAAATAGGTGATCGGAAGTCCGGGATCTGCCTTATGAACGATGTCCCGGATCGATTGGATTGCAAGTTCCGGCGTACCGCGAACCCTCACGTAGAAGCCCACGCCGTTTTCGTCGGATTCCGTGAGCGGAAAATAGGCCTGTTCGGATTCCTCGCGAATTCCGCGATAGCTGAAGTCCGCGACCACGCCAATTATCTCGAGGTCCGGCCTGGCGTCGGGCCCCGATCCCTCGCAGACCCGTACACCCAACGGATTGTGTCCCGCCAGGTAGCGCTTCGCGAAAGCCTCGTTCACAATTGCCGTCCGCGCCTCACGCAAGTCGCGTTCATCGAAATCCCTCCCGGCGAGGACGCGGATCCCCAGGGTTGCGAAGAATCCGGGGGTCACCGCGTTCAGCCGGATGTCGCGATCCGTGGCGAATCGCCGATCGCTCTGCACCGTCATTGGGTCGTACCAGCTTCCGCCAGTCAACAATGGAAAACGTGCCAGGGCGGAGGCCTGCGTGCCGGCAGACCCGCGAACCTCCTCGTAGATCCGTTGAACCAGCCGGCTGGCTTGCGCCGGCGAATAACCATTGCGCGCCGGGTCGAGCCCGAAGGAGATCAGGCTGGATGTCTCGAATCCGGGTCCTTTTGCCAGGAGTGCGGTGAGTGTCCGCACGAACAACATGGCGCCGATCACCAGGATCAGTGAGAAGGCAATCTGAAGCGTAACCATAGCCTTTCGCAGGCGGATCCCTCCAAAAGCCGCGCCGCTGCGCTCCCGCAATGACGCAATCAGCGATTTGCGTCCGGCTTGCAGAGCCGGCGCAAGGCCGCTGAACAGGCCCGCAGCCAGGCTCGCTGCGAAAGCGAAAGCCAGCAAACGAGAATCCAGGGTGGAGTTCAACGCGTTGGCGGCCGTATCTCTCGGCAGAAACGCGATCAGACTCCGCATGGCGAGGGGAGCCAGCGCCACCCCGAGCGCCCCGCCGGAAAGCGCAAGCAGGATGCTGTCCGCCAGGAGTTGCCTGCCCACCCGTCCTCGTGAAGCACCCAACGCCATTCGCGTGCTGATCTCGCGCTGGCGCGCCGAGCCTCGCGCCAGGAACAGGCCGGCGACATTCAGGCACGCCAGGCTCAACAAAACCCCGGTTGCAGCGAACAGCACCCACAGCGGCTCCGATAGTCTGCGGCGCAGACTCGAATGGCCCTGTGGCGCCGGTGTGAGCTCCAGCCTTGAAGCCAGAAACCGCCGGCGACGCTCCGCAGTAATTCGCGGGAACCCGGCGCGGCGGGTGTCCTCTTCCAGCATCGCCTTGAACCAGGGTTGCAGCCCCGCCTGGGCTTCCGGCAGTGAGACGCCCTCTCTGAGGCGGCCCAGCACTTGCATCCAGCGGGTGCGGCGATCCAAAAGATTCCGGAAGCCGGGAATGGCTTGCGCCGACATCGAGGCCGGTATCCAAAGAGCCGGTACCTCGCCCACATCGATTCCGCGGAACCTCGGGTCTGCCACGCCGACCACCGTCATCGGGTGCTGATTCACCAGAACCGTGCGGCCTACAACATCCGGTGCGCCCGCGAGCTGCGTCTTCCAGTAATCGAAAGCCAGGACCACGACCGGACTCGCTTCGGGCGCCGCATCATCGTCGGTTCCCAAAACCCTTCCCAGCGCGGGCCTTACTCCAAGCACCGCAAAGTAAGTGCCCGACACAACCTCCGCGGCCACGGGCTTATGTTCTCCGCCCGTCGAGAGGTTCACGGTCGTGGCCGCCCGGCACAGCACACCATCGAAGAACCGGTCTTGTAACTGGAAGTCGCGGCAGATCGGATAAGACATCAGGTTCCAACTGCCAAACCCGTTGGCTACCTGGTCTCCCTTCCAATCGATCAGGACCAGCCGTTCCGGCTGGCGAACCGGGAGCGCGTGCAGAATCACCTGGTCTACCAGGGAGTAAATCGCAGTGGTGGCCCCGATACCGAGCGCGAGCGACAGCACTGCGGTGACCGTGAACGAAGGGCTGCGCGTGAACGACCGCGCGGAGAACCGCAGATCGTACAAAAAATCGCGCATCCATCGGGTCAGCCAGAGGTCGCGCATCCCCTCAGGATGGCACAGGTGGAAAGAGGTCGAGGGTTAAGGCTTCAGAGTCGCCGCCCCGGTGCCTCACCGCTCCTGCTTCTCCACTTCCGTCGGCGGCTCCCCGCCTGGCCAGTAGTCCTTCACCGCTTCTTCCGTCGCCTTCCTGGCGGCGCCCGTCACCAGCCCCTGCACGACGATCGACTTCAGCTCGCCCGCTCCAACCGAGAGAAACGTTCCCGTTCCCGGAAACGCCCTGCTGTCGCGCACGATCGCCCCCGGGCAGCGGTCGAGCCGCACCACCGGTGCTCCCGTTACCGGCTTCCGCGACGTCACGTGATCCAGTTCCAGGTCCTTCGAGTCCCTCACCAAAAACGCCGGCCCGCTCTCGGCGTTCAACTGCACGTTGTGCAGCTCCAGGGCGGAGGTGTGGAACGCCTTCATCCCGGTCTTCGCCGTCGCGATTACGTCGCTGATGCGCAGCCCCGATACCGGCATTTCGGGCAGGCCCTCTACGTTGATCGCCACCCGCGCGCCGTTCACCGTCATATTGCTCACGGCGATATTCCGGAATATCGGGGTTTTCTTCGATACCGGCTCGACGCCTTCGCTCCGCGTCTCGCCTTCCATCAGGTAGTAGTTGGTTACGTTGATCGCCTGCCCAACGTCCTCCATGGTCCAGCCCGTGAAGCGCACGTCTTCCACCCCGCCGCCGCGCCCGCGACGGCTCTTGATCCGCACGCCCATCTGGGTCCCCTGGCACGTGATGTTACTCGCCGTCAGATTCCGGATCCATCCCGACGTTTCGCTGCCGATCGTGACCGCCCCGTGCGCCCGATGCACGGTGCAGTTCGCGATTGAGATATTTTCGCTCGGCCGGTTCACGCGCAGCCCATCGGCATCCTTCCCCGCCTTGATCACGATGCCGTCGTCTCCCGTATCGATGTAGCAGTTCGCGATCCGCACGTTCCGGCTCGAATCTACCGCGATCCCGTCGGTGTGCACCCCAGGATAGGTCTCGATGACCACGTCCCGCACCACCGCGTTATCGGTGTACAGCAGGTGAATCGTCCACATCGGCGAGCCGATGAACCGCAGCCCTTCGATGAGCACGTTCCTGCTGTCCATGGTGCGGATGAACGACGGCCTCAGCTCCCCCGCGGCCGCCAGGTACGCCTCGCGCGGCGCCGGTGTCTTCACGTCCAACATTTGCAGCAGCCGCTCCCAGTTCGGCCCGTTGGCGCTGCCCGGGTCCGAGCCTGTCGGCTTCTGGCGCGGAAACAGCTTCATCCACTCCGCGTTGTCGCTCATCAGCACGCCGTGTCCGGTGATTGCGACATTCTCCAGGTTCCGCCCGCCGATCAGCGGTACCGGCGTCAGTGCTTCGATGCTTTGCTGCCGTCCCTCGGTGAACGGCAGCCGAGCCGCCGGAAACCGCACCGTCGCGCCCGCGTCAAAGTGCAGTTCCAGGTTGCTCGCCAGTTCGATCGGCCCACTTATGTAATTCCCCGCAGGCACCCACACCGTCCCGCCACCCGCAGCCTTCGCCGCCTGAATTGCCGCGCGAATTGCCTCTGTCGCCGACGCCGATCCGTCCCGCGGCGCCCCGAAATCCACCACATTGAATAGCGGCCCCGCGCCCCAAGCCGCTGTCGCAAGACACCAGAAACTCGCCGCCAGTCGCCATTTCATAGCGACTAATGTAACTCTGCGCCCGGCCGCCTCAGAAGCTCCAGGCGTGCGCCGCGCCTGCCCCTGCCGGCTCCAAGGGCTGCGCCCAAGGACTCTGCGGCCCCGACGCGGGCTTCGCCGCCGGCTTCACTCCCTGCCAGGCCTCCGCCAGCGTGTTTAGCAGCCCCAGCACCTCCACCAGAGGCTCGTCGCTTTGCTTCATGTTGGCATCCAGCAGGCGCCGCTGCATGTAGTCGTAGAGCTGCGCCAGCCGCCGGCTGATCTCGCCTCCGCGATTGTGGTCCAACGACCCCGCCAGTTCCGTCAGAACCTCGTGCGCCTTGGTGATCGCCCGCGATCGCTCGCCGATCCGCCCTGCCCCCAGGTGCTCCCGCGCATCCCGCACTGCCTGCCGGCAGGCCTGATACAGCAGGTTCACCAACTCTACCGGGTCTGCCGCCAACACCCGGCTTTCCAGATACGCGTCATGGCCGTTGTTCCACATCGTCTTCTCCCACGAAGACTTATCGGTCCCCTGCCGTTCTTCTTTACCGCTGCTACGCCTTCTGCGCGCTCCTCAGGTCTTCCGCCAGCCGGAGGACGTATTCCGCCGGCACCTGAGACACTACTTCGCTGGTCTTGCGGTTTACCACCCGCAGCACCATCCGTCGCGTCCCCGGATCCCGCTGAAAACGCAATTCGTTCTCCGGGCCGAACATCTCCGTGCCGTTCAATGCCTTCACTGCCTGGATCACTTCTCGGTTCTCCGACGTCTTGTCCTGGGAAATCGCCGGCGCCGGAGTATTGAGACCAGTGGCGCCGCGATTGATTGCGGTGATATCCATAACGACTCCTTCGTTATTTCTCTCATCGGCACGCGGCCGCCAAACATGAATCTTCAACTTCCCCTCTCGCCTTCCGATAAGTTTCTTGCGAGGCAGTTTCCAATGGCGAAAACCATCTCCATGATCGGAGTCGATCCAGCCGAACTCCCCTGGCTCCGCCTCATGATCTGGCTTCTCCGCCATCCGGACCCCAACGTCGCCGAACTCACCCGGGAGGCCCTCCTCTATCTGGAGGCCACCGCTTCCAGCGATTCCCCGCCCCACGACCAGGCCCTCGACCACACCGGCTGACCGTCAGCCCTCGCCGCCGATTCCGGATTGCCTTATCCTGAATGTGGAGGCTCCCATGCCCTCGCTCGCCAAAATCCTCCTCCCTGTCGATTTTTCCGAACGCGCCATCGGCGCCGCCCGCTATGCCCGGTGCCTCGCCACCCGCTGCCAGTCCGAAATCGTTCTCTTGCATGTCTTGCCCCCGTTGTATACGGAGCTGGGTCCCGATGCCGCCGGCGCCATGCTGATCGACGTCTACCGCAGCCGCGCCGATCAGGCCGCCCGCGAGCTGGATAACTTTCTCGGTCCGGATCTCGCCGGCCTCACCGTGCGCCGCCTCGTCCTCAACGGCGATCCCGCCAGCCAGATCGTCGGCTTCGCCCACTCCGAATCGGTCGACCTCATCGCCATGCCGACCCACGGCTACGGCCCCTTCCGCCGCTTCATCCTCGGCTCCAATACTGCCAAGGTCCTCCACGACGCCGATTGCCCCGTCTGGACCGGTGTCCATCTCGACCAGGCTCCAGCCGCCGGCCACATGGTCCTCGACAAGATCCTCTGCGCCATCGACCTCGGTCCGCAGAGCGCCAAGGCCCTCGCCTGGGCCCGCTGGCTGCAAGAGCAGTTTCAGGCGCGCCTCACCATCCTTCACGCCGTCGCCGCCCACGGCGACGCTCCTTCGATCAACGAGCTCGCCCGCGAAGAACTCGCCCGTCTGCAGCTCCAAACCGGCGCCGAAGGCGACCTCCTTCTCGAAGCCGGCGAACCCGCCCGCGTCATTTGCGCCGCCGCGGCGCGGCTCTCCGCCAGCGTGGTGGTGATTGGCAGAGGCTCCGCGGCCGGCGATTTCGGCCGCCTCCGCACCAATTCTTACGCCATCATTCGCCAGTCGCCATGCCCCGTCGTGAGCGTCTGATCGAGCCTCGCGGCGCCTCCGCGGCGCATGTTACAGTTCAGAAAGTGCCCCGTACCCTGTACCAGGTTCTCGCGGAGTCCGCGCGCCGCTATGGCGATGCCCCTGCCCTCCGCCAGCCCGCCGGCCAAGGCTACCTTACCCTCTCATGGAAGCAATACCTGGCCGCCGCCGAAGAGGTCGCCGCCGGTCTGCGCGATCTCGGCGTCGGCAAGGGAGATATCGTCTGTCTTAACTCCGAAACCCGCCTCGAGTTCTACGTCGCGGACCTCGGGATCCTCGCCAACGGCTCCATCGCGGCCGCCATGTACCCCAGCTATCCGCCCGCCGATCTCATCCGCACCCTCGAATCCACCGGCGCCCGCGCGGTCTTTGTCGAGGATCCCAAAACCCTGCAGGCCTTGCGTCCCGCCCCCGCCGATCATTGGATCCTGCTTACCGGCGACGCGCCCGGCGCGCTCACCCTGGACGCTCTGCGCGCGCGTGGCCGCGACGCGATCGCCCGCGACCCGCAGATCCTCTCCCGCATCACCTCGGAAGCCAGCCCCTCGGACTATGCCATCCTCTATCTCACCAGCGGCGCCACAGGCGAGCCCAAGATGGCCTTCGTCACCCACTCCGCCATAGCCTCCAATATCGACATGGGTCCCGCCGTGCTTCCGCTCAGTCCCAAGGATCGCACCATCGCCTTCCTCCCCTCCGCCCACATCGCCCAGCGCGTGGTCATCGAATTCCTCCCCATCCCCAGCGGCATGCCGGTCACTTTCTCGGAAAGCCTGCTCAAGCTGCCGCAGGAAATTCGCAAGGTGCGCCCCACGATTCTGCTCGCGCCTCCGCGCATGTGGGAGCGCATCTATTCCACCATCTGCACCGAGCTCAGCAAACGTCCGGCGGCCATCCGTAAGGCCTTCTATGGAGCCCTCGGGCTGGCCCTTGCCGCCGCGTGCTACCGCCGCGAGGGCAAGCCCGTGCCGGGGCGTATCCGCCTCCCTCTAGCCCTTGCCGACCGCCTCTTTTTCCGCAAGGTCCGCGGCCGTTTCGGCGGACGTCTCAAAGTCGCCGCGTCCGGCGCCGCGCCCCTCTCCAAGAACCTTGCCGAATTTTACGAAGCTATCGGCATGCCGCTGGTCGAAGGCTACGGACTCACCGAAGGCGGCGTGGTAGCGCTTAACCCGCTCGATCATCCCAAGCCCGGCAGCATCGGCAAGAAGATTGCGCCCTCTATCGAGATCCGTATCGCCGACGACGGCGAGTTGCTCGTGAAGAGTCCCACCCTCTTCTCCGGCTATCTCAACGACCCGGCCACCACCGCCGAAGTCCTGCGCGACGGTTGGCTCTACACCGGCGATCTCGGCCATGTCGATGAAGACGGCTATTATTTCATTACCGGCCGCAAGAAAGAACTGATCGTCTCATCCACCGGCAAGAAGATCTTCCCCGCCCGTGTGGAGAGCCTCTTTAAGATGGAGCCGCTCATCAGCCACGTCCTGCTGATCGGCGACCGCCTTCCATTTCTCACCGCCCTCTTCACCATCAATCCGGCTGCCGCCGAGGCCTTGAAGGGCATGGAAGACTGGCGTGGACGCCCCATCGAAGAACTGGTGCAGGCGCCTCCGGTGGCGGTCGAAGTGCAGAAAGCCGTTCACCGCGTCAATCGCCAGTTGGCCCCCTTCGAGCAGGTCCGCAAGCATCGCGTTCTCGCCCGCGACTTCTCCATCGAGCACGGCGAGCTCACCGCCACCATGAAGCTTCGCCGCTCCCGCGCCCTGGAAAATTTCCGCGAGGATATCGCCGAGCTCTACGCCGGCCGCGAAGCGTAACCTATTCGCACCGCAGCGCATTCACCGGATCCACCCGCGTCGCCCGCCGCGCCGGCAGGTAGCACGCCACCAATGCCACCGCGATCAGAAACGCCGCCGCACCCATGAACGTCGCCGGATCGGTCGCGCTCACGTTCACCAGCATGCTCGCGATCACCCGCGTCGCCGCCATCGCGCCCGTCATTCCCACCGCCAGTCCGGCGATGGTGAGCGCCATTCCCTGCAGCAGCACGCCGCCGAGCACGTCCCGCGGTCTCGCCCCGAGAGCCATGCGCACGCCGATCTCCTGCGTCCGTTGGCTCACCGCGTAGGAGATTACGCCATACAGCCCGA
>DATJYW010000155.1:0-30738 GCA_035499435.1 Candidatus Acidiferrales bacterium | reverse complement strand
TGGTAGCCATATTAGATCCTTTCTGGAAAGAAAAAAGGGCGGGCCCGCGGCGGGGCTCGCCCTGTCAAGGTGAAGGTAGCATGGGGGTCAAGGGGCGGGAGGGGGCGGGAGGGGGTAAGTTACTGGGGAATAAGGGTAAATAAATCTGTAACTCCGGTTACGGTTTTCCTTTGGTCTGTTCGGGAGGGCTGTTATCAATCGGGGAAACGGACTACACGGCCGGGTGGATGCGTAATCGCTACGCCGTTCAGGGAGGACTCGGGGCCTCCGGGCGCCACCCAGGGCTGCACTTTAGTTCGAAGACGGTTTTTCAACATGGTCGATAAGGACGACTTCGACCGGACTTTCCGCGCCTCCAGCTTGAGCCCGGGCTGCCGCAGAGGAGTGCAGTTTTACCGATGCTACCTCGAGTTCGCGCTCGGATTGACCATGCGCGACGGACCCTGCGACCTAGGATATCGCCGCACGTCTCGAGGAGACCCAATAGAGACGGCCTCATCATCGGAATCCTTATTGGTAAACGCTTGGCGACCACCGGCGAGTAATCCAAATCCGGATGGCTCAGACCAGGGCGTCAAATCGATTTGGCCAGCTTTACAGTACAACTTCTTCGGGCGATATCGGCAAGCGACCGGTCAGGCTCCGAGGTTCCGGATGGTGTGGTTCGGTGAGCGGATGACATTCGGGCTCAGTTCTCATACTTCCGTGGGCTACCCGCCTCAACGGGCGAAGCAATTTATTCGAGCCTCAAAGCGGTGGTCGGGTCCGTTCTCGCAGCACGACGGGCTGGCGCCCAACAGGCGAGGGCAGCCATCACCAACAGCAGGACTACGACGGCGGCGTACGTGATCAGGTCGAACGGTCGAACGCCGAACAGCAGGGACTTGAGAAAGCCTGACAGCGCGTATGCCGCGGCACCGCCGATGGTGACGCCAAGGAAGGCGGGTCTCAGTCCCTGGCGGACAGTCATGCTGACGATGCCTGATGCGGTCGCGCCCAGTGCCATGCGAACTCCGATCTCGGCTGTGCGTGAGGTCACCGAATAAGAGAGAACGCTGTAGATGCCGAGGCTTGCCAGCAGCAGGGCCAGGCCGCTGAAGATGGCGAGGATAAACGAGTTCATACGCTGCGACGAAATGGAACGGTTGACCACGTCGTCGAAGGTGCGGATATCAGCAACCGGCAGATTCGGGTCGAGGCGGGCCACGACCGACCGAACTGCCCGCACGACCGCCATCGGATCGTCGCGGGTTTCGAGAAGGAATTCCGAGGGCAGAGCAACCCGCCCATATGGCAAGTACACCGTCAGAGCCGGGCCGCGATCGAGTCCGCGTTCCAGAGAGTCGCCGGCGACGCCTACCACCTCCGCATCAATGTTATTCCACAGCAGCACATGTCGGCCGACCGGATCTTCACTCGGAAACAGCACTTTCGCCAATGCAGCACTGAGCATGACCGTGCGGTGGGCGGGTTCGGGGTGACCCCGCTCGGCCGAGACCGGTTTGTCGGTCGTGTTGAAGATGCGCCCGTGCAACAACGGCAAGCCTGCTGCGCGCAGGTATCCCGGGGTGATCACGCGCCAACCTGCCCAGGGTGGGGAGTTTGACCGGCGCGAGGCGGCGGAGATACCCATGCCGTAGTTCGGGCCCTGCACGGGACGCACGTTGACGGCACCGCTCGCAACGATGTCGGGGTTGACGGAAAGCTCATCGAGGAAGCGATCGATGAACTGCTTACCTACGCCGTTCTCGCCGTAGCTTTGCGGATAGCTGATGGAGAACACGAGGCGATGGTGAGTCTGGAAGCCGCGCTGTTCGTTGATCAGCGCCTGAAAGCTGCGCGCCAGGAGGCCGGCTCCGACCAGGAGGACGAAGGCGAGCGCGATCTCGGCGGTCACCAGGATGGAGCGCAAGCGCCCCTGGCGGCGGCTTGTGCCTGCCTGCCGGTTGCCTTCGCGAAGGGCCGTGGCGATGCCTTGATCGGGTATTTGCAACACCGGGGCGAGACCGCACAGGACGCCAGTGATGAGCGCCGCGCCGACGGCGAAGGCAAGCGCTCTTGGATCGAGGCTCACTTCGTCGAGGCGAGGAAGACCGTGAATCTCGAGTGTTCGCAGGAAACGCAGGGCGCCATGCGCAATCAGGAGTCCGAGGCCAGCGCCGAAAGCGCTCAGCAGAAGAGACTCGAGCATGATGAAGCGGACGAGCCGGCCGCGTCCGGCGCCGAGTGCGGTGCGCAGGGCGATCTCGCGCTGGCGCCCCAAACCGCGCACCAGGAGGAGATTCGTGACATTCAGACAGGCGATCAGGAGCAGTAGAGCAACCGCGGCCAGGAGGATCCGCAGGGCGCGACCGGTGGTGGCCGGAGCAATCCAACGGCTGGCCGGAAAGAAGGCGAATCCGACGCCTTTGCAGTCTTTCGGATAGGTTTCGGCAAGAGATGCGGCGACGCGATTGAGATCTGCTTGGGCGGCGTCCGCGGTGACGCCTTTGACGAGGCGGCCGACGGCGGCGAATTCCGCGCTGGAGCGGTTGGCAGCGGCGCTATAGGGGATGGGGAGGTAAACCTGATCGTCGATCCATGGCTCGCCCGGCGGGAGCACACCGATGACGGTGAAGGTCGCGCCATTGAGGCGCAGCGTCTTTCCAAGAACGGCAGCGTCAGCCTGATAGCGGCTCTTCCAGAATTTGTTGCCCAGAATGGCGACCGACGCGCGATCCTCGTTCGCGGAGAAATCACGCCCAAGAATTGGAGCAACCGCCAGGGTGCGGAAGAAATCGACGGACACACGCGGAGCGGACACTCGCTCGGGTTGACCATCGCCGGTGAGGTTGGCTTCGTCGCTGTGGTAGAGCCCAACGCTTTCAAACGACCGGTTGCGCGCGCGGAGCTCCCAGAAGTTGGCCTCAGAGAACGCCACTTCGTTCATGCCGAGTTCATGCCAGGTTGAGACTAACTCGACCAGGCGGCCGGGATCGCGAAACGGCAACGGACGCAGCAGAACCGTGTCGAAGACGCTGAAGATGGCGCTGCTGGCTCCGATACCAAGGGCCAGCATGAGGACGGCCATGGCTGTCATGCCCGGGTTGCGACGCAGGCTGCGAAGGGTCTGTCGAAGTTCCTTGCCAAAGCCCTCGAGGGATGATCCTCTGCGGATGTCTCGCACTTCTTCCTTAATCATTTCCATGCCTCCGAGTTCAATGGCTGCCTCTCGCCGGGCGGTGGCCGGGTCGGCCCCGGATTGGATCTTTTCGTCCTCGAGCACCTGGCGGTAGGCGCGGAGTTCTTCCTCAAGATCCGAGTCGACGAGTTCTCGGCGGAACAGATTGCGCCAGGTTGCCTTCAGCCAGTGCATGGTGACGTCCTCCTTACGAGATCTCCAGAGCATTCGCCATGGCGGCCGAGATGCGGCTCCAGTTTTCGGTTTCCTGCTTGAGTTGACGGCGACCGAGTTTGGTCAGGCGATAGAACTTGGCACGGCGGTTTGTTTCGGACTCGCCCCATTCGGCGGTGAGCCAGCCCGCTTCTTCCAGGCGATGAAGGGCCGGAAACAGTGAGCCCGGCTTGACTTCAAAGGTGCCGTTCGTCACCTGGGCAATGCGGCGAGAAACTCCCAAACCATGCATTGGCTCAAGGCTAAGAACTTTCAAAATCAGGACATCAAGTGTCCCCTGCAGTAGCGCGGCATTTGAAGGAGGGGGCATGAGTGCTATAGAGACTCTATATGTCGATCTGCAGACATTCTATATGAGAGCCGCTTTGAATGCAATACCTGTGAGTTTGCGTGTAGTCGTCTCGCACGACCGTTGACATCCTGGGGGCGATGGCACGCTCAATCCAGATTGAGTTCGATCAGGTCGTGGTTTCGGCCGTTGTGCCCCGAGACGCGGGGCGCACGGAAGCCGAGATGAAGGCGCGGCCGGTTACCCGCGATCAACGGCGTAGGGTTGAGCCAGGGCGAACGAACCAGGACGAGCGATGTGTCAGGAGACGATCTCCACCGGGTGGTGACGATGCCCCCGGCGGACGCGATACGTCTCGAAGTCCTTGCGATCGACTGTGAAGACTCTCTGCGTGCCCAGCGCTTCGGCGGCGGCGATGAGCGATGCGTCGGCCAAGTCCATCGGATGATCGGCGTATAGCTCCATGAGCTCAAAGGATCGAGTCAACCAGGTTCGATCGAGGAACCATACGGACAACCCCCCGGCTTCCACGAACTCCCTCAAACGATCGGAGCCGATGCTGGCCGGCCCGAGCATTTGAAACGCCTCGGTGAGCACGGGAGTCGTGGTGAATATGGCCTCGTGGATTTCCTTCAGGGTCCTGCGGCACCGGTTGTGCTGTTCGTCCCGGGGGTCGAAGAGTGCGACCAGCGGCCCTGTATCGACCAGAATCATTTCCGCAGTTTCTTACGAAGCGCCGCAGCCACGCCGCGCCGCGTTTCCGTAGAGGGCGCGCTCGCATATCCACCCGGGCCGAGATCGAGCCGCTCATAAAGGTCATAGGGGCGCTGCCCCGATGCGTCTCGGACCTGCTGTCTTAGGGATCGCAGCCCCTGCTTCAGCGCTTCGGAAATGGGCAACCCCGTGGCTTCGCGGATTTGCCGCAAAGTGGCCTCGGCTTCGTCGTCGAGTCTCACAGTCCGTATCGCCATGTCTTCCCCGTATTACCGACTGTATTACATCTTGGGTAACCTGTCATGAGTCCGGTGCCTGTGACGCCTCATTTCATTGCGCGCAACGGGGACAACACGGCGGGGTGGACGCGTGAACGCAGTCAGTTGAGGGCGAATATGGGGGACAGCCTACTTCTCAGCACAATGCCGGTCGAGAAATCGGAAGACATCGGCGGCCCAGACATCCGATCCAAAGTAACCGAACGCATGGCCGTCTTGCGGAGTGCCTCCATAGCGGGGATAAATCTTCAATTCGTACGGTTTCCTCGCGTCCTTCATCGCCGCGGAGAGGACCTTGCTCGGCGACAGGTCAAAATCATTCTCCGCCTGGAAAAAGAAAATTGGCACCTGTGCATTTCGAACCGAAGCAGTCATCAACGCTTGCAGCGCCGGCGCCTCCGCCCAGCTTTGGGCACCTCCGGCTGAATCGACGGCTGCACAATAAGTTCCGCGTTCCGCACCCAAGACGGCCTCGATGCCTCCGAACGAAGTCCCGGCCACGGCAATACGGTTCGCTTGAACGAAACTTTGCTTTCGCAGCCAGGCAAGCGCGGCCAACTGATCGTTCAGGTGGTCCGTCTCCAGCAACCGCACCATGGTTTCGGCGGCTGCCGAGATACCCCCGTTCTTTTCGGCTGCCGCGATTTGGTCACCAATATATGGGCCGGCGGATGCGCTCAATCCTTGTCCACGCCGGTATGGCCCAAAGAACACCCATCCATGGCTCGCGAACACTGGACCGAGTGCGTCGAATCCGGTTTTGCTTATCATGCCAGCGGCACTGCCGTGGTTATAAACCACAGCGGGAAAGGGCCCTTTTCCTGGCGGTCTGTATACGACTCCGTGAAGGGTGATGTCCCCGCTCGGAAACACGACGTCGTCGGCCGCGAACGCAAACGGCAAAGGCAGCATCCAGAATAGGACCAAGCCGGCAAGTTTGTTCATCTCGGTGTTCATTCTAGCCGGTCTGCTGATCGACATCGATCGTGTAGAGAGGCCCTCTCGAGGTTAAGGAATGCGCGGGCTGAGGAGTTACGCTGCAGCCGGCGGGAGTGGAGGCAGTGCTTTCAGCCTGCGGACCGGCTTTGAGCGGGCCGAGCCGGCCGGAAGGCCGGCTTCGGGCAAGATTGCCCGCCCCACGGCTTATGGCAGCACGACCGCGCGAATCAGCTTGTCCAGCTTCGGAAAATCGCGGTCCAGGTGGGGGTTTCCTTCGGCGAAGATCCGCCCCTGCCTGCCGGCGCGCATGCCGCCGCCGGCAGATTCGCCGTAGCCTGCGTAGAGAGCATCCACCACGTCCATTCCGTCCACGACCGTGCCCAACGGCGCGAATCCATCTTTGTCCTGGCTCGACATGTCGGTCTTGCAAATGTAGATCTGGGTGGTGCGCGCGTCGGGGCCGGTCATGGCGAAGGCGAAACGGCCGCGAGTGTTGGTCTGTTTGACGGGATCGTCGGGGATCGAGCGCTCGCGCCACACGGCCGCGGTCGCGGGATCGCCGGCGATGCCGAATTGCGCGAATCGGGCGGTCACGCGGAAGAATCGCGAGTCGTCATAGAAGCCGGAGCGAACGAGGTTGTAGAAGCGGTCGGCTCCGATAGGGGCCCATTCGCGATGTGCTTCGAGCAGGATGACGCCGGCGGTCGTCTCAAGGCGGACGCGGTAGACGGCGGGGGCGGGTTCGCGCCATAGGGGGTGCTGCGGGTCGCGCAGGGCGGGATGCCGGGCGGCGAAGAGGGACAGGGCTAAGACGCATGCAGCGATTGACGCGCCTGCGGCGCGGGGCAGGCCAGGAGGCCTACCCCACAAAGAATGCGGTAGCATCTTTTTCATGCTGAGGATCGTCTTTGCCGCTCTCATTATCCCGCTCGGCCACGCCGCGGAGTTTCCGACACCCGTCGAGGGCGACCTCGTGGTACACGATTTCCAGTTCACTACCGGTGAAACACTCCCCGAACTGCGAATGCACTATACCACCATCGGGGCGCCGAAGAAGGATGCGAGCGGCGTCACTACAAACGCGGTCCTCATCATGCACGGCACCGGCGGGAGCGGACGGGGGTTCCTGTCGCAGACCTTCGGCGGGCAGCTCTTCGGCGCGGGCCAGCTTCTCGACGCGACCAAGTACTTCATCATCCTCACCGACGATATCGGCCACGGCCGCTCCAGCAAGCCGTCAGACGGCCTGCACACGAAGTTTCCGCACTACACCTATACCGACATGGTCCACGGCGAGTATCGCGTGGTGACCGAGGGGCTGGGGGTGAACCACCTGCGGCTGGTCATGGGCACCTCGATGGGCGCCATGCACACGTGGCTGTGGGGCGAGATGTATCCCGACTTCATGGACGCGCTGATGCCGCTGGCCTCGGCGCCGGTCGAGATCGGCGGGCGCAATCGCATGCTGCGCAAGATGATCATCGACTCGATCCAGCACGACCCCAACTGGAACAACGGCGAATACAAGGGACCGATCAACAACATGGTGGCCGCGCAATTTGCGCTGTTCATCATGACCTCCAGCCCGTTGCAGCTTCTCAAGCAGGCGCCCACGCGCGAGCAGGCCGACGCGGCGTTCGAGCGCCGCTTCTACGGCGAACAGGCGCGGCCCACGGACCCCAACGACATGCTGTACTACTTCGATTCCTCGCGCGACTACAACCCGCAGCCCGATCTGGAGAAGATCAAAGCGCCGCTGTACGCGATCAATTCCGCCGACGACCAGGTGAATCCGCCCGAGCTGGGCATCCTGGAGCGGGAGATCAAACGGGTGAAGCGGGGCCGCTACATCCTGATCCCGACCAGCGACGAGACGCGCGGGCACGGCACGCATTCGCTGCCGGCCATCTGGGGGAAGTATCTGGCGGAGCTGCTCGAGGAATCGGCGAAGTAGCGTTGCCCAATCACCGCAATCTTTATCGGGTATGGTACAATCCGGCGTAGAGAGTGATGGAAACCCGCGCCCGCAGCATCGCCAAGGCCGTCAGCTATCGTATTCTGGGGTCGGCAGTTACGGGCCTGATCATGTTCGTGCTGACGGGCAAGCCGTTGCTTTCGTTGATGGGCAGCGCGATGGACATGGTGCTGAAGATCGGGGCGTATTTCGTCCACGAGCGCATCTGGAACCACATCAGTTTCGGACGCGGTCCGGAGAAGGCGCCCGAATACGAGATCTGACGCAGCGCTACGTTATACTCGTAATTTCCCGTGTTCCATTCCATTGAAAAGCAAGTGGCGGGCGCGTTCCGCGCCCATATTCTGATCCGCTATGGGATCGAGCTGGCGGTGAACGTCGAGCAGCCGCGGCAGAGCGAATTCGGCGAAATTGCGGTGCCGGCGGCGTTCCAGTTGGCCAAGCAACTGAGGCAGGCGCCGAAGAAGATCGCCGCGGAGCTGATCGAAGAAATCGGGCCGATCCCGGGGGTGAAGTCGATGGAGGTGGCCGGCAACGGCTACATCAACATCCGGCTCGACCGCGGCGGGTACGGCGCGGCGCTGCTCGCGGGAGCGGCGGAGGCGGCGGAGGGCGCGGGCGAGAAAATCATCGTCGAGCACACCAATATCAACCCGAACAAGGCGGCGCACATCGGGCACCTGCGCAACGCGGTTCTCGGCGACACGTTCGTGCGTATGCTGCGCGCCAGCGGGTACCGCGTCGAGGTGCAGAATTACATCGACAATACGGGCGTGCAGGTGGCCGACGTGGTGGTGGGCTTCTATCACCTGGAAGACAAGACCGCGGGCGACGTGAAGGCGCTGCTGGCCGATCCGAACGTCCGGTTCGACTACTACTGCTGGGACCTCTACGCGCGCATCTCCGCATATTACAAGGACCATCCCGAGTCGCTGGAGTGGCGCACCCGGATGCTGCACGCCATCGAAGGCGGCGTGGGCGAAGAAGCCGACCTGGCGCACACGGTGGCCGACGCGATCGTGAAGGCGCACCTGGCGACGATGCTGCGGCTGGGCATCGAATACGACGTGCTGCCGCGCGAAAGCGAGATTCTGCACCTGCATTTCTGGGCGGCGGCGTTCGAACTGCTCAAGGAGCGCAAGGCGATCTATTTCGAGAAGGAAGGCAAGCTGGCGGGATGCTGGGTGATGCCCGGGCTTTCGGAAGAGGGCAAGGTGATTGTCCGCTCCGACGGAACGGTAGTCTATACGGGGAAGGACATCGCGTACCAGCTCTGGAAATTCGGCCTGCTGGGACGCGATTTCTACTACCGGCCCTGGATGACCTACGCGGACGGGCGCGTGCTGTGGGTGACGACGGACGAAGCGGCGGAGTCGGGGCAGCAGTTCGGGCACGGGGTGAAGGTCTACAACGTGATCGACACCCGGCAATCGTATTTGCAGGACGTGGTGGTTGCGGGGCTGCGCGCGCTCGGCTACGAGAAGCAAGCCGATCAGTCCGTGCACTTCAATTACGAGATGGTGGCTCTGTCGCCGCGATGCTGCGCGGACCTCGGCATAGCGCTGAGCGAAGAGGACAGCAGGAAGACGTACGTGGAGGTCTCCGGGCGAAAAGGGCTCGGGGTCAAGGCCGACGATCTGATCGACACGCTGATCCGGAAAGCGCTGGAGGAGGTGGCTTCCCGGAACACAGAACGGCCGGAGACGGAGAATCGTGCCGTGGCCACGCAGATCGCGGTGGCGGCGCTGCGCTATTTTATGCTGAAGTTCACGCGCAACACGGTGATCGCCTTCGACCTGCAGGAGGCGCTGAGCTTTGTCGGCGAGACAGGACCCTATCTGCAATACACGGCCGTGAGGGCCGGACGGGTGCTGCGCAAGCTGGAAGAGCGCGGCGAGCAGGTCCCCGATTTTGCCTGCGAGCTGACGCCCGAAGCCATGGCGCGGCAACTCGAATTCGAGGATTTCTGGCAGGTGCTGCTGGCGGCGTCAAAGGCCGATTCGGCGGTGGCCAGCGCGCTCGCGGCGGGCGAGCCCGCTCATGTCGCGCGGTACGCCTTTCAACTGGCGCAGGCCTTCAGCAACTTCTACGAGAAGTACCCGATCATTCACGAGGAGAACCGGGAGAAGAAGGTTTTCCTGCTGTGGATGACGGATTTTTTCGTGCGTCAACTGGAGCGGACGGCGGGTGTGCTGGGGATTCCGGTGCCGGAGTATATGTAGGCGTGAGGTACTGGACGATCACGCTGATTCTGCGGTTGGAAGCGGCGTTGGGATCTTCCGGATGGCGCAATTGGCGCTCGGCGTATCCACGCACCTGGGCGACCTGTTCCGGCCGCAGTCCGTGCTCTTCCATGAGGCGGCGGGCGGCGTTGGCGCGATCCGTAGAGAGTTCCCAGTTCGAGTAAGACTTCGACGCGGCGAAGGGCTTGGCGTCGGTATGGCCTTCAATGAGCAGATTGTTGGGGAGTTTGCCCATTTCCTCCGCAAGCCGTGAAAGTAGACCTGCGCCGGCTTCGGTGGGCAGGGGCCGGCCCGACTCGAAGAACATGCCAGCCTCCGTCTCCAGCAGTTCGATTCGCAGCCCGTCGGCGGTAATCGTGATTTCCACGTGGTCCTTGAGGTTGCGGAAGTTCGGCACGGTGGTCAGGGCCTGCTGGATCTTGTCGCGAAGCTTGTCCATGTCGTCCCTGGGAACTTCGATGGCGTGCCCGGCCCCGGCGGCGGCAGTGCCGGTCATTTTGCCGGGGCCGGTCGGATTGTTGAAGAAGGCGCTGATCTGTTCGCGGACCTCTTTATCCGCGCTCATCAGCCAGAGCACGATGAACAGGGCCATCATCGCGGTGACGAAGTCGGCGTAAGCGACTTTCCAGGCACCCCCGTGATGGCCCGCGTGTCCGGCCTTCTTGCGCTTGACGATAATGATCGGACGGGGCGGGGGGGGCGGCGGCGGTGCTACTTCCGGTTCGGGGCTCATGATCAGGCTGCCTTGGACGCGGCGCTACCGCCGCCGCGGCAGACGCCTTCCATTTCCTGGAAGGTGGGGCGGACACCGTTGGGAATGGACCGCCTGGCCAGTTCGACAGCCAATATCGGACTCATCTCCTTGATGAACCCCCAGGATGCCATTCGCAGCATGGCCATGTAGTGACCCTCGGCTTCGGTGTTTTTATTCATGGCCGAAGAGAGGGGGCCGAAAATGCCATAGCAGAGCAGGATTCCGAGAAACGTCCCGACCAAAGCCGCGGCGACCTTCTCGCCGATCTGTTCCTTTGGTCCGCCCAGCGCTCCCATGGTGAGCACCACTCCCAGAACGGCGGCCACGATCCCCAGGCCCGGGAGCGAGTCGGCCATGGTCGTGAGCGCGGCGATCGGTTCGTGACTCTCCTTGTGGTGCGTTTCGAGATCGAGCTCCATCATGGTGTCGATATCGCCCGGGTCGGTACCGCCGGCGACCGCCATGCGCAGCGTGTCGCAGAGGAAGTGCAGAGCGTGGTGATCCCTGGTGAACTTAGGGTATTTGGTGAAGACCTGGCCTTTGCCGGGATTGTCGACCTCCTCTTCCAGCTTTGCGGTACCTGCCTTGCGCGAAAGGCTGAAGAGTTCGTACAGCATCTTGAGGCTTTCCAGGTAATAGGCTTTGGTAAAGCGGTTCCCGCTGATCACCCCGGCCAGCCCTTTACCGATTTGGATGAGTGTCGGCACAGGGTTGGCAACCACAACCGTTCCAACCGCTGCTCCGAAAATGATGACGAGTTCGGCCGGCTGGACCAGGACTGCGAACTTTCCGTGTTCCATGAAATAGCCGCCGGCAATAGCCCCGAGGACAATAATGATTCCGAGTATTGAGATCATCGTGCGCCATTGAACACATGTCACATATCGGTGGGGAGCCGACGGTTCTTTAGGATGGCGGGGCCCGCGGCGGCGGCGAAAAAAAATGGTGCGGGAACTAGTCACCATTCTAGAATGTGCTTATGCAAATCCGGGTGTTGGGCATTGTCCTCGCCGGCGGTAAGGGCACGCGGCTTTCTCCGCTCACCAAGGAACGGGCCAAGCCGGCCGTCCCGTTCGGGGGGAAGTACCGAATCATCGACTTCGTTCTCAGTAACTTTATTAATTCGGAAATTTATTCGATTTATGTCCTGACACAGTTTCGCAGCCAGTCGCTGTTGCAGCACCTTGCCGAAGGATGGCAGTTCGGCAGCCTGTTGCATCGTCAGTTCGTGATCCCGGTGCCGGCGCAGATGCGCAATGAAGAGGAGGCGTGGTACCAGGGCACGGCGGACGCTATTTTCCAGAACATCAACCTGGTGGAGCAGGCGCATCCGGATGTGGTGGCGATCTTCGGCGGCGACCATATTTATCGGATGAACATCTCCAGCATGATCGAGTACCACCTGGCCAAGAAAGCCGAGGTCACGGTGGCAGCGATCCCGGTGGACAAGCGCCACGCCGCCGAGTTCGGTGTCATCGAAGCCGGCGAGGACGGGCACATCATCGCATTTCACGAAAAGAATCCCAACGCGCCGACTATGCCCTTCGACCCGGAGCAGGTCTACGCCTCGATGGGGAATTACGTCTTCTCCACGAAAACACTGATCGACCTGTTGCACGAGGACGCGCAAAGGCCGGAGAGCCACCACGATTTCGGCAAGGACATCCTGCCGAAGCTGGCCAGCAATGCCGCGATCTACGCGTACGACTTTCAGACTAACCGGATCCCGGGCGAGCGCGCGGATGCCAAACCTTACTGGCGCGATGTGGGAACCATCGAAGCCTATTACGAAGCCAATATGGACCTGCGGTCAGTAAGCCCGGCGCTCAACCTCTACAACCGTCAATGGCCGCTGCGCAGCACCAGCTACTCGGATCCGCCGGCGAAGTTCACGTTCGACGACGCCAACCGGCGCGGCCAGGCCATCGATTCCATCCTTTCCGGCGGCTGCATCCTCTCCGGCGGGATCGTGCGCAATTCGGTGCTGGGCCGCGGGGTCCGGGTGCACACGGCGGCGCTGGTGGAAGACAGCGTGATCATGGACAACTGCGATATCGGCCGCCGCGCCAAAGTGCGGCGCGCGATTCTGGACAAGAACGTTCACGTACCCGAAGACGCGTACATCGGCTACGATCCGGAAGCCGACAGGGCCCGGGGACATCACGTGACCGAGACCGGGATCGTGGTAGTCGAAGGCCAGCGGAGCACCGTGGAGATCACCGGGATTGTGGTGTAACGGAATCGACGGCGAGCGCTACCAGCACCACCACCACGCAGCCGATGACGTTGTACCAGAGCCAGGATATGTCGGTGAAATAGGCAGTCGCCAGAATCGCGGCCTCGCCGGCGAGCATACCCAGGAAAACCGCGGTTCCGCCCAACCTGCGGAAGAGAAAGGCGACAACGAAGCAGCCTAAGAGCGAACCGTAGAACAGCGAACCGACTTTGTTTACGGCGACGATCAGCGACCCCAGCCGGCCCGCGAATCCCGCAAAAGCCACGGCGTAGGCGCCCCAGAAGAGCGTCGCCCAGCGCGAGGCCCACAGGTAATGGTGATCACCCGCGTCGCGGCGGACGTAACGCTGGTAGAGATCCACTACACTCACGGTGGCCAGGGAGTTGATCTCGCCGGAGCTGGCGGACATGGTGGCGGCGAAGATGACTGCGATCACCAGCCCGACGATGCCGGTGGGAAGATATCGGGTCACGAACGACAGGAAGATGTAGTTGGTGTCGTTGAAGCCCTTTTCGCCGCCGCTGGTCTCGACGAGCCTCGCGGCCTGCTCCCGCGCGGTATCGAGCTCGCCTTGCGCGGCGCGGTACTCGGCGGTTTGGCGGCTCTCCGCCGCGGCGTCGTTTCCGCGGTGCGCCTCCACCAGGCCAAGCGCGGCCTGTTTGCGGTGCTCATATGCCTGGGTGTAGAGGCGCTCGATCGGCCGATAATCGTCGAGTCCCCCGATCCTGCGCAGCTCGCGCTGCTGAAACAGGAGCGGCGGCGGCACGAAGAGGTAGAACACGAAAACCATGGCGCCGATGAAGAGGATGAAGAACTGCATGGGAATCTTCGCCACGGCGTTGAACAGCAAGCTGAGCCGGCTCTGCGCAATCGACTTTCCGGTCAGGTAGCGCTGCACCTGCGATTGATCGCAACCGAAATAAGACAGGAACAGAAAGGTGCCGCCGATCAGCCCGCTCCAGATATTGAACCGGTCGTTCCAATCGAACCGGGTGGTAACGGCGTTGAGGCGCCCTGCCGCACCGGCCAGATAGACCGCATCGGAAAAAGAGATCGAGGGCGGCAGCAGAACGATGACGGTGACAAGCGCGAGCAGCAATCCCAGAAAGATCACGCCCATCTGCTGGACATCGCTCCAGGTCACCGCCTTGATCCCGCCGACCATGGTGTAGGTCACGACGGTCGCTCCCATGAGGATGGTGGTGGCGCGCTCGGGCCAGCCGAGGATCACGCTCAAGACCAGCGCCGGCGCGTAGATGGTGAGCCCGGCGGAGAGCCCGCGCTGCATAAGAAAGATGACGCTCGCCAGCGCGCGCGTTTTGCCGTCGAAGCGTTCTTCGAGGTACTCGTAGGCGGTATAGACGCGCGCGTGATGAAACACGGGAACGACGGTGGAGCAGATGACCACCATGGCGAGCGGCAGTCCGAAGTAGAACTGCACGAACCGCATGCCGTCGATGTAGGACTGGCCGGTAGTGGAGATGAAGGTGATCGCGCTTGCCTGGGTGGCCATGATGGAAAGTGCCATGGCATACCAGGGCATGCTCTTTCCGGCGAGCAGGTAGCGCTCGACGGTATTGCTGCCGCGGGCGCGGTAGAGGCCGTAGGCGATGATGGAGACCAGCGACGCGAAGAGGACGACCCAGTCGAGGGGCCTCATCGATAGGCTCGCGTGAACAGGTAGAAGATCGCGACGATGACTGCGAGGTAGCACACAACCGCGATGTACACCCGTTTCCAAGTGCGCAGAAACGGAGGCGGCTCATCGGGAACGTCGCGGCTGAGGAGCATGTTGGGAGTGTATCACGGGGAGGGGAGATGCCTTTTCGAGGCCGGTTTGCAGCCTTTTCGCAGACAAATGATTTCAGCCTCCGAATGTCGGCATGCAGGGTATAGTAGCAACGAAAGACCTATTCCTCATGACGCGCAAGGCCTTGAAGTACCTTGCCGGATCGGTTCTGCTTCTGGCCGGTACCGCGCTTGCAGCCCCCCAAAGAAGCGAGACTCCCGGAGTTCTTGACGGCATTCCGGTCAGTGCCTCTCCACCGGATCTTCCGTCGCCCGGAGAAACAGTTGTCGTAAGAGCCTGGCGCAACCCGCTCCGGTCCCTGCCGCAAGGGAGGGCGGAAAGCGACATCGTCCGCCAGGTGTCCGAATACCTCGAGACGAATCCACCGGCCATGGCGACAGCCTCGACGCCGCCATTGCGCCTGGACTACGTGCAGGTGGTCCGAGGTGTCGAAGGCGTCGCCGACACCGCTTATGTTCGCTTCGTCCAGACCTATAAGAGTCTCGACGTGATGGGGAGCCAGGTGGTGGTGACACTGCGTCTGGAAGCGTCGCGGAACGTGGTCGAAACCGTCGAGACGCTTCTGTTTCCCGGCGCGCGGCCGTCAGCCGGCGCGGGGACGATGGACGGGCTGCGTGCCGCGGAACGTGTCCGCTCCCATCTCGGGCCGGGCGTTCCGGACTCCACGCTCCAACCATTGGGAGAGCGCATCCGGTGGCTACGCGGCCGATGGCGAACGGTACAGGAGTTCGACGTCCGCGGCTCGGGTGTCTCGGTTGCCGTCGACGAGCTGACAGGGCAGACCGACGCATGGAGCCTTCGCCAGGAGGTTACATACAGCGGCAAGGTATCCGGCCAGGTGGTGTTGTTCAATCCGCAAGCCACGCTTCCGAGCACGGTCCCGTTGGAGAACGTCTATGTGAGCGACGGCGTGTCGGCCGGAGTCTACACCGATGCATCGGGCGCCTTCCAACTGACGACGTCTTCGACCGCCAGTCTGCCGGTATCGCTTTCCGGAAAGTGGGGCACGGTCATCGACCAGAACCTGAAACCGCTGGTGCTGACGATCACGGCGGGAATGCCCAGTCCGATCGTTCTACTTTTCAACCCGACGGGAACCCCGGACACCAATACCGCTCAAACCAACGCCTACTACCATGAAGACTTGATTCACAACTGGATCATATCCAGGAACATTCACCCAAGCGGAATCGACGTCCCCCTGCCGATCAATGTCAATTGGGCCGCCAACTGCAATTCCTACTTCGACGGTTACAGCATCAACTTTGTTCAGGCGGGCAACGGGTGCATCAACACCGCGTACGATACGCTGATCTACCACGAGTACGGCCACTTCATCGACAGCACCATAGGCGGTATCACCGACCAGGCTCTCAGCGAAGGCTGGGGCGATATCATGGCCACCTGGGCGACCAACCAATCGCTCTTCGGCGAAGGTTTTTACGCCGGCCGCCCCGACAGTTATGTTCGCAATGCATCCAACACGTATCAATACAGCAGCAATGACGAAGTGCACATACAGGGCCAGGCGTGGGCAGGATTCGCGTGGGACTTGCGGCAAAGCCTGATCGGCTCGCTCGGGCAGGATGCGGGGGCCGCGCTGGCCGAAAACCTGGTTCTGCCGGTGTTCTACAACAACTCGCCGGATATTCCATCGGCGGTTCGGGCGGTGGCTGTGCGCGATGGCCTCGCCGGCCAGACCGGCGGCCCGCATTTTCCGGAGATTCTGGCGGCGGCCTCAAACCACGGGCTCGGCTACATTCTCGATATCGTTCCGCCAACGGTCACCATCACGTTCCCCTCGGACGGGGCGGCGAATCTCTCAGGGACTGTCACCATGACCGGAACGGCGAGCGACAACGTGGGCGTTACCAACGTTGTGATCGAAGCGGACGGGCTGCAGCTCGGCACTGCGTCCGGCACGACAGCCTGGAGCTATCCGCTCGACACGACGATCCTGCCCCCGGGCGCGCACACCCTGACCGCCCTCGCCTTCGATGCGCAAGGCAACCAGGGAACCTTCTCGATCCGGGTGACGATCGCTCCCTCCGGCCGTACTGCGCTGGTCACATCGGTCTCGGTTTCGGGCGCAAGCCTCAACAACAACACCTTACCCGACTGGGTGGGAATGGTGATTCGGGTAGGTGCGGCGCCGATCACGGTGACATCCCTGGGCCGATTTTATGTGGCTGGAAACAGCGGGACCCATATCTTGAAAATCGCGGATGGCGTGACCGGCAGCGACATCCCCAACGCCTCGGTGAGCGTCAGCATGGCGGCTCCGGCGTTTTCGCAATTTGTTTATGCCGACCTGCCGTCGCCGGTGACCCTAAGTCCGGGCGGCGTCTACTACGTGGTCACGAAGGAAACTTCCGGCGGCGATTTTCTTTACGATGGGACGGTAAAGGTACAGACGACAGGCGCGGCGGCCGTCCTGGGACCGGTGAGTTACCGGCGCAACTGGTCTGCCGGCGCAGCACCCAACCAAACCTACGGCCCTGTGGACTTGAAGTATCTGAGCACCACCGCGCTTTCCGCGCCGGTGATCACCAGCGCCTCCACAGCGGCGGCAGTAGTTGGGGCCAGTTTCACCTACGCCATCACGGCGACGAACAGCCCGGCCAGTTATAGTGCCGACGGTCTCCCCGCGGGACTGACGATTAATGGAGCCAATGGGATCATCTCGGGTATTCCGCTGTCGCCGGGGACGTTTTCGGTTACTCTGAGCGCCACGAACTCCGCCGGCACCGGGACCGCACCGCTGACGCTGACCGTCGCCGCCTCGACTCCTTCGAGCCAAACCAGTTTCGTGACATCGTTCAGACTCTCGAGCCCAAGCGTCAGCAATACGTTGCCAGGCTGGGTGGGAATGGCCATTCAGGTGGGCGCGGCTCCGGTCACCGTCACCTCGCTGGGACGTATCTACGTTTCCGGCAACACGGAGATGCACGCGATGAAGCTGGTGGACGCGGCTAGCGGCAGCGACGTCCCCGCCGCGTCCGTACTCGTTCAGATGAGTCCTCCGGTGAATTCGCAGTTCGTGTATGCCGACCTGCCTTCGCCGGTCAGTCTTGCGGCGGGGCACGTTTACTACGTGGTGACACAGGAATCGGGCGGCGGGGATTTCCTATATGCCTCGACCGCGGCGCTCGAAACAACCGGTGCGGCGACAGTTCTGGGAGCGGTCAGTTACCGCCGCGGCTGGACCTTTGCGGCGGACCCGAATCAATCCTACGGACCGGTGGACTTCAAGTACCAAACCGGCGCCTCAGGTAACTCCAGCCAGTAGGAAGATATCGGATCAGGCGTTCAACTCGCCGGTCATCACCGTGACCGCCTGTCCGCCGAGCTTGACGCGATCGCCCGCCATGCGCACCTTGACTGTGCCTCCGCGGGCCGACGCCTGATAGGCGAGAAATTCGAGTTTGCCCAAAACGCCGGCCCAGTAGGGGCCGAGGGCGGTGTGAGCGGAGCCGGTGACGGGATCCTCGTCGATGCCGGAGCCGGGCGCGAAAAATCGCGAGACAAAATCGAACTCGGGGCTGGATGAGCGCGCGGTCACGATGACGCCACGCACCGGAAGCTTCCGCAGGAGCGAATGGTCGGGCGAGAGAGCGCGCAGGTCCGATTCGCTCACGATTTCCACCAGGTAATCGAACACGTTCTTGCCGACGAAATTGGCGTGGGCGACGCCGAGGGCCGGCAACAGCTCGGGCGGGGGCTTGGCTGCGGCCGCAACTTTGGCCGGGAAGTCGAGTTCGATCCAGTCGCCCTGGCGGTCTGCGGTGAGCAGCCCGCTACGCGTGTGGAACCGTGCCTGCCGGGCGGTGGGAAGATGGCCGTCTTCCCAGAGGACGTGCGCGCCGGCCACCGTGGCGTGGCCACACAGGGCGACTTCTACGGCGGGTGTGAACCAGCGCAGGTTGTAGCCACCGTTTTGGGGGACCAGGAATGCGGTTTCGGAGAGGTTCATTTCGCGTGCGACATCGCGCATCCACTGGTCAGGCGGCGCGTTGGGAAGCACACAGACCGCGGCGGGATTTCCCGCAAACGGGCGGTTGGTGAAAGCATCTACCTGGACGATCCGGATGCCCATGATCTTTACAGGTTAGCGCAGGCCGAAACCAAACCGGGGTAAACGGAGTCCAATGATCAAATGCGGATTCTCTGCCTTTCCGTCGCGGTGCTGCTGGTTTTGTGGGGAGTGAGCTTGATGCATTCGCCCGGCGGGCAAGGCTGGGTACACCCGGTTGCCGGCGGCAGCGGCCCGGCCCGTATTTTGCGATTTTATGCCAGCACTGGAGCGGTGGCTCCGGGGCAGCAGGTTCGGCTTTGCTATGCGGTGGAGAACGCCCGAAGTGTGCGGATCTCCCCCATGTTCCGGGCGCAGTATCCGGCGAGCAATTACTGCCTTGCGGTGACGCCCGAACATACCACGCACTTCACGCTGATGGCGGAGGGCTACGACGGATCTGTGGCGGCCAGAAGTTTCACGCTGCCGGTGCAGACGGTGCCAGTTCTGGCGCCGGCGCACATTCTGTCGGTGGCGGGGATGTGAGGAGCTTTCAGCTATCAGCTATCAGCTTTCAGCTTTCAGCTTTCAGCCATCGGCTACCCGGACTTGTAGAAGCCGCGGATTCGGCTTGCAACCTCGTCTACGGCCGATTCCGAAATACCGGGCCACAACGGCAGGGACAGGATTTCGCGGCAGGCGCGTTCGGCGGCGGGGAGGCTCCCTTTCGGCTGGCGGCTGTCGCGGAATGCCGGCTGCAGGTGCAGCGGAACCGGATAATGGACGCCGGTCAGGATGCCGCGATCGGCAAGGAAACGGCGCAGGCGGTCGCGGCGGCGCGCGCGGATCACATAAAGGTGACACACCGACCCGGCACGGTGCACGACCGGGCGCACCGGGCCACAGCCCGCCAGGGCGTCATCGTAGAGCTGCGCAAGCCGGATCCGCTCCGCATTCCAGTCCGCAAGCTTGGGAAGGAACGCACGCAGATAGCAGGCCTGGATCTCATCCAGACGCGAATTGACGGCGCGCTCCCGCGCGATCTGATCGTTGTGGCGGCGGCCCCCGTCGCGCAGGCTGCGCAGCCTGGCCGCGATAGGCGCGGAATCCGTGGTGACGGCGCCGCCATCGCCCAGGCAGGGCAGGTTCTTGGTGGGGTAGAAGCTGTACGCGGTTACGCGGCCGGCAACCGGCGCGCCGTGCGCCTGGCAGGCGTCTTCCACCAGCGGCAGGCCCAGGCGAAGCAGTGCCGCCACCGTGCAGGGCTGGCCGTATAGATGCACCGGGACGATGGCACGCGTCCGCCGGGTGATGGGCAGATCCGGGGCGAGCAGGAGATGTTCCTCGTCCACATCCGCGAAGCGGGGCCGGCATCCGGCGGCCAGGACCGCCTGGGCGGTGAAGGGCGAGGTCAATGCGGGTACGATCACCTCCGCTCCGCTCTCTCCGAGGCCGATGGCGCGCAGAGCGAGCTCGATCGCGGCGGTGCCACTGCCCACGGCGACCGCATATTTTGTGTCGAATGCGACGGCCAGCTCGGCCTCGAATGCCGCCACCTGCTCGCCCAGAATGAAATGCATCCGGTCGAACAGACGCGCGAGGTTGGCGCGCCAGGCGGGCTCAGTGGCGTCCAGTACCGGCCGCAGATCGACCATCGGAATCATCGCAGAACCACCACGCGTACCCATAGCCGAACGAGTTCCAGCAAGGTCTTCAATAAAGACCTGATTCGGAAGAACTGCGAACGCCCGTGCAAACGCGGATGGTGATGCACGCCGACCTCAGCCACGCCGCACCCGGTCAGTTCCAGCTTACGAACCAGTTCGACGCAGATGGTTCCGCTGGTCGAGGTCAGGTGGATGCGGTCCAACAGGTCGCGGCGGATCAGGCGGTAATCGCAATCGATGTCGCGAATGCGGATTCGGAAGAGCAGGCGCGCGCAAAAATTGTAGGTGCTGCCGAGCCAGATGCGGTGCGTCGGATCGTGCCGCTCCAGCTTGTACCCGTTCACCAGGCCCGTCTCCGGGCGCACCAGCTCCAGCAGGCGAAGCAGTTCTCCGGGATCATATTGGCCGTCGCCGTCGGTATAGAAGACCCAATCCTTGATTGCGGCCCCGAAGCCGCTGCGCAGTGCGCCGCCGTAGCCGCGGTTCTGCTCATGGGTCACCACCCGCATGCACGGCGCATGTTGGCGGCGTAGCTGTTCGAGGACTTCGCCGGTCTTGTCTTGGCTACCGTCATCGATCACGATCACTTCGTAATCCGCGACGTGCGCTTCGAGCACATCGAATGTCGTGGCGATCAGGCGGGGCAGCGAAGGCGCGTCGTTATACGCCGGGAAGAAGACGCTCAACGAGGGAAACCGGACGGCGTTCATGGCACCCTCTCCCCGATGAGCACCAAGGATTGGCCGGCGCTGAAGCCGCGGCCGGCACCGACCCATGCGGCCTCCAAGCCGAGCGGCGCATAGAGGAGGCGGTCGAGCCATTCCGGGACGGGCTCCACTCCGCTTTTCGCGGGCTGCCGGAGTAGTGGCTCCCAGACGCGGAACTTGAACAGCGCGACGGGCAACAACAGCGAGTTCACGTACGTACACCGAAGCGTTCGGATGCCCGCATCCGCGAAGAGACCGATCAGGCGGCTCCGGTCAAAACGCTGCCGCTCGTTTGCGAAAGCAGTGTGACGGCTGCGCAGAATCTCCAATGCCGAGGTGCGCACGGCGAGCAGCCCGCCGCACCTGGTCACTCGGGCCAGTTCGCGGGCTGCCAGATGCTCCTCGCCGCGCGGAAGATGGGCGAGGACATCGATAGAGAGGGTGAGATCGAAACGGCCGTTCTCAAAGGGCAGCGCGCGGATATCGCCCTGCACGGCGCGCGCCGCGCCGAGCTCCCGGGCATAGCGCAGCCCATCCCAACTGTAGTCCAGCGGCACGATGGGCCAGCCGCGCTGCTTTTGCAGAAGGTGCGAGAGGTAGCCCGTGCCGCAGCCGGCCTCGAGCGCGCTGCCGATCACGCGCCCCTCGAGATGCGGGTCGAGGATGCGGAAAAGAATCTCGCGCATTCCGCGGTACCACCAGAAATGCGCTTCGCTCTTGCGGATGTTGGCGAACTCCGCCGGGTTCATGAACCCGCTCATACGGCGGCGGGCAGCGGCTCGTGCGCCTCTTCCAGCGGGCAGACGGGCCGTGCGTCTTCCGGCTGAAGATAGTGCGGCATCTCCTCGCGGTAAAACTCGAGTGTGGCCGCGATCCCGTCGGCAAAGCGCGTGACAGGCCGCCATCCGAGGGTCTCCCGGATGCGGGTGGAATCGCTGGTATAGCTCCCGATGTCGATGCGCTTTCGCTCTTCGGGGAACGGGCAGAGAACCGGCCGCGGCGCGCCGGCCGCGGCGCCGATAGCCCCGGCGATGCATGCGAGGGTCAGCGGGCCTGGTCCGCCGAGATTCAGCGTCCGGGATTCGGGAGCTTCCACCGAACCGGCGAGGAGGAAAGCGTCGACCACATCTTCAACGTATACGGGATCGCGAAGCTGCAGGCCGTCGCCGAAGATCTCGATGGTCTGGCCCAGAAGCGCGCGCCGGAGAAAGCCCCCCAGGAATCCCTGGCACGGCAGGTGAAGCGCCATGCGCGGACCGTAAACGTTGGTGAGATTGAGGACCACGGCATCGATGCGTCCCATCCCGGAGTACAGCAAGTGATAGCCGGCCGCGGCGTACTTGTGGATGCCGTTGAAATCGACCGGCTGCACCGGATGCGTCTCATCGACAGGGAGGTACCGCGGCACGCCGTAGATCTGGCGGGTCCCGGCATACGCCACCTTTACGCCAGGTGCGAAGCGCGCGCATTGGTCCAGAAAGCGAAGATGCGCCGTGGCGTTGAGCTCGGCGTCACGCCAAGGCTGCTGCATGCTGTGGATGTGGCTGATCTCGCCCGCGATATTGAAGATCACCTCGGTGGAGCGAAGAACGTCCGCGAAATCGGCGGCATCGGCAATGTCGCGCTGGAGCAAATTCACGTCATCCGCAACCGGATCGAGATTGTGCGGATTGGCGCCGCAGCCGGCGACCATCGAATCGATCAACGTGACCCGTGCGCCCGCACGGGCCAAGCGCACAACGAGGCTGCTGCCGATGAAACCAAGGCCACCCGTTACGAGGACGTTGCGGTTTCGGAATCGCGAAGCAAGAACACCGGGACTGGTTCCTGAAATACCGATGTGATCTTTTTAACTTATCGCGCGCAAATGTGCAAGTTCGTACTTGTTAACGGGCCAGCGAGTATTTCGAGGCTCGCACGGCGCGCTCGAATGCCCAGGCGCGGATGTGGTTGATCTGCTCGTGCATGGTGCGCGAGAGCGGGACCATCTTCACGGCGGTTGTGACCAGGTCGCGGTCGGTGAGCTCCTTGCCGGCGAGCCGGGCCTTGGTAATGGCGGATACCACGCACTGTTCGATCTCGGCGCCGGCAAAGCCGTTGGTGAATTCGATAAGCTGCTGAAGGTTGAACCGCGCCGGGTCGATGCCGCGGCGGGCGAGGTGGATTCTGAGGATTTCGACGCGCTCCTCTTCGGCGGGCAAATCCACGAAGAACACCTCGTCGAAACGCCCTTTGCGGATCATCTCGGCGGGCAGCAGGTCGATGCGGTTGGCGGTTGCCGCTACGAAGAGTCCTTTGGCCTTCTCCTGCATCCAGGTGAGGAAGAACGCGAAAATACGGCCCTGCTCGCCGGCGGTTTCCGTGGAGGTGATGCCCATCTCGATCTCGTCGAACCACAGCACCGCGGGCGAGAGATCCTCCATCAGCTTGCAGGCCTCGACAAACGCTCCCTCGGGTTTGCCGTGCCGCCCGGAGAAGATCTCGATCATGTCGATGCGGTAGAGGGGAAGTTGAAAGCACTGCGAAATGGCCTTGATGCACAGGCTCTTGCCGCAGCCGGGAATCCCCATCAGCAGAATCCCCTTGGGCACGATCTCGCTGGTGAGCGAATCGCGCATCTGAAACAGCTTGCGGCGCTCCAGCAGCCAGTTCTTGAGCACCTCGATGCCGCCGACATCGGAGATCGAAGTGGGCTCGGTGATGAACTCGATGACACCGGTGCGACTGACCAGAGTACGCTTCTCTTCGAGCAGCACGGGCAGCGATTCCGGGCCGAGCCGCGGAGTGACCACCAGGGCGCGGCGCAGGGCATAACGGGCTTCCTGGAGAGTCAACCCGAGCAGTCCTCCGGCGAGCAGTTGCAGCACCTCGTCATCCACGCCGGGACACTCCTCGCGCAGGAAGTCGACCATCTCGGCGGCGTCCGGCGTGCGAAGTTCCAGGTACATGACGCTGCGCTCGATCTCTTCGGGGATGAAGCGCACCGGAGAAGTGATGACGACGAATTTTCCCTGCCCGAAACCGTTCTCATAGACATCCCGCAGGCGCCGGCGGGTCTGTGGGGATTCGCGGAGCGGCTCGTGAAAATCCTTGAGGTGGAAGATCGCCGAGCCGTTGTGCGCGTCGATGAAATCGAGCGCATCGCGCGGCGATCCGGTGCCCGCGGCGGGGGCTTCTCCGTCGCGGTGCATTTCTTCGGTGAGGCTCCAGGTCCAGACCGGAACCGGCGCCGATGGATTCAAGCTTTGAGCGACCTCACGCAGAATCCTGCCGACGCGCTGCTCTTCAGACGAGCGGATGTAGGTCAGGGGGCGGCCCGACCGAAAGATTTCCCGAATGGTTGTGGCGGCGCGGCTCTCGATCGCTTGTGTCTCCTCTCGAGCGTTGAACATTCATTATAAGGACGCGGCGGGGCGCGGTTTGGCCGAATCCGCGGTTCTATTCCGCCGGCTCCGCCTGGGGAGGGTCCCCGCGGAGCAGCCTTTCGTAGACCGCGCGGGCGGCGCGTTGCGCGGCGATCTTCTTGGTGCGGCCGTCGGCCTGGCCCGTCCAATCCTTGCCCACCCTCACTTCGACGGTAAACGTTTTGGAGTGCTCCGGACCGCGCTCGCGCACCGTGGCGTAACGCGGCTGGGCCAGATTGCGCGACTGGGCGAATTCCTGGAGCGCGCTCTTGAAATTGGTGATGGCCGGCTGAATGTCGGTCTCGGAGTCTTCATCGCCCGAAAACGGCGCGTCCAACACGTGACCCGACACGAAGTCGCGCGCAGCGTCCATACCGCCGTCGAGGTAAATCGCCGCGATGATGGCTTCCAGGGCATCGGCGAGTAGATTTTTTTTGGACCTGCCGCCGGTCACTTCCTCGCCGCGGCCGAGGTCGAGAAACGCGCCCAACTCCAGGCGTCGCGCGACGCCGTGCAGGTGCGCCGCGCTGACCAGCCGGGCCTTGTCGCGGGAGAGCTCGCCCTCGCGGTGCTCAGGATTGCGGCGAACCAGGGCGTCCGAGATGAGAAAGCCCAACACCGCATCGCCCAGAAACTCGAGCGGCTCGTTGTCCGCCAGCGGAGCGCCGGAAGTGGAGACCAGTTCGTAGGCCCGGGAGCTGTGGGTGAGGGCGCGCCGCAGCAGTTCCAGGTCTTTGAACCGGTAATTCAGCCTGGCTTCGAGAGATGCCGGTTCGGCGTGCATGCCAACTGAGGGTTACTGTGCTCCACCCGGGGCTTTGCCGCCGGCCTTGACGGCTGACGCCTTGATCTGCTGGGCCACCGACTTGATCTGCGGATGGGCCTGCGGGTCGCTGATGATCTTGTCGCACAGCGCGATGGCTTCGTCGTTCTTGCCCTCGGATTGCAGCGCCGAGGCCTCGCGCACGTAGTACGCCGGCTGCGGATCGTTTTCGGCGGCGGTTTTGAACTGGGAGGCGGCCTCATCGTACTTCTTGTTGACCAGCGCGGCCATGCCGAAAGCGTTGTGCGCGCGGCCCACGATGCTTTTCTTGAATTCCTCCCACTGTGGGTCCGTAATCTGCGGATTGGGCTTGGGAAGGTCTTTCACGGCCGCCATGGCATCGTTGGCGTACTTGGCCGATTGGGCGAGCTTCTCGTTCTTGTCGAGATCGTTTTCACGCGTGCTCTGTGCGATCAGCTCGGAAAGCATGATACTGGCCTGATAGGACTTGGGGTTGGCTTTCAGCGCCTGTTCGGCGTAGATCTGCGCCTTGGCGTTGTCGTGCTTCTGCTCGTACGCTTCCGCTTCCATGTATAGCGCCGTATCCTTGAAGTCGGTGTCGGCGAACTTGGCGATCAACTCGTCGGCGGCCTTGATGACGCCGTCGAAATTGCCTTGCTGTTGCGCCTGGAACATCGCCTGCAATGTCTCCAATTCGGCCTTGGACTTAGGCGCGGGGCCCTTCGCGGGCGCGGCTTGCGCCATCAGGCCGGCGGCACCGGCGGCTGCCAGGAGAAGGCCGGTGAGTATCGATCGTTTCATGAGAAAACTCCTTGGTTATTACTTCGAAATCTGCTGGAGCAGTTGACGTGCCTGCTCCTTTGCCTTATCGGTTGCGCCTTCCAACTGAAGAACGCTGTTGAGCAGCCGGGCGGCCTGCTCCTTTTCATCCGCCGCGATGGAAAGCCGGCCCAGATAGACCAGGTCCCAGGCTTTATCGAAAGGCTCCGGGTCGGAATCGAGAGATTTTTGAAAGAGGCGCTCGGCCTCGTCCAGGTGTTTTTCCAGCAGCGCAATGCGGCCCAGCCCGTAGTAAGCGGTGGCGTGCATGGCGGACTTGTCGGTCTCCTGGAGCACCTTCAGGAAGAGCTTGCCGGCTTTTTCGAGATCGCGCGCGGTATAGGCTTCCTCGGCATCCTGGAGGGTTTTGGCTGCGCCCGCGGGCGGAGGAGGCGCGGCCGGCGCGGCCGGCGTCACCACCGGACGGGCGGCTGCTTCCTTGTTGAACTCGACGCCGGTGAGCCGCTTGTCCTCCTTCACCACGTCGATGGCCTGCACCATGTCCTTGTAGTAGCGCAGCATCGAGCTTTCCTGCTTCTCGTAGACGGGCAAGGCCTCGGAGAAATACGGTGCGAGGATGTAGCCCTCCTTGAGCGCCTCCTGAATGACGCCTGGCTTATGATCCAACCGAGCCTCCACCGCCTTGATGAGCGATTCGGTGACCAGCAGCAGGTAGTCCTCTTTGAAGGAGTCGGCAAGGGCCTGGGAGCGCATCGCATGATCCACCAGGCTCTTCTTCCGGTTGAGGATCTCCTGGTTGTACGTGGCCATGGGGTCAAGCAGGTAGTGCAGGTAGGCGTGGCGGATGTCGAAAATTCGCGGCTCGGCCGAGGGCGTAATCACCACCGTGTAATCGTCGCTGTAGCTGCGCGTTTGGATCTGGTTGGGACCGGCCTGCAGCTCGACGAAGACCTGGAAGCGCCGGTTCTTGAACCCTGAAGTCATCTGGCGCATGTAGCCGTTGACTTGAAGCACGGCATTGGTGACCGGCTCGTGGTAGCGCTCGAGGTATTGGTCGATTGCCGGCTGCGAGCGCTTCCACAAGTCGTCGATATTGGCCTCCTTGTAGAAAGCGGCCAGCAGCCTGGAAAGCTCGCGCATGCCGGCCACCTCGGGCGGAATCTCGACATCGCGCTGCGTGAAATCGAAATTGGGCGGACCGCTGCACGAGAGCGCAAACGAGATGTACTGGCTCAGCTCGAGCGTGTCGGTTCGCTTGCGGTGTTTGTCGAAGAACTCCTTCAGCGGGGCAAGCGAGGCGATCTGGCGCTTCTCGAGCTCTTTCTGAACGGCGAAGCGCAGCGGGTGATTGGCTGTCGAAGCCCAATCCGCGCGGTAGCCGACGGCGTTGATGGCGGCCATTACGGTAAAGAGACTGGGACTGGCATCGAGCTGGCCGGTTTCGGCCGGGGCGGCAAACGCGAGGGCCGCGAGCAGCACGGCAGTAAGTACAAGACGAGACAAAGAGATACGCCTTCGGAACTAACAGTTTACCGCAGAGCTGCGGCTCGCTACGCGAGGTGCGCGGACGACGAACAACTATCGTCCGCGCCACGCCTTATAATCCTTCCATGGACGCCCCCAATGCCGAACGCCCGTTTCTGGGCGTCCACGCGGTGAACGTCTTCGTCCGCGATCATGACGCGAGCCTCCGCTTCTATCTGGATCGGCTCGGATTCCGACTCGCCTTCGACGGCCGTCTCTCCACGGGCGAGCGCTGGGTCGCTGTCGCCCCTCCGGATGGCAGCACCGTACTGAGTCTTCTGGCGGTCGCGCAGGACTCGCGCGAGACCAAGCTGGTAGGCCGTCCGACGGGCGTGGTCTTCGTCACCGAAGACGTGGTCGCCACCTTCGAAGAATGGCGCCGGCGGGGCGTGCAGTTTCAGTTTACGCCGCGCCTGCGCCGCATCCGGTATCAGCGCGTGCAACGTTCTTCGGATGAGCCGGGCCCGGGAGATGAATCGCCGGTGTGGGGCGGTGTCTACACCCGGTTCAAGGATCTCGACGGCAACTCCTTCGCACTGGTGGGCTTCGACGAGGTCAACCGCGAGATCGAAGCGCAGCGACGCCGGGCCGCGGAAAAGCTCGAGGCCGAGCGACGTGTGGCGCACGAACTGGAGATCGCCAAACAGGTGCAGGCGCGACTCTTTCCGCAGACCCAGCCGCCGCTGGAAACGCTGGACTACGCGGGCGCGTGTATCCAGGCGCGGCAGATCGGCGGCGACTACCACGATTTTCTCGACCTCGGCCGCGGGCGGTTCGGGCTGGTGATCGCCGATATCGCGGGTAAGGGAATCGCCGCCGCGCTCCTGATGGCCAACCTGCAGGCCAACCTTCGCAGCCAGTCCGCGCTGGCGCTGGAGGAGCCGGAGCGCATGCTGCGGACGGTCAACCAGCTTTTCTACGAGAACACCACCGATAGCGCCTACGCTACCCTATTCTTCGCCGAATACGACGACTGCACCCGCCGGCTGCGGTACGCCAATTGCGGCCATCTGCCGCCGCTGGTTCGCCGCGTCGACGGCGCCACCGAGCGCCTGGACTCCACCGCGACCGTGCTGGGGCTGTTTCGCGATTGGGATTGTGCGATTGGCGAGGCCCGCTTATCGTGCGGCGACACGCTGGTGCTGTATACCGATGGCGTGACCGAATCCTTCAACGACGCCGGCGAGGAATTCGGGATTCAAGGGCTGATCGAATCGCTCGACCGGCATGGTTCGCTGTCACCGCGATCCGCCATCTCGGGTATTGTCGACGAGGTGCGCCGCTTCGCGCCGGCGGAGCAGCAGGACGATATTACGCTGATCCTGGCGCGGTGCCGGGAGGGGTAGCTCCAAGCAGCTTGCGTTGGAGTGGACGACGCGGGTGGCGATATCTAATGTTGCCGCTCTCACGCGCAATGTACAACCGATGTCGTCAAGCTCAGCCTCCGCCTCCGGCGCAAGGCGAAACTCGCTTATGGGCGCGGATTCTTTTCGGCATTAAGGCGCGCCGAGCCACCGCGTTTGATATCGTCGGCAAGCTGCCTGACTTCCGCTTCCGTTGTCACCGTGCGGCCTTCGCCACGTGCCAGAGATGCTTCCGCCTTATCGACGGCCACGAGGATTTCGAGTCTTCGTCGCTCGCGCTCTTCCCACAGCGAAAACGCCTCCTTCACCGCATCTTCCTCGCGCTGAAGCCGTCCGCTCTCAATGGCCTAGCGGACAAACGCTTTCTGATCGGGGGTGAGCTGGACTTCCATACGATTTCAGCGCAGGGGGCGACAGACTACCTGTCAAGCGTGCCACTTCAAGCCGTCCAATCCGGCAATCAGTGCGTCCATGACGGAACCGCATCGCCTTGACCGGGCTGCAGGACGACATCACGTTGGTCCCGGCCAGGCCTGGCTTAGCTAAGTGCCGGGAGGTGTAGATGATATTGCCTGCGATATACTGACATTGTGCGGCTCGTCCTCGATACGAGCGTCTTGGTGGCGGCTGTGCGCAGTAGCCTCGGCGCGTCGCGTCAACTGCTGATCGCTGGCTTGAAGGGGCGTTACTCGTTGCTCGTTTCTGTTCCGCTGATGATGGAATATCAGGCTGTGCTGCTCCGTCAGGAGCACCTGGAGGCAGGCCGAGTTTCTGCGGCAGCGGTGGAAGAGATCTTGAAAGCTGTGGCTTCTGTCGCCGTGCCTGTTCGGCTAGCGTACTTGTGGCGGCCGATGTTGAGAGATCCTGACGACGAAATGGTATTGGAAACGGCTGTAAATGGTGCGGCAGATTACTTATGCACGTTGAACACGCGGGATTTTGCGCCTGCGGGACAGTTTGGAATCGCGGTCGTCAGCCCGGGCAAAGCCTGGCGCCTATTGGAGAAATCGCATGAGGAAAAGTAACGTGGCGTTGCGGTTGCAGCCTTCGCTTTTGGAGGAAGCACGGAAGGTCGCTCAAAGCGAAGGGATCGCACTCAATCAATTGATCAACGTTGCAGTTGCAGAAAAGCTGTCGGTGCTGCGTACCGACGAGTATTTCCGACAGAGGGCTGCCGGTGCGAATATAGCAAGGGCTTTGAAGATTCTTTCCCGCACGGGAACGGGTAACCCGCCGATGCCCGGAGACGAATTGGCCCCACAAAAAGCACGCCCGGTACGTAGACGCAGCGGTTCATAGGGGAACAGCGTCGCGCATGGCTTGATCCAGCACTTTTGGACGGAGCATGCCCGCAGTGGCGACATCGACCGGCTGATCCAAAAGCCGCTGAAGGTCCATGAGAAGGCCGCCAAGATCCATCGAGGTACGATCCGGAGCCAGATCGACGAGAAAATCGATGTCGCTGGCCGGCGAGTTCTCCCCGCGCGCGACAGAACCAAAGACACGGACGTTGCTTGCGCCATATCCGGCCGCGATCCGGGCCGCCTTAGTGAAAATCGTGCGACTCCGCCGCCGCCCCCGCGCGCATCCCGGCGACCCGGCCGACCTTGACGCTGATCACGCCGTCCAGATTCTGCAGCACGCCGTCGATCAGCAGGAACGGCTCGGCCAGCACCTCGAACTTGTAGCGGTCGAAGATGGCCGGGGTCACAATCGCGTTCATGATCCCGGTCTCGTCCTCCATGCTGAGGAACACAAAACCCTTTGCCGTGCCGGGACGCTGGCGCACCACGACACTGCCGGCGATGCGCACCACGCGGCCATCGGGGACGCGCGCCAGGTCGCGGGCCGGCGTCACGCCGAG
>DATJYW010000154.1:0-4772 GCA_035499435.1 Candidatus Acidiferrales bacterium | reverse complement strand
GCAGGGCATGACGTGCAATCCCAACACCGCCACCAACCCACAGCCGCCCTACTCGGTGATTACGAGCGACGTGAACGACGGCTTCTCCAACTACGCGGCCCTGGACGTCAATCTCAAGCACACCTTCAGCCAGAAGCTCAGTATGCTGGTAAGCTACACGTGGTCGCACGCGCTGGATAACGTCGATCCCGACGTGCCGGGCCAGAATCCGAACGACCCCAACTTCACCGGCCGCATCGAATACGGTAATGCCATCTTCGATCAGCACCACCGCTTCGTCATGAGCGGCATGTACATCCTGCCCCTCGGCATCCATTTCGGCGGTGTCTTTACGCTTGCCAGCGGACTGCCGTACAACATCGTGACCGGCGTGAACAACAGCGGCGATACCGGCGCCACCACCGATCGGCCCGTGATCAATGGCGTGGTGGTGGGCCGCAATACCGGCCGCGGCACGGCGATTTACGACATCGCGCCGTTTGCCGAGCGCCCGTTCGCGTTCTTCGGCGAGCGTGTCCGCTTCACCCCGCGCGTGGAAGCGTTCAATGTGTTCAACCACCCGAACTTCGTCGGCTTCAGCGGCACCTGGGGCAACGCCGCCACTGCTGGCCCCGGCTTCGGCGCTCCGCTGACCGGAATCACCAATCAGCTCCCGGCGCGCAGTCTGCAATTTTCGGCCAGGGTAAGCTTCTAGCGCTTACAGCACCACGCGCTGATCCCCTTCGCGCCTGGTGACGTGTTCCCGGTCCAGGAACTCCAGTAGCGGAATGGCGTACTTCCGCGAGACGCCGGTCCACTCTTTGAACGCGGGAACGGCAAATCGCTGTCCCTTCCGCTCCGAGAGCAATCCGCGCAGCCGTTGCACCGCAGTGTGATGGAACACCAGATCGTCATTGATCCGCACCAGCCGCTTCTCCCGGATCAAAATCTGCAGAAGCGAGCGCGCCCGCGCCGCCTCGACTCCCGATTTCGCCAGCACCTCCGCCACGGCGGGAACGGCCAGGCCCGCAATCTCGAAGGCGCTTTCGATCTTGGCGCGGGCCTGCTCTTCGTCTTCCTTCAACACCAGCTTGTGCGATCGCGCCCGCACCACCTCGCCTTCGGACACCAGTTCCCTGGCGTCCGCCAACAATGCATCGAACAAGGCCGGCGGCAGCGACCCGCGAAGTTCCTGCCGCGCGATGCCCGGCAGCAACGGATTCTTCTGATGAAACTCGCGGACCACCTTGATTAGACCGTCGCGAGTCGATTGCATCCAGGCATGGTCTACAAAACGATCTCCAACGGCCGCCAGTTTCGCTTTGGCTGCCGCCGACGAGATTTCCTGAGCTAAGAGGCCGGTGCGCGCGACGAGGTCGGCCACGCTCATGCCGAACTCGGCCTCGCGGACAAGCAGCGCGATCCGCGCCGACGCGTCACCCGAGGCCAGCACGTTCAATCGCCCACCGATGTCGTCTCCCTTGCGATGGCGAAGTCCGCCAATGTCCAATACCTCACCGCCGCCGATCGTAATCACCGGCGAGAATCTGCGGATGATGAAGCGATCGCCGGGGAGCAGCAGCGTTGGATCGCGCAGGATCACCCGTACCCATGCGGAGGAGCCCGGCGCGAGCGCGGCCGCGCCTTCCAGCAGGCGCACCTCGGCTTCGATCTCGGCCGTGCCGCAATGAAAGTGCACCGGCGCACGATGCTTCAGAGGCTTGGCCGAAGGCAGCAGGTGCAGGCGGCAATCGACCTGAGTTACCGTGCGAAACACGCCGGGTTCGCTGAGGACGTGCCCGCGCGCGGCGCCCCCGAGATCCCCGTTGACCGCGGTTCGCTGGCCCGCGACAGCACGCCCGGTGCCGCTCCCGTGCACCTGCACCCCGCGCACGCGAAGGCGCTGACCGGCAGGATAAAGCTCCACCTCCTGTTCTTTTGCCACCGACCCGGAGATCAGCGTGCCGGTGGCTACCACGCCGAATCCCTTTACGGAAAAAACCCGGTCGATGGGCAACCGGAAGTGCCCGGCGGCGTTCTTTTCGGGAACGGCAGCCGCTACGCGCGCCAGTTCGCGCCGCAAGTCGTCGAGGCCGGCTCCGGTGGTCGAACTCACCGGCACGATCGGAGCGCCTTCCAGGAATGACGCTGCTACCAGCTCTTCCACCTCGAGGCGCACCAGGCCGAGGATGTCCTCGTCCACGAGGTCGGACTTGGTGAGCGCCACCATGCCGCGGGGTATGCCCAGCAGGCGGCAAATATCGAAATGCTCGCGGGTCTGCGGCTTGATGGATTCATTCGCCGCCACGACGAAGAGCACCAGGTCGATGCCGCCCACTCCGGCCAGCATGTTCTTGACGAACCGCTCGTGCCCGGGGACATCGACAAACCCCAGCCGAAGCGTGGGTGTGAGCGCAAGGTGTGCGAAGCCGAGGTCGATGGTGATCCCGCGGCGCTTCTCTTCCTCCAGACGATCGGCGTCGATCCCGGTTAGCGCCTTCACCAGCGCGGTTTTGCCGTGATCGATGTGCCCCGCGGTCCCGACGATGATGTTCTTCATCTGCTTGTTACAGTGTAGGGGTGCTCGCGCTCCTCCTGCCAGCCCTGGTGACAGGATCGCTGGTGTACTGCGTTCTCACCATCATTGCCGCGATCCGCTACCGTACCGTGCGGCCGCCGGATTTGCGCGAGCCAGCGCCCATCAGTGTGCTGAAACCGCTGGCCGGCGTCGATGACGGGCTCGAATCCAACCTGCGCACGTTCTTCGAGCAGGAGTACCCGGCGTTCGAGATTCTCTTCGCGGTGCGCAGCGATTCGGACCCTGCAATCAAGGTGGTGGAGAGCCTGCGCGCGCAATATCCCGGCGTGCCTTCGCGCCTGATCGTGACCGGCGAGCCGCCGTACCCTAACGCCAAGGTCTACAGCCTGGACCGCATGCTAACCGCCGCGCGTCATGATCTGATCGTGATGTCGGATTCGGATATCCGCGTGACGCGCGACATGCTGGCGGTGATCGCGGCCGAGTTTCAGGACCCGGCGCTGGGGCTGGCAACTTGCCCTTATCGCGCCCTGCCGGGACGGAGCTTCTGGAACACGCTCGAGGCCATCGGGCTCAATACGGAATTCATCGGAGGCGTGCTGGTGGCGCGGATGCTCGACGGCATGAAGTTCGCCCTGGGCCCCACCATCGCGGCGCGCCGCGCCACTCTGAACGGGATCGGCGGGTTCGACGCCGTGAAGGATTTCCTCGCCGAGGATTTCGTCATGGGCAAGCTGGCGTCGGAGCGCGGCGACGGCGTGATTCTCTCGTCGTACGTGATCGAGCACCGCATCGGCGCGCAGAAGCTCGGCGCGAACCTCAGGCATCGGCTGCGATGGAACCGGAGCACGCGGCGGTCGCGGCCGGCCGGGTACGTCGGGCAGTTGTTCATCAATCCGCTGCCGCTGGCGTTACTGTTGTGGCTCGTGCAGCCGGGCTGGTGGCCGCTGGTGCTCGCGACCGTCTTGCTCCGGGCGGCGGCCGCGTCGGTCACAGCAGGCTATGTGCTCCACGATCGCCTCACCGCGCGTCTGTTCTGGCTGGTGCCCGTGCAGGATCTGCTGAGCTTCGCGATGTGGGCGGCGGGCTTCTTCGGTAACACGATCCTCTGGCGCGGCAGGAAATACTACCTGCGGGCGGACGGGAGATTTGAACTCGTACAATAGTCCCGATGAACCGCCTGGATGAACTTCACCGCCGCCACGAAGCTGCTGAGCAGGGCGGAGGTCCTGAGCGCCGCGCGCGCCAGCACAAAGAGGGCAAACTTGGCGCCCGCGAGCGCATCGAGCTGCTGCTCGACGAAGGCACCTTCGAAGAGCTCGACAAGCTGGTAACCCACCGCTGCCGCGATTTCGGCATGGACGAGCAGGTCATCCCCGGCGACGGCTTCGTCACCGGCCATGGCCGTATCCACGGGCGGCTGGTTTACGTCTTCGCGCAGGACTTTACCGTTTTCGGCGGCTCCCTCTCCGAGGCCAACGCGCAAAAAATCTGCAAGATCATGGACCTCGCGCTCAAGATGGGCGCGCCCGTGATCGGCCTCAACGATTCCGGCGGCGCGCGCATCCAGGAGGGTGTAGTCTCGCTGGCGGGCTACGCCGATATCTTCCTGCGCAACACCCTGGCCAGCGGCGTGGTGCCGCAGATCTCCGCGATCATGGGCCCGTGCGCCGGCGGAGCGGTCTACTCGCCGGCCATTACCGATTTCGTCTTCATGGTGGAAGGCACCAGCTACATGTTCGTGACCGGTCCCGACGTGATCAAGACCGTCACACACGAAGACGTGACCAAGGAAAAGCTGGGCGGATCGATGACCCACAACTCGGTGAGCGGTGTCGGCCATTTTGTCGCTGCTGGAGATGCGGAATGCTGCCGGATGATTCGCGAGCTGCTGACTTACCTGCCGCAGAACAATCGCGAAGATCCGCCGCGGCGCGAAACCAACGACCCCATGGACCGGATGGACGCCGCGCTGGACACTATCGTTCCCGCCGAGTCCAACCTGCCCTACGACATCAAAGACGTGATCCATCGTGTGGTGGACGAGGGTGAGTTCTTCGAAGTTCACGAGCACTGGGCCAAGAACCTGGTGATCGGCCTCGCGCGCATGGATGGCCGTGCGATCGGGATTGTCGGCAACCAGCCCGCGTTCCTGGCGGGCGTGCTGGATATCAATTCCAGTACGAAAGGCGCCCGCTTCGTCCGCTTCTGCGACGCGTTCAACATCCCTATCCTCACCTTTGAGGACGTGCCT
>DATJYW010000153.1:0-26849 GCA_035499435.1 Candidatus Acidiferrales bacterium | reverse complement strand
ATCGGGGAAGCTGCTCCGGCGGCTTGACCTGCCGCCGGCCTTCCCCACACCTTCCCCACCCGTCGATTCCCGCTACTTCGTCAGGCCCTGCACGTAGATCGCACGGTAGCCGCCCACGCTCGCCTCGGTCCCATTGACCTCGACGATATGACCCATATGATCCGACAGCGAAGCTTTGGCGTCCACGCCACCGTCGCGCCGCGGGTCATGCTCTTCCGGCATCAGCATGTAGAGCGCGCCGGTCTGCGTGAGCAATCCGCCGGGCTGATTGTTGGCGATGCACTTCTGCCCGCAGGAGCGGTGCTTGTCACCGTGTTTGCCAAGCTGCAAGTAGCAGGAAAAATCGACCACCTCGCCGACGACGGTGATCGGCCTGCCAGGCTGCGGCTTGTTGTCCACGCCCGCCGCCACGGTGGTCGCGGTCCACGGCTGCGTCGGCTTGGTGCCGATAGTTGCCATGGGCTTGTCCCAGGTGCCGGCTCCCGGCGTCATCTCCGGATGAAGGATCGCGCTCTTCATCGGAGCCTTTTTTGCTTCTTGACCCGTCAACGAAAACGCGGCCAGCGCCGCGATGGCCAAAGTGAGAACTTTCAATCTCAAGGTGGTGCCTCCGTCCTGAGAGCGTATCACACCCACGCCGCGCGGACTCGCCGGGAAACTCGATCGCCGTTTGTCATCTGCGCTTAAGGTCGCTCAAGGCATCTCGATGCGCCTCTCCCAGTCCGGCGCAACCTGGTTGAAATGCTTTGGGTTGAATGTGAAGATAACGTCCGCGGCCGCCTTCCGCGCACAGGACATCAACAGCGCGTCGTAGATGATTCCGCCCGACAGCCCGGTCTCCGCGCAAGCTTCGATCGTAGCCCGATACTCCCCGGCGTTGAGGGCCACCAGGCTTACCCGTTCGAGCAGGCTTGCGATCATTAGATTGCACTGTTCCGGAAGAATCCGCGGCCTCACTGGAATGCGAGTCATGACCGAATAGAATTCCGCCAGACTGTGAGCCGCGCAGTACCCATCCTTCGGCGAGGCCTTGAGAAGAACGTGAATCGCCCTGTCATGAAGAGTGTGATTCCGCTGGAACGCGGCGACCAGCACGGAAGTGTCGTAGAAGCGCTTCAACGGCTCACATCCCGCACCCGATTTTCGCGGTCGTCCTCAATCGCGTTAATAATATCTACCCCTGAGGAGTCTCCGCAGTACACCCAGAGCCCGTGCTCTTTACACAAGACCGTCTTGGGGCGGGCGGGGCGGAGGCGCACGGAATCGCCTTCGGATTGAAGCTCCAAGGCATCTCCCGCTCTTAAGCCTAGCCGGTCGCGAACGGTTTTTGGGATCACCACGCGCCCTGCCTTATCGATTACCAGCTCCATAGACCCATTTTACAATGCCATTTAACAATGGAAAATGTCATCCACATCTACCGGTGAAACGGCTCCCCGGCTCTCCAATCCGGCAGCTTCTCCTGGTTGGCGATGTCTTTGCCCAACAGCAACCCATACTCCGCCGCCTGCGCCAGTGCCGTGAAATCCCACGTCTCCTGGAACTCGTCCGACGGCCGGTGGTAGTGCCCGCTGTTGTACTCCTGGTAGGCCTGCCGGCCGAAGCCCGCGGGCTTGCCCGCGAATTCCGTGGCATGGCCGATACTGAAAGCCGGCACGCCGGCCTTCGACAGGGAAAAATGATCGGACCGGAAGTAGTGGCCGGCTTCCGGCTGCGCGTCCTCGGCGATGGCCAGGTTCAGACGTTTGGCGATCTGCTGCGCCAGCGGATATACAGTCGTGCGCTCGGCGCCGGTGATCACCACGTCGGCGGCGCGCCCGAACGGATACAGCGCGTCGTAGTTCAGGTCGATCGCCGTGCGCGCCACTGCCACCAGCGGATGCGCGCCGTAATACTCGCTGCCCTTGAGCCCCGCCTCCTCCGCCGTCACGAACAGGAACAGCGCGCTCCGGCGCGGCTTTTGCGGCAGGGTCGCCCATACCCGCGCCAGCTCCAGCACGATGGCGCAGCCCGTGGCGTTGTCGATCGCGCCGTTGTAGATCGCGTCCCCGTTCACCGGCTCGCCGACGCCGAAATGGTCCCAGTGCGCGGTGAACAGCACATACTCGTTCTTGAGCTTCGGATCGCTGCCGGCAACCGCCGCCGCCACGTTGCGCGACTCGATCGGCCGGATCTTCGATTCCACCCGCATGCTCATCCGCACCCCGAGATCCATCGCCTTGAATCCCGGCTGGTCGCTGGCCGCCAACAACTCATCGGCGTGCTTGCCCGCCAGCCCGAGTAGTTTCTCTCCCGCGTCATGCGACATCCATCCCTGGAACGAGAGCGCCTTGCCGCCGGGCTCCAGCTTCACGAAAGGCGTCTCGTGACCCCACGAATGCTGCACCACGTCCCACCCGTAGCTCGCCGTCGGCGTGGTGTGGATGATGATGCACGCGAGCGCACCGTGGCGCAGCGCTTCCTCGTACTTGTAGGTCCACCGGCCGTAGTAGGTGAGCGCCCGCCCCGCGAAAAACTTGGGATCGGTGGACGGCGGCTCGTTGGTGAACACCAGCACCACCTTGCCCGCCACGTCGACGCCCTGGTAGTCGTCCCAATGATACTCCGGCGCGCTGATCCCGTGCCCCGCGAACACTACGTTTGCCGTGAATTCGACCTCCGGCCTCTGCAACTGGCTCGAGCCCACAAACTCCTCGCCGAGCTTGAATTCCGCTGTCCTGCCGCCCGCCGCCGCGCTCATCGTCGAGCCCGCCTCCGTCTCGATGCCCACCAGCGGCACCGCCTGGTAGTAGGTCCCGCTCTCGCCGGCAGGCTTGGCGCCGGACAGGGCAAGCTGGTTGGCGATATACTCCGTCGCCAGTTGGCCGCCGCGCGCGCCGACGCCGCGCCCCTCCAGCAGATCGCTCGAAAGGTACCGCGTGTACTCGCGAATGCGCGCCCCGGAGATCCCGGCGTCCTGGCACAGGGCCGGTAGCGCGACAATCACGACTAATCCGATAGACTTGAGCATGATTTGGTATCCTTGAGATAATCAGCAACGTAGCACATCTCCCCATGACTGACCGGACCCTCACCCACCTGCGCGCCCTGGAAGCCGAGAGCATCCACATCATCCGCGAGGTCGCGGCCGAATTCGAGCGGCCGGTCATGCTCTACTCCATCGGCAAGGACTCGTCGGTGATGGTTCGCCTGGCGCAGAAAGCCTTCCATCCGGGCCCGCTGCCGTTCCCGCTGCTGCATGTGGACACCACCTACAAGTTCGAAGAGATGATCGGGTTCCGCGACCGCTTCTGCGCCCGAATCGGCGCCCGCCTCATCGTCCACACCAACCGCGCGGCCATCGCCGACGGCGCCAGCCCGTTCCGCCTCGGCACGCAGAAGTGCTGTGCCCTGCTGAAGACCCGCGCCCTGCTGGATGCGCTCAGCGAGGGCCGCTTCGACGCCGCGTTCGGGGGCGCCCGCCGCGACGAGGAGAAATCGCGCGCCAAAGAGCGCGTCTACAGCTTCCGCGACTCCTTCGGCCAGTGGGATCCGAAGAATCAGCGGCCCGAGCTCTGGAACCTCTTCAACAGCCGCATCGGACAGGGCGAAAGCATCCGCGTGTTTCCGCTCTCCAACTGGACCGAGCTGGACGTCTGGCACTACATCTATCTGGAGAACATCCCCATCGTGCCGCTTTACTTCGCCAAACCGCGGCCGATGGTAGTCCGCGGCGATACGCTGATCCCCACCGAACACAACATGCCGCTGCTTCCCGGCGAGCAGCCGCAGATGGTGATGTGCCGCATGCGCTCCCTGGGCTGCACCTACTGCACGGGCGCGATCCGCAGCCAGGCCGACACGCTCCCGAAAATCATCGAAGAGATGATCCGGTTCCGGCGCAGCGAGCGCGAAAACCGCGTCATCGATCACGACCAGGAAGGCTCCATGGAACTCAAGAAGCGCGAGGGCTACTTCTGATGACTGCCGGCGCCGCCACGCCCTCCATCACCGAGTTCCTCGAATCCACCGCCCGCACCGGCCTATTGCGTTTCACTACCGCCGGCAGCGTCGACGACGGCAAGAGCACCCTCATCGGCCGCCTGCTCTACGATTCCAAGGGGGTCTACGAAGATCAGCTTGCCAGCGTCCGCAAAGCCACCCGCAACCTCGGCACCAACGGCCTCGACCTCTCCCTGGTCACCGACGGATTGCGCGCGGAGCGCGAGCAGGGCATCACCATCGACGTCGCCTACCGCTATTTCTCCACCCCAAACCGCAAGTTCATCATCGCCGACACGCCGGGCCACGAGCAGTACACGCGCAACATGGCGACCGGCGCTTCCACCGCCGATCTCGCCATCGTGCTGATCGACGCGCGCTACGGCGTGCTGCCGCAGTCGCGCCGCCACGCCTTCATCGCCAGCCTGCTCCACATTCCGCACCTGGTGGTGGCGGTCAACAAGATGGACCTGGTGGACTTCGACGAGGAGGTCTTCACCGCCATCCGCGGCGAGTTCAGCGCCTTTGCGCGGCAACTGGATCTCGACGAAGTCACTTTCATCCCGATTTCCGCGCTCGAAGGCGACAACGTGGTCAAGCCCAGCCGCCGCACGCCCTGGTACACCGGCCGGTCCCTGCTGGATCACCTGGAGACGGTGCCCATCGCTCACGACCGCAACCTGGCGGACCTGCGCTTCCCGGTGCAGTACGTGATCCGCCCCAACCTGGACTTCCGCGGATTCGCCGGCCAGGTCGCTTCCGGAGTCATTCGCCGCGGCGATCCGATCGCCGTGCTGCCCAGCGGCCGCACCAGCCGGGTGAAATCCATCGTCACCTGGGAAGGCGAGTTGGAAGAAGCGTTCGCGCCGATGTCCGTGACCGTCTGCCTGGAAGACGAAATCGATGTCAGCCGTGGCGACATGCTCGTGCATGCTCGCGACCAGCCGCACGCCGGCCGCCGCTTCGACGCCAGCCTGGTGTGGATGAACCAGAAGCCGCTGACGCCGAACCGGCCCTACCTCATCAAGCACACGACCCAGGTGGCCCAGGCCCGCGTGCGCGAAATCCGTGCCCGCATCGACGTCAATACTTTGCAGCACGAGCCGGCCAATGAGCTGGACCTGAACGAAATCGGCGTGGTGGCCGTGGAGGTCCAGCGGCCCGTCTTTTTCGATCCGTACCGCCGCAACCGCTCCACCGGCAGCTTCATCCTGATCGACCCGATCACCAACGAAACCCTGGGCGCGGGGATGATCCTCGAGGCGCATCAGGGGCCGCGTCGCACCGGACGCGTCACTTCCGCTGAGCGCGAGTCTGCCCGCGGCCACGCCGCGCTCGCGATTTGCCTCGAAAACGGCGATCCGGAAGTAGGTTGGGCCCTGGAGCGGCGCTTGTTCGAGCACGGATACGCGGTTCACGTGATTCACCAGCCGGAGAGTTTGGGCCAGGCGGTTCGGACCGCCCTGGAAGCCGGGCTGGTGGCGATTTTCACCGTGCGCGACCCGCAACAACGGGAGACGATCCGCCGTGCCGCCGGGGCTGCCCTGGTGGAGTACCAGCCGATGCCCGGTCCTCCCGACGAGGCAGCCAGGGCCATCTGGCTGGACCTGGACGAAAGTGGCAGGCTGAACCGTCCTCAAGGACCCCTGACGGGCGGTGCCGGTATTTGAGTACCGCACCTTGTGAGGCCGAGCGCGTGTTTTCATGGTAAATGCGTACTCCGGAGGCGCCATCGTGACGTCAAACCGCATTGTGAAGATGAAATTTGCGCAAGTGCTCCTGCTCGCTTTCGCCACCGCCGCGCTCCCGGCCGGCGCTCAGACCACCGGTTGGGACAATACCGGAAACAACAAGCTGAACGGAACCTACTACTTCCGCCAGGTGATCTACCAGCTCAGCAACGCGGGCGATGGCTCCCTGGCCGATGCCGCCTCGCTCTACGGGACGGTAACGTTCAGCGGCACCGGAACGTATACGATGAACGTGGTTCTGGCCGATCTCGCTTCCGGCAATTTGCAACAGGGCACGCTGAGCGGCACTTACTCGATCGCTTCTTCGGGACAGGGCTTCCTTTCCAGCCCCTTGTTCCAAGGCGATTTTGTTTTCGGACTGGTCAATGCCCAAGGAATCTTCGTTGGCAGCAGCACGGAGAACCAGACTGGATACCACGACTTGTTTATTGCCGCGCCGCTTTCCTCTCCGCCTCCCACCGCTGCGAGCTTCAAGGGATCGTACACGATGGCGTACATGGACCTCTCCAGCGGCAGCCCGCTCTATACCATCGGCGCCCTGGCGCAGATGAATCCCGATGGCATCAGCAATCTGGGCACGGTCCAGGTCAGCGGCTACATGGGACAATCCGGCTCGAGCAAGATCACCCAGTCGATCTCGAACGTCAAATACATTTTCAGCAACGGCGCAGCCGTGGTGACTTTCCCCAATTCCAACTCAAATCTCTTCTACGGCCAATACTACTTGTATTTTTCGCCGGACGGGAACTTCGTTTTCGGCGGCTCGCCGGTCTCAGCCGATATGTTTATCGGAGTGAAGACCGGCGGGACGCCGAACCTCAGCGGGCTTTACTACGAAGCCGGCCTCGATCAGAACGAGTCCACGCTGGCCAATGGCTATGCCGCGCCCGACACATTCTACGGCTCCCTCACGGCGCACGGCGGAGCGATTATCGGACATCAGCGCCTGATCGATTTTCTGGATAACGGCGCGCCGATCAATTACACCTACAGCGACACTTACAACTTCTCCTCCAACGGAACCTACAGCAATCCTGCGACGAACTACGTCATCGGCGCGGGCGGCATTCGTATCGCAAGCGGCATCGGCCCATTTTTGTCGATCGGCGTCGCCCTGCCGGCGCCCGCGATGAGCAGCAGCATCAGCCCCAGCGGCGTCTTCCTCGATCCGACCGGGGTGGTCAATGCAGGCAGTTTCGCGCCGTTTACCGCGGGCATCGCACCCGGCGAACTGCTCGTACTCTACGGATCGAATCTCTCATCGGGCACGCAGGTGGCTTCCACCGTGCCCTTCCCGACCACGCTCGGCAACGTGCAGGTGAAGATCAACGGAATCGCCGCGCCCCTCTATTACGTGACCCAGAACCAGCTCTCGGCCATCGTGCCCTACGCGGTGACATCGGGAGTCGCGCAGATCCAGGTGATCAACAATGGCACCGCATCGAATACGGTCACCATGCAGATTGCCACTACCGCGCCGGGCGTTCTCACACAAAGCCAGAACGGCCTCGGGTATGGAGACGCGCTGCACCAGGACGGATCCCTTGTGACAGCTCAAAACCCGGCCCAGATCGGTGAGACGGTTTCTCTCTTCCTGACCGGGCTGGGCGTGGTCAATCCGGCAATTTCCGATGGAGCGGCGGGACCCACCAACCCGTTCAGCACGGCGACCAGCACGATCGCGGCTTACGTCGGCGGCACGACCGCCAACGTCTCCTATGCCGGGCTGGCGCCGCAGCTCGCCGGCCTCTACCAGATCAACCTGACGATTCCGACGGGCCTCACTACCGGCGACAACAACCTGGATATTTCCGGCCCGGACTCGTACGACGGGGTGTGCCTGATCCCGGTCGGGACCCCGGCATCTTCCACCGCGACGCCCGCGGCGGCGCAGATGTACCGCCGCCTGCCCCGTCCCCAATCATCCGAACGCCGCACGCCCGCCTGGGAGCGGAAGCGGATCACAATCCCAGCGATTCAATGATGCCTTCGACGTCGGCGCCGCGCACGCGCACTTCGCTCTTCATCTGTTCGGGCGCGGTGCGCTCGTCGAATGCCTGGAAAAGCGCCATCTTGCAGACGGCGTAGCGCTCGGTGGAAGACAACTCGCGCGCATGGTTCTCCTCCCACGCGCCGATAGCGGCTTCCGAAACCAGCACGCTGGCGGCGTGCCAGTTCTTGCGGTCGGCACTGACGGTAAATACGTATTCCGTGCCGGCTCCATCGGCCTTTTGAAACGAGCGCTGCCCTTCGTAGTAATACTGGTAAACGTAGCCGCTTTGCGCGGAGTAAGTCTTGAGGCGCCGCACGGCCGGCGCTCCGGTGAGGGGCTGTGATTTCCTCGAGAAAAAGCCTCGAAACACTGTATTCCGGCCTACGGAAAAAAACGAACCAACAGTACGCCAAGGACTATTGACAAGCATACCAGCCGGGAGCACACTGAAGGTGGAATCAGCCGGTTTGGATTCCAAGACGAATGACGTTCTTCTTAGCCGCTTCTCCCGGAAGTGGCGGGAGGTGACAGATAGAACCGGACTACGATGAGGGCGGCCTCATCCGTGGTGAGGGAACAAGGTAGTACGGAAGAGTCGAAGGGTCGGATACCCCGAGGGCCCTACTGTTAGAGTAGGCAAAGCGCTGGCATCGCGCATATCGGATGACGCCAACCGGCTTTTCCGGGTCCCCACACCACAGGATGACCGCCCTTTTCCAATTCCTGTTGTTCTCCCTGTAATGGTTCTGCTTCCACTGTGGTGTAAACTGGAAGCTTGCTGCCTCCCCAATTATGACTTCTGTCGCTCCCCTGGAGATCACCAGCGCGCATAGCCCCGACTCCGATGACGCCTTCATGTTCTACGGGCTCGCGACAAAAAAGGTCCGTTCGCCGAAAGTGACCTTCCGACACGTGCTGGAAGACATCGAAACCCTCAACCGCAAGGCCATGGAGGGGCAGTACGAACTGAGCGCGATTTCCTACCACGCGTACCCTTACGTGGCCGATAAATACGTGCTGATGTCGAGCGGTTCGTCCATCGGCGACGGCTACGGCCCCATGCTGATCGCCAACCGCCCCATGGAGCAAGACGAGATCAAGGGAAAGCGCGTGGCGATACCGGGAACGCTGACCACCGCCTACCTCGCCTGCAAGCTATTTCAACCCGACTTCGAGCCCGTGGTCACTCCCTTCGACAAGATCACAGACGCGGTTCGCGAGCGCAGCGTGGATTGCGGCCTGATTATCCACGAGGCCCAGATGACCTACGACCGCGAAGGGTTCCACCGCATCGTGGACCTGGGCCGCTGGTTCAAGAATTCCTTCGGCCTGCCGCTTCCGCTCGGCGGCAACGTCCTGCTGCGGTCGCTGGGCGCCGAGATCCAGAGCGAGTGCTGCCGCCTCATGCGAGACAGCATCCAGTACGCGCTCGACAACCACGACGAGGCCCTGCAATATGCCCTGCAATTCGCCCGTGACATGGAGCCGCGCCTGACCGAGAAGTTCGTCGGCATGTACGTGAATCACTACACGCTGGACGCCGGCGATGTGATCCCCAAGGCCGTCCAGAAGCTGCTGGACCTCGGGAACGAGGCGGGGCTGATTCCGAAGAAAGTCCAAGTCGAGTTCGTGAGATAGCGGGGGGCAGGTTTCCGGCCTGCCCAGTCGCAAGATCACGGGGCAGGTCGGAGCCCTGCCCCCTGGTGTGGGACCGGCTTCAGCCGGTCTAGCCTGTGTGGGACCGGCGAGAGCCGGTCTGGGGGCAGGTCGGAGGCCTGCCCCGCGGCGCTAGAGTAAAAGTATGCGCTTTCTCTTTGCGGCTTTCCTTCTCGTCTACTGCGCTGCGGCGCAGGAAATCCGCCCCAAAGACGTTCGCGAAATCGGCAAGGGCGGATCGAGTGCCCTCCCGCGGCTTCAGGAACTGTTGAAGAATCCCAGCACCGATGTGCGCGTCGAGGCCGTGAAACAGATCACCGCGATCGGCGGACTGGCGTCGCTCGACTCATTGATTCTGGCCACGCACGACAACGACGCCGAAGTCCAGATCCACGCCACCGACGGACTGGTGAATTTCTATCTCCCCGGATACGTGCAGAGCGGCTTCGCGGCATCCGTGAAACGCGTGGGAGGAAACATCAAGGGAAAATTCACGGATACGAACGACCAGGTGGTGGATCCCTACATCACCGTCCGCCCCGATGTCGTCACCGCCATCGGCGCCCTGGTGCGCGGCGGCGCCGGAATGGAGGTGCGCGCCAATGCCGCGCGGGCCGCCGGCATCCTGCGCGGGAAAGAGGCCGTGCCCGACCTGATCGCCGCGCTGCGCACCAAGGACACCGCGGTGCTCTACGAGTCGTTGATTGCCTTACAGAAGATCCGCGACCCGTCCGCCGGCCCCCAGATCACCTTTCTGCTGCGCGACCTCGATTCCAAGGTGCAGATCGCGGCCATCGAGACCACGGGCTTGCTGCGAACCAGGGAAGCCGTGCCCGACCTGATCGGCGTGCTCAACCGCTCCAAGGATGCCAGGGTGCGCCGCGCCGCGCTGGGCGCGCTGGCCATGATTCCCGATGAGCAGAGCCGTCCGCTCTTCGCGCAGTACCTGAAGGACAAGGATGACCGCATGCGGGCCGCCGCCGCGGAAGGCTACGCACGCATGCGCAACCCCGCGGACCTCCCGGCGGTCGAACAGGCGTGGAAGGATGAGGCCAAGGGTCAGCCTCGCATCTCGCTGGCCTTCGCGATGGTGGCGTTGGGCCGGACCGAGCTCAGCGAGTTCTCGCCCCTCCAGTTTCTCGTCAACAATCTGAATTCGGCGGCGTACAAGGGCGAGGCGCAGCCGTTTCTCACCGAGTTGGCCCGTGACCCCGGCGTGCGCGCGGCCCTGTACACCGCCATCGACAAGGGAACCAAAGACGAGAAGATCGGGATGGCGCGCGTGCTGGCGCGCAGCGGAGACCGGCAGAGCGTGCCTTACCTGGAGAAGTTGAGCCACGATCCGGACACGGAGGTCGCCAAGGAAGGATTGAATGCGCTGAGGAATTTGCAGGCGCGTTTGTAGGGCAGGCCTGAGGCCTGCCTGCCCTACCAAGACTCTACTTGGCCTTTTTCTGCTTCTGCTGGCCGACGCGCACCTTGAAGTGCAACTGCTTGGATTCCTGGAAAGCCTTGTGATCGTGGCGTGCCACGGCGTCCGCCAGATACTGGTCGACATTGGCGTCTCTGGGCAGGACGGCCATCAGGGTGAAATTCTCATTGCAGGTCGGGCAGAAGGGCCGGAACCGCTTGACGTTCGGAATTGCCATAACTTTTTTAGTTTAACAGATCGGCCGTTCTTACCTCGACCCACCCCGCGCGGGGCACCGCGTCCACGGGAAGGCCGTTTTTCCAGATGGAAAGCTGGAACCGCACGCTGCCACTGTCCGCCTGGGCCGCCGAAAGGGGGCAGCCGACTTCCAGAACACTCTTGAACGCGCACGCGAGCGGGGGCGGCGCCGAGAGGCCCTCGCCCTGGAGCCGGATGGTGCTCTGCACCGGCGCGGATCCGTCCACGCCCTGGACCGTCAGGCGGGCCTCCAATCCAGCCACCTCGGTGCCGGGATGAAAATCCACCCTCAGAAACAGGCTATGACCGTCGGTGCCGAAGTGGACCTCGCGCACCGTGGGGCGGCTGCCGTGCATCGCGCCGCTGCGGTCGTCCACGCGGCAGACTCCCGCTCCCAGCCATTCGAAGTACGAGGTCACCTCGCCATCGATCACCGGGTGAATCGGTCCCGTCGGGTCCAGGCGGATATCCGGCGCTACCGTGCGCAGGATCGGCCGCGAAAGCTCTTCCGGCGGCGCCAGGCTCAGGAAACGGTAGACGTTGGCAAGGTGGCTCCGATAGAGCTGATCGAACTCCGTGCGGTTGGCCGAGTCGTGCTCCGGCCCGTACCACCAGCACCAGTCGCTGCCTTCGGCGATCAACAGTTCTTCGAAGGCCATGCGGCGGCGCTCCTCGGGCACGCCGGTCGCGGCGTCATAGGTGGCCCGCGCGCGCAGAAGCTGCGTCCAGGCGTTGTTGTCCTCCTCGGCGCCGATCCACACGTCGAAATTGGCGTTGATCCACGACCCCGGGAAGATGTGGTCCAGGGGCTCGGGAGCCATCAGCCGCAGGGCCTCGCTCACCGTGACCGCCTGCACTCCGCCATCTTCGCTGATGCGGCGGTAAAGCTCGCGCAGGAACGGGCGCCCGTTGTGGTGGTAATACTCCCAGGCGTTTTCACCGTCCAGGATGATCGGCACCAGCGCGTCCGCGCCGCGTGCCAGAATGCCGCAGCAATTCTCGTGGATCCGGTGCAGAAAGTCGCCTGCGGCCTGCCCGGCCTCCATTTTCGAGTACACGAAGCCGATCAGGTCGCTCATGTAGTGGTCGCGGAAGATGACCCGCATGACGCAATCGTGTTGCCGCCACTCGTAGGGCCGGTACAATCCTTCGACCGAGACGGCGCGGTCGCGCGTCCGGTTGAGCACGCCGCTATCCGTGGCCGCCCATTCGAATCCTAGCTCGGAGGCGATGGCGAGCACCTCGTCGGAGACCGAACCCTCCGACGGCCATAGACCGACGGGCGCGACGCCGAAGTGCCCCTCGACGTATTCCCGCGCCAGTTGGAGTTGCTTGTGCGCATCGCCGGGATAACGGAACCGCGGCGGAAGCGGGACGTTGGGATGCGCCACAGACGCGATCTGCGAATCGCAGAGCAGGGGCAGGATCGGATGGTAGTAGGGCGTCGTGGATATCTCGATCTGGCCCGAGGCCGCCAGCCTGGCGTACTGGGGCAGTACGCGCCCCACGATTTCCCGCTGCTTTTCGCCCATGCGGTGCAGGTCCGCGGGGCTGAAATCGCGGCCGCGGCTCACCCACTCGCGCACCACGGGATCCTGTTCCTGAAATTCTTCGTCGAACCACGCCAGTTGCGACCACATCTGTAAATCGCGGAATTCCTGCGGCCCGAACAGCGTGCGCGCGTGCGCGGCGTACTGCGAGTTGCGCGAATCGAACAACTGGCCGTATCGCGGGTAGCGGTAGATCATGCGCGACGGGTCCGAGTAGAACGAGTGTTTGAGGAGCAGCTCTTTTTCGGCGTCGGTCAAGCTCTCGGCGGGCTTCAGCGCCAGCTCCAGGAACGGATCGTGCGCCTCACCCGACGCGTATTCCTCCACCTGGACCATCATCGAAGGCACCAGGTTGAAGGTCTGCTTCACCGCCGGAAATTCTTCCAGGATGCGCGCCATGCCGTAGTAGTCTTTGAGCGCATGCATGCGCGTCCACGGGAGCCTGTACTCTCCCGTGCCGAGGTCCTTGTAAAAGGGCTGGTGCATGTGCCATAGAAAGCACAGATAGATCTGGGACATTCGATTCGGCGGCGGGCTCGAGGCCCGCGTTATCTCGCGAAGATGCTCCTGACAGGCGGTGGCGGCGCATCCTTGCGGATCGCCCGCCAGAGCATGTCGTTCATCTCGTCATCATCATTCTCATCGGCTTCTTCGAGCCTCAGATGAGCCGCGCGTTCGGCGGCTGCGGTCGCGGCGGGATTTCTCTCCTCCAGGGAAATCCGCGGCTTTTCGGCGGCGTATGGAGCCGTGTCGGGCCGGCTCTGAAACGCCGCGGTCATGGGACGAGCCCCGGCATCGAAGTGCGTCATGGGCTTAAGGCCGAGCAGAAACTCGATCGTCCGCAGCATCGAAGTCGTATTGTACATGCTGCTGTCGACGGTGTGGTGCTTGACCCACGGGGAGATCAGATATGCCGGCGAACGGTGGGAATCCACGTGGTCCGGGCCGTTCTGCGCATCGTCTTCCAGGATGAAGATGGCGGTACTGCCCCAGAAGCGCGATTTCGAGACGCCCTCCACCACCATGCCCACCCCGTAATCGTTATCGGCGGCGGCCGAAAGCGGCGCGATTTCGCCGGCCTTGGTGCCGGAGGTGTGGTCGTTGCCCATGCGCATCACGATCAGCCGCGGCATGGTTCCGCTCTTCTCGTATTCCGCCAGCTCCGCCAGGAACACTTTGGCGCGCTCCACATCCGGATAGGTCAGGTCGAATCCGCGATAGAAATGGTTGGTGACCTTGGCCAGCACCGGGTCGCGCACTCCGGTGATCTGCTCTTCCCCCATGGCCGCGTGGGGCTTGAGGCTGACCATGTAGCCGAAGTTCCGCAGCGTGATCCCCGCGGCCACGGCATTCGTCCAGATGTAACCGGCCGGCGGCAGCGACGCGATATCCTGCTCTTCGAAATCGTAAGTGGCGCGCCGGTTGGCGTACTTGTTGGGCCACATCTTCTGCACATAATCGTTGGCGATCGCCGCCGTCGACCAGTTGTGCCCGTCGGCGCTCACGTCGCTATTGACGTAGAAATTGTCCAGGAGCACGAACTGCCGCGCGATCTTGTGCAGGTTCGGCGTGACGTTCTCGCCGAACAGCACCAGCGACGGATCGCCGTTGCCTTCCTTCATATCCCCCAGAACCTGGTCGTAAGTGCGGTTCTCTTTGACGATATAGATGACGTGCTCGATCTTCGGCAGCGGGCTGGTTTCATCCAGCTTGGAATCGCGATAGGGCGAGTTGGCCAGCACCTTGGCGGTCCAGGCGGTAAGCTGATCGTCGGTGAAAGGCGGGATCCACGATGCCGTGCCCGTCTGCATGCGGCCTACGAACTGCACCGCCGGAGGACTTGGCTCGCCCGCATGAACCGGCTCGGGACGCTTCGCTGGGTTGGGACCGTTCTGCGCGTTGCTGTAGGAACGCAATCCCCGGCCATTGAGCACCACCAGGGTTCCGTCCGCGAGGCCGCGGGCGGCGGTCGGATACCAGCCGGTCGGGATGAACCCCTCCACGCGGCTGCGCTCCTCGGCGATGTTCACCACGGCCACCGCGTTCGCATCCGAGCACGTGACGAACAGCCGCTTGCCGTCGGCGGAGAACCCGAGCGCTGAGGGCGTCATCCCCAGCGGCTGGCGTGGGGTCATGGCGACATTGATGTTCTCGGCCACGCTCAGCTCCTTCGTGGCGGTCACACCGACGCTGAACACGCTGTTGGTATTGGCGGCGGCCACGAAGATACGTGCCGTGTAGGGCGCGGCGCCGCCTTCCGGCATTTCGGGCCCGCCGTTGCGCCACACCATGTCGCTGGCGTGCGCGCCGATGCGCACCAGCGAGACCTGCTTGTGGGTCGCCAGGTCGTAGTGGCCCATGCTCCCATCCGCCCAGTGGGTGACAAACAGGCTGCGGCCGTCGGGATGAAACAGGATGCGATAGGGACGCCGCCCGGTCTTGATCTCTTCGTCCTTGAGAACCATGCCCGACTGCGGATTGATCACCCGGATCACGTCGCGATAAAGCGCGGCGGCGTAGAGCAGGTGGCCGTCGGGCGAGAGCGCCACGTCGCCGATGAAATCGTCCTGCGCGCGCGTGGCGCCGGCCAGGGTATCGAAGGTGCGCCCGGCAGTGAGCTTGCCCTCGGAGAAATTCAGTTCGAAGATCGCCGCGCGCGAGCCGCCGCCGACGTATACCTTGTCGCCCTTGGGTGTAATGGCGAGGCCGAGCCATCCATCCGGCACCCCGATGCTGTTCACCACCTGCGCCGACGCGATCTCGATCACGCTCACCGACGGCGGCCGGTATCCGCCGTTCAGCACCATCAGGTACTTGCCGTCCGGCGATACCACGCTCGACATGGGGAGTGTATCGAGCGGAACCTGCTTGCCCACGGGATCCAGGCGCCAGCCGCTGTTGAGCAGGAACGCGCCGCCCGGAAGCGGACCCACCTGCTCACGCGGAGCCGGCTGGGAGCCCAGCAACGCCGCGAGCGCAATCACGCCGGCCGCGATCGCAAACCGGCTCTTCGGGGTTCCAGGGAGTGGTTGCATGAGTATTACCCATTGTAGTCCTGGGGTACGCATCGACGCGTCTGTGCTAAATTAACCCACGGACCTATGCAGCTTCCGGCGCGCATTGGCAAGTATGAGCTGCTCGAATTTCTTGGCGGCGGCATGTCGCACGTTTACCGCGCGCGCGACACGGTCATCGGGCGCACGGTTGCCGTCAAGATTCTGACCGAACAGGGCTGCGCCGACGAGGAAGTCAAGGCACGCTTTCTCGCCGAGGCGCGCATGGCTGGCAATCTCGCCCACGACAACATTCTGAGCATCTACGATTTCGGCGAAGACGATCAGCACCGCCCCTTCATGGTGATGGAGTTTCTGCGCGGCGAGACCCTGCGCAATGTCATCAAAAACGGCCGGACCGGCGATCTCAAGGGTAAGCTCGCCATCGCGCTGCAGGTGGCGCGCGCGCTCGAGTACATCCACACACAGAAAATCGTGCACCGCGACATCAAGCCGGAGAACGTCCACATCAATACCGCGGGCGTGGTGAAGTTGATCGATTTCGGCATCGCCAAGACCCAAGGGCTGGCCATGACGCGCGCCGGATACGTGCTCGGCACCCCTTTCTACATGGCTCCCGAGCAGGTCATGGGGCACCCGATCACCGAGCAGGTGGACGTGTACGCGTTCGGCGTCATGCTCTTCGAGATCTTCACCGGCGTGAAGCCGATTCAGGCCGACACGGTGGAGCGCATCTTCTATTTCATTCTCAACGAGCCGCTGAATATCGAGCCCTTGCGCCAGGCAGGCGCCCCCGAAGCCGTCTGCGCCCTGGTGGCACACTGCACGGCGAAGAAACCGGAAGCGCGGCCGCAGGGATTCGGCCCGGTGATCCGCGAGATCGAGAGCATCCTCGCCGCACAGGACGCTCCCACCCTCCTGTTGCCTCAGCCTCCCGCGCCGGCGCCGGCGGGGCCGAAGTGGTTCCTGCCCGCGCTGCTGGTGCTGCTCGCTGCGACGGCCCTGGGGTTCTACCTGGTAATACGACCCAAGCCCCTGGCGGCAACCATCTCCACGCCCGCCGGAGAAATGGTTCTCGTGCCCGCGGGCGAGTTCCTGTTCGGCGAGAACAAAGAGAAGGTCGTGCTGCCGGCGTTCTATATTGACAGGACCGAGGTCACCAACGCGGCGTACGCGCAGTTCTGCAAAGACACGGCGCACGAGCTCCCGGAGGATTTTCCCTCGGGCCGCCTGGATCTGCCGGTAGTGAACGTCACCATTACGGAGGCGATGGCTTACGCCCAGTGGGCGAAGGAACGCCTGCCTACCGAGCAGGAGTGGGAGAAGGCGGCGCGAGGTGTCGACGGCCGTGTCTATCCTTGGGGGAACCAGCCCGATCCGTCTCTGGCCAACGTAGGCAGCGATTCGATCCAGCCCGCGACGGCATTGCCGGGTGGCGCAAGCCCGTACGGTGCGTTGAACATGGCGGGCAATGTGTGGGAGTTTGTGCGTCAGACCAGGAGGCCGTCGGCCGCTACCGCCGACTATTTTTCGAAACTCCTGTCGCCTCCGCCGGCCGTCAACGAGCCCTGGTATACAATCCGCGGCCAGTCGTTCCGGGAGCCCGTGATCGATCCCAAGGTGCTCTTCGACTTCACGACGGTGCCCGTGCGGTTCAAGGACGCCAACCTCGGTTTCCGCTGCGTCCGGGACGCCCAACCGCATTAATCGATGCCAACCCCTGTGGGGCAGGCTTTAGCCTGCGCGGGACTTTTTAGTCCCGCTGGCTCGGTTGGCAGCCTCGGGCCTTCTTGCCGCGCACCCGGTTCCGCGTCGCGGCGAATCGGCGCCTGGCCCCGCTACGGCCACCAACGTCCCACATCGTCGATCGCATCGACAATCGCGTCCGCCTCCTCTTTGGCGCCTTGGGCCATGATGGCCGGCACCAACGCCCCGATGTCGGATAAGAGATCGGCCCGCGAACGCTGGGCAAAAGCGCTCGACAACTCGCGCCAGGCGGCCCTCAATTCGTCGCGCGGAAGCTGCGCCAATCGGGGCGCCAGAGCCGACAGGGCTTGGGCGCGCCACTGCCGGGTGCCGATGGCTGCCGCCGATTTGGCTGCCATGCGGAGGAGACTCGGGCTGAGATAGGGTACCAGCCGGCGAAACGTCTCGGCACGCGGTTCTTCCTCCATCCAGGTCGTTTCCAGGACAACCGTTACCATCAACTCTTCGGGCAGGTGCGGGGCGAGGTCGGCCAGGAGTTCGCCTCGCGTGAGTTCGTTCTCTACTTCGCGAGCCACGCGCAGAGCTTCTAACGTGATATCGCAACGCAGGCTGGGCGGCATCGATGCGGCAAGCTTACAGAGTGCCCGCGCTCGTTCCACGCGCGTCCGCATTCCCCGGCTGTCTTCCAACACTGCCCGATAGATCGCATCCCGATCGGCTTCCGGAAGGTGATGGCTGAGCAGGAGCATCGCGTCGCGCGGAAGATCGCCCTTCTTGAGCCTTAAGACGGCCAGCGCCTGGCGTATAGCCCAAGCAGCTTGGGCAGCACCCAACAGGAATGCCACCCTGGAGAGCGTCTCGGTACGCTTCTTTTCGTCTCTTAGGTTCGCGGCCAGCGCCAGCACCTCCTGGCAGAGCGCGCGCCGCATGGCGCCGGATGCCTTCTCGGCGGCAATAGCCAGCAACTCCGCCCGTAAGGCATCTTCTTCGATGTCGTGGGCCGCCGAAACGATCGAGTCGATTCGGTCGCTCGATACCCGGGGCGCCAACGCAAGCAAGGCGTCGGCCTTCCGGTAACTTGCCGGCCACTTCAGGACTTCTTCCAGAGCCGGGTCCAATGGCACGAGCGCCAGCGTACTTTGCCCCATTTCTGTTCTGGACATGGACGCGATTTCCTGCAACACCCTGGGAACCAGGCTGGGCGGCAAGTGCGGCGCTACACGCGAAAAGTCGCTGGCTCCGGGGCTCAAACGGGGCAACAACCCCTCCAGGGTTCTCGCGCCGCAATATCTCGCCAGCCGGCTCAATACCTGGTCGTCCCGAACCGCCTCGGCGAGGGGAATCAATGCTTCCCCGAAATCCGCTGTAGCACGCTCGGCGGCAATCAGGGCTGCCTGGTTTCTCACCGTCTTCAGCTTGGGACGTATGCGGTTCACGAGCTCGGCGCCGCGAGTTGCAGAAATCTGGCCGGCAAAATGAGCCCATGCCTCGAGTCTTGCTTCCTGATCGCTGATCTTTCGCACACGATTGAGGACGTCGGTCAGCACCGCGGTGGGAGCATGGCCTGCAATCGTGCTCATCGCGTCCAGGCCCGTGCGCGTCTCCCGCTTCTGGTAAGCGTGCTCCACAACCGCCCGAAAGGTCTCTTCGGGAAGGCATTGCGCCAGCGATTCCACCACCCTGTCCAGGAAGTCGACCCAGTGAAACAGGTCGAAGGTCGGGCTCTCGCTGAGCACGACCACGGAGCCCTGGCGCTGCTCGCCTGCATCGATCAACTTCCGTAGCAGCGATTCGACCTTGACGGCGGACTTCGCGGGAAGGGGTCTTGGCAGGTAGGGAGCCACCATGATGGCGTTTCCGGCGACGTCGAGTAATTCAACCTGGTCGCTCGAATCGATAACAGCCAGGGCCTCCGCCGTCTGCTCCGCAGGTTGTAAGAACGGCAGCAACGCCCATCTTCCATCCGGCCGCAAGAGGTCGCTTTGCCGCACGGCATCGACCACGGCCGAAGGCAGCGCAGGCCATCGGTCGAGCGCCGCTCTGCGAGCACCGGCATCGCTGACGTTGAACGCGGCCAGCGTCGCTGATACCAATAGATCCTGGCAATCGGGTGCGGTACACCAGCCGGCGAGCTCGGGAAGCAGGCGGGCTATCGCGAGCGATTCAGGCGCGGTCAGAGCCAGGGCGAAAGCGGCCTGCAGCAACCCGCGCCGGTCCTCGGGGCTCGCCCACGCCGCCAGAGTGCATAGCGCGCGCAGCCGGTCCGCCGGATCCGTCAGCGCCTCGCCGGCCGTCAATGCGCGCAGAAGTACACCGATCTCCCTTTGCTGGCCCATCTGCGGGCACATCAGGCCGAGTATCCGGCCTTGGGTCTCTCCGGCGTTGCACGAAAGCGCTTTTTCGCAAGCCTCTTCGATCTCCCCCACCGCCGCCAATGCCGGTGCAAGATAAGTGATGGCAGGCCCGGACGCCAGCCTCCGGGAAAGAAAGCGCAGGGAATTTACCACGGGCAGCGCCAGGTCCCGCCGATCCAGCTCAGCCAGTCGAATGGCCAGCGTGCTGAGCATCCACGCCCGCTGCTCATCGACGCGCATCGAGCGCGCCATCGGCAGGGCCTTCTCGATCTCGGCGACCCCCAACGAAGGAATGATCCGGTGGAGTAGTGCCGCCCTTTCCATGTCTACGTCGAGGGCCTGTACTGCCTCGAACGCCGCGCCGTACGCTCCCGATTCGATCCACCGCGAGGCAAACGCATGCAGCACGAATCTGCGAATCACGTCCGATGGGATGAGCCTGGCCGCCCGCAACGCTCCGGCGGCGTCGCCGGTCTTATCGCACGCCCGGATGATCTCCACTAATGCGGCGCTGCGGCCATCGCGCTCCAGCCCAAGCGCAAAATCGAATCCCTCCTGCACACGATTGAATAGCGCCAGCCGGCCAACCAGCCAGACCATCGCATCGGGGTAGGTCCTTTGAAAGGCCGACGAACCGATCAGGGCCAGCACTTCGTCTACGATCTGCGTCCGCCGTGGCTCGGCGACGTGCTGCGCCATTTCCAGCATCGCGGCGGCGCGCTGCTGCGGATCCGGGATTTGGCGTGCGTACATCAATCCGTCGGCGATCGTAGCGATCTTCCTGCGCACCATCGCACCCAGCAGAAGAGGCGGCATGTTGCCCGCCACATTGTTGAACGAGGAGATGATCAGCGCGTACCGGATTTCCTGGGCCACGGACGGTGCCGGCGCCTCCGACGCCAGCCGCCAGGCGCGCATCACGTCCGATACAAAGCCCGCCGATTCTCCCGCCGACAGCCTCGCCTGAAACCACAGATTGTCTCCATTCGTGTTCGCGGCGCGGAGAAGCAGGTGAAGGTCTTCGTCGCGAGACGCCATCTCCAGGTGAAGCGCCAGGTGGCGGATGCCATATACCGTCTCCGCCGGGTCGCGCTCGAAACGCTCCAAGCCGGGTAACCCGTGCTCCAGCCCGCCCCAGCTTTTCAGGAAATGGTCCGCTACTCGAGTGTGCGCGGCTCGCGTGCCGCGCGCCAGCTCGTCCACAAAGGACCACTCGATCTCCCGCAAGCCTTCGCGGTCGACGCGTCCTTCGAAGAACTCGCGCATCGTTGCGTGGTAAACCCGGTATTCCGGATTCACCTGCGGACCCGATATCGAGAGAAACGGCCGCCAGCGCTCGCTCAGCAGCCTGCGTAGAGAGTCCGGGGAAGCAGACACCCCCGACCATTCGATCAGGCGATCGATCCCGATCCCTTCGCGAGCCGCGGCCAGCGTGGTCAACAACGGCAGATACAGGCGGTACCAGCGGTCTTCGTCCCGCGCGCGCCATTGCGTCCAGTGACGCGCGTAGTACTGCATCATGCCGTCGGGCAGCTCGCCGAGGTCGAGCGGCGTCCGCTCCCCTTTGTCGATTTCGTGTACTACGTAGTGAAGGTAGATCCACACTCCGCGGCACTTGTCGAGCAGGGCCTCGACAAACTGAGCCGCCGAATATCCGCTGCCGGAAAGAGCGCGCCGTACCCCGGACCAGGAGCACGACCGCTCCAGAAACTCCTGCATGTCGCGCCGGTTCTCCGCACCTTCCGCCGTGAGCTGCTGAAACACAACCTTATTCGTGCTGATCCGGTCGATATCGAGCACCACCGGAACCGGGCGCATCGAAACCACCATGCAGACTCCCGGCGGCAGCTCCGAAGGAAGCCCAAGCACGTTCTGCCCTGGCGGCGTCCCGGCTTCGTCCAGCGCATCCACCACGATCACGATCCGCTCGCCTTCCTTACGCTTCTCGCTGGCCCGTCGCAGCATCCGCAACAGGAAGTCGGGCCGTTCCGCCCCGGGCGGCAATACGCCGGCAGTCTCGACATCGCCAAGCTGGTAACGCGAAATCAACTGCGCGTTCAGGCTGCGAATCGCCGCCGGCACGCCTTCGAGCCCCGCCTCGATCTCGCCGAAATGATGAATGTAGCCGCGTTGCCGCGTCAACCATGCCAGAAAGGTGGTCTTGCCCAGCCCGGCTGCTGCCTCCAGGATGAAATAGCCCGGCTTATCCACTGCCAGAAACGCGTCCACCACCTCCAGAAGCCAGCGGCGCCCCACGAACTGATCGAGCTTGACCCGCTGAAATACGCGGTAAGGATCCAGGTACGCGTCGCGTAGCCGCTGATAGGCGCCGATGAACAGTTGCGGCTGCTGCCCGGTAAAGACCAGTGTCGCCGCGGGCCCGTAACCTGAGGACGCGCCCGGGTTGAGAAAGCGGTGTTGCTGGAGCTGTTCGAGGAGATCGCGGTTCAACGCGCTCAGATCCCGGATCGCCTGTAGCATGTTCTGAGCTTCGGGCCGCGGAAATTCTCCGTTTACCGCGTCCTGAAGAATCGGCGCGAGGTACTCGTCGAACAGCCAGCGGTGCAGATCGGCGGCGGCGCACACAGCCAGCGCGGAAGAATCCCGAAACGGCTCTACCTTGTGCACGCGCCGCATTTCCGCCACCAGACTGCGCAACCGCGCCGCCTTCGAGGCATCCGTCTCTTTGAACTCCGGTGCCACGGCTTCTTCATCTTTGATATAGATCAGGCAGTGCAGACCCGATTCGCGAGCGCGCCGGTACTCGAATTCGGTTATGCCCGAACCGTAGCGCCCTCCGATGATCCCGACGTAGAGCTGGCAGTGCTCGACTTCGTCCACCGAAGCGGTCGCCGCGTCCTCGCCGCGGCTGCCGAAATACTCCATGCCAATGAACTTGGTCTCGCGGAATTGACGCAAGACTCGTTCGAGGGCTTCTCGCTCAGGCTTTAGGTCAACCCAGGTGGAACTGACAAACACCGAGATCGTCGGGGCAGGGACGGGCACCAAGATAGGAGCCTATCTCATTCAGCTCGATCTTGCTACCCGGGTTCGCGGCGCTGCCAAACAGGCCAAACCTTTTTCAGTCCCTCACAATCCAACTTTATTTCTCGTTGGCCCCGCTCCACTTACCCACAACCCGCGCCGCCCGTCCGCGGCCGCCATGCTACCGTCGGCTCAGGAGAGCCCTTGTGCACGAACCATCCTCCCAACCCGTCGCCCATCCGCCAACGCCCCCAACCTCCCCCAGCTTGTTCCAACAAGGCCGCGATGCCAAACGAACCCAACAACCCGTGTGTTTTCATAGAGATTGTTGCGTTTCTCAACACAAAACGAACCTACCGGAACCCGCTACGAACCCAAGAACCCGCATCGCCGGTCCCACACCCCGCTCTCTGCCGGCCGCGCATACCGCTTACGCTAATATGGATCTAGGTTCGTCTATGGACCGTCCTGCCGCTGCTTCCCCCGCCACCGCGCGCGAAATCATCCTCGAAATTGTTCGCAACATGCGGGAGGGGCTCGAGCCCCTTCACTATTCCACCCTGCCGCCCGCAATCTTCCACGTCTACCTGCACCCCGACGATATGGACCGCCTCCGCGGAATCCTGCCCCGCGTCCTCGACGAGGCGCAGCGCGCTCTCGATGGCGAGCTCGAATCCTTGAACCGCGCCTCGATCGCCGAGAAGCTCAAGCTTGCGCGGCGCAACCTGCCCAAAATCAGCCCGCCGGACGGCGGCTGGCAGATCCACATCGTCGAGAACACCGACGACGATTGCGCCCCCGGAGACATCGTCATCTCGAGCGAGCTGGCCCTTCCGGCGAAGGATGAGTTCGGCTCCGGCTCCATGACCAAGCGCATCGCGACACGGCGGCTCGGCGGTGTCGAATCCACCCGCCAAAGCTACGAGCCGGTAGCGCCCGCCCCCGCGCCCGGCGGTGCGCTAGCGGTCATCGAGTACGAAGACAATACCGGCCACAAGACTTTCTACATGACCAAGGACGAAATCGTGGTCGGCCGCGGCGGCCGCGATTACTGGACCGACATCAAGCTCGACACGCTGCCCGACGTTTCCCGCGAGCACTTCCGCCTGCGCCGCGACCCCGCCAGCGGCCAGTTCTTCCTCAAGGATCTCAGCCGGCTGGGCACTACCATCGACGGCGCACCCGCGCCCTCCAGCCTGCAATTCGACGGCGCCGAAAAGCGCGATCTGAACCGCGAGGCCCCCGTGCCGCCGAAAGCGCGGATCGGCCTGGCAGGAGTGGTATTCCTGGACTTCCGAAGCACGTCGAATGGTTAAGAGCATGCTCAGAACGGCGGGCGCGAGCGACCCCGGACGGGTGCGCAAGAACAACGAAGACGCGCACTACTCTGACCCCGACCGCGGCATCTTCTTGGTGGTCGACGGCATCGGCGGACACGCGGCCGGAGAGCACGCCGCGGCCATCGCCGTGGAACGCGTGCGCGCCCGCCTGGAGCGCCAGACTGGTACCGCCGAGCAGCGCGTGCGCGAGGCCATCACCATGGCCAACAACGAAATCCTGCACGCCGCGCGATCCAATCCCGAATGGGCCGGCATGGCCTGCGTGTTGACTCTGGTGCTGCTGGAGAACGGATCGGCGGTAGTGGGCCACGTCGGCGATTCGCGCCTCTACCAGGTCCGCCGCGGAGCGATTCACAAGATCACTCACGACCATTCGCCGGTCGGCGAGCGCGAGGACAATCGCGAGCTGAGCGAAGCCGAGGCCATGCGCCATCCGCGGCGCAACGAAGTGTATCGCGACGTCGGCAGCGAAGAGCACGCGCCCGACGACGCCGGGTTCATCGAGATTCAGCGCATCCCCTTCGATCCCGATTCCGCCCTGCTGCTCTGCAGCGACGGGCTGAGCGACCAGGTGACCTCCAGCGAAATCCGTGCCGCCGTCGAGCGTCACGCCGGCGCGCCCGACGCCGCCGTGCGCGACCTGATCGCGGCCGCTAACCGCGCGGGCGGGAAAGACAATGTGACGGTGCTGCTGGTCGAAGGCGACGATTTCGCGGCCGAGCCCCGGGCCGTGAGCCCGGGTTCTCCGTGGCCCGGTCGCCTGCTGATGTTCGGCGCGGGGTTGCTGGTGGCGGTCGCCGCCGCATGGCTTACACGCGAATCCTGGCGGCCCGCGCCGGTAGTGATCCGGCCGCGCACCATCGAGGTGAATCGGTCGATCGCGGCCGCCATGGAAGAAGCGCGTCCCGGCGACACCGTAGTTGTGCCCGCGGGCGAGTATCGCGAACAGGTGCGGCTCAAGAGCGGCGTGACGCTGCGTGCCCGCGTGCCGCGCGAGCCGGTGCTGCGCGCGGCGCCGCTGAGCGGCGGCCCGGCGGTGATCGCGGACCGCGTCAACGGCGCGCGGCTGAGTGGTCTGCGCATCGTCGCCGACCCGCAGACCCCCCTCAATATCGGCATCGACCTGCGCGATTCGCAGGTGGAAATCGACGATGTCGAGGTCAAGGGCGCGGGCATCGGGATCGAGATTCACGGCAGCGCCAGCCCGGTGGTGCGAGCCAGCGCCATCCGCGACTCGAACGCCGAAGGAGTGCTCGTCATTGGACCTTCGCAGCCGTGGCTCTCGCACAACCTGATTCAGTCGAACAAGGGCGGAGGCGTGGCGGCTCGCGAGGGCGCGCGCCCCATCCTGCTGGGCAACGTGATCGACCACAACGCTCTGGATGTGCCGGGCGACAAAGACGAGATTCGCCAGCAGAATTTCTTTCCCGATGCGGGGAGGGCGCACAAATGATCGCCCCCACCAGCCGCAAAGTCGGCAAGTACGAGATCCGCCAGAAGCTGGGGCGCGGAGGCATGGCCGATGTCTACATGGCCGTCGATACGACATCGGGCCACTCGGTGGCGCTCAAGCTGATCGAATACGCCGATGACGCCGACACGCGCGATTCCATCGAAGCCGAGCGGCGCGGCGCGGAACTTCAGGCGCGGCTCGCGGCGCTCGACGAGCACGTCGTCCGCGTCTACGATGCCGGCGATGCGGACGGCTACTTCTACGTGGCCATGGAGTATATCGACGGCCAGGACCTCCACGAGCTGATGCGCGGCCGGCCCCTCGAGCCTTCGTTCGCGGTAGATGTCGCGCTCGCCGTGGCACGCACCCTGGAGAGCGCTCACGGGCTGCAGGTCTCCATCGGCGGCAAGGATTTCCACGGCGTCGTCCACGGCGATATCAAGCCCAAGAACGTGCGCATCGATGCCCGCGGCGAGGTGCGCGTGCTGGATTTCGGCATTGCCAAGGCGCTCTCGCTCTCGCGCCGCCTGACCCGCAACGAATTCGGCAGCGTGCCCTATGCCTCGCCCGAGCGCCTCGATACCGGCGACGTCAATTTCGGAAGCGATCTCTGGTCGCTGGCGGTGATGCTGTACGAGATGGTCACCGGCATGCAGCCGTACAAGGCCGACACCACCGAGCGCCTGGAGCGGATGATCCGCTCGCGGATTCCGCCGCCGCCCGCGCCCGACCCGTGCCCGGAGCCGCTGCGCCGCATTCTGATCAAGTCCATGGCGCCCGATCCGCACGCGCGGTATCAATCGGCGGCAGGCCTCGCGGGAGATCTCGAGGCGTTCCGCGCCGGAGGGCCGGTGGCCGCGATGGATGCCGGTGAGGAAGATCCCGATGCCACCCGCCGCACCGCGCCGCGCGCCGAAGAAGTGTCGGTCGAGACCCGGCGAACCGCCCACCCGCAGGCGCCGTCCGCCCGCGAAACCGATGAGACCCGGCGGCGGCCCCTGCGCAAGCCGCGGAGCGCGTTCGGCACGGCAATGCGGTTCATCGTCGCTCTGGTCGCAATCAGCCTGGGCTACTGCATCTGGCTGGGCGCTTCCGATTATTTCCTCTACCAGCACGGCCAGGAGCTGGCACGCGACATCGAGACGGAACAGCTTACCGACCCCGACCAGATCTGGACAAAATGGTCGGAACTTTCCAGGGGGCACGAATCGTCTCTGTTCTTGCATGGGCCGCGAAAAGTGGTCAAGCAGAGGTTTGTCGCGGCGGCCGACCACGTGATCGACACCTATCGCACTACCGACGCGCCGGTCACCGAAAAGGACTGGGAGCGCGCCCGCCTCATGGCGGCGCATGCGCTCGCCGTGGACCCCGACGACGGCGTGCGCGGCAAGGTGCG
>DATJYW010000152.1:0-4736 GCA_035499435.1 Candidatus Acidiferrales bacterium | reverse complement strand
AGGCTGAACTGCCCCTGCGAGTAGAACGGGAAGCCTCCGGTCACCGAAGCAATGGTTCCGAGGGACGCGCTGTAAAACAGTCCGAACCCACCGCTGATTACGGTCTCCGATCCGGCACTCCGCCGCGCCTGATAGTTGACGCCGATGCGCGGCGCCAGGTTAGTCCACGACGCCTTGTACAACTGTCCTCCTTTCGCGCCCACACCTATCGTGGAGGGGGCGCCCACGTTGGTGAGAGGGTACAGGACACTTTCGGCATCAGCCCCTTTGAGCGGCGGGTTGGCGTCCCAGCGGAGGCCGTAGGTGAGTGTCAGTCGGGACGAGACGCTCCACGCATCCTGAGCGAAGGCGGAGTAGTTCCGCGTAAGGACGGTCACGGGATGGCCAGGTCCCCTGGTTACGGCGATGGTCAAAGGAAGACCGGAGGAGACGCCGCCGGGGCCCGCGATCCCGTTGAAGGCGGCGATTTCGGTGAGATTCGGAGACGACACGGACGGCGTGAGACGCCGATAATCGAAGCCCAGCTTGACCTGATGCCGCCCGAAGCTCACCGAGAGCGTGTCCGTCACATTGTATTGAGTCGAAGTATTCTGAGAGAATCCTCCGAGGAGCGCGCCTGCGCCAGACGCCCCCGAGAGGGACAGAACCACGAATCCAACTTCTCCAGTCCTCGTTGTAGTGCCCCCGGGCAGCAGCGACTGTGACAATGGGACGGCGCCACCGAGCGTGTTGGCCTCGAACACGCTGTCGGTCACGTCCGAACTGTAGTTGGCACGGAGTTCGTTCAACGCGCGCGCGGAGATCGTATAGGTAACGCCCGCAGTAGCGGTCTTCACCGCCGCATGACCGACCGTTTGAGTTGCCGCTCCCTGCGACGTAATCGTTGAGGGCGACTGGCTATATCGACCAAACAGGGCAAACCTGCCGGCGTGATGATCGACACGAAGGCTGTAGGCATCGAGTGACGCCGGGTTGCTGGCAGTGGCGGTGAACGGCGCGCTTCCGTCGGCAAGGGCCGCCCCGGTGGGCAACGGGAATGCCGCCAGGAACGGCTGTATCGCGGCAGGAGCCGTGGCGCGAATCGCAGAGGAAGGCACCGTGCCGCTGAGAGTGACGGGTTGATCGACACGCTGCCCCTCGTAGGAGGCGAAGAAAAAGGTCCTGTCTTTTACGATGGGGCCGCCCAGTACTCCGCTGAAGAGGTTCGATCGCTCTTTGGCCCTGGGCAAACCTGCCCTGTTGGCAAACCACTCGTTGGCGTTCAGGGCGTCGTGCCGAAAGTATTCCGACAGCGACCCGTGGAACCGGTTAGTTCCGGACCGGGTCACGATACTGACCTGTCCTCCGGGCAGGCGGCCGAACTCGGGTGCAAAGGAAGACGTCTGGATGCGGAACTCCTCCATGGCATCCATCGATACCAGGCTGTTGGTGCTCCCGAGAACACTCAAAGCCGGCAACTGGCCGCCCCCTCCCTGGTAAAGCGTAGTGGCATTCAGGCCCCCGAGGCCAAAGCTGGCGCTCACGCCGTCCACGGTGAAGTAGTTGTCGTCCGAGCGCATGCCATTCACAACGAACTGGCCGGCATTGCCCCCGCCCGTTGGCGTGAAAACTACTCCGGGCGTCAGCCTGATCAATGATTGAAACGTTCGTCCGTTCATCGGAAGATTGTCCACGAACCCACGGTCGACCACCGTACTCACGGAGCCATCGGCCGTGTTCACCACGGGGGTAGAACCGCTGACGAATACGGTTTGGCTCAGAGGGCCGATCTCCAGATGGAAGATGAGTTCCTGGCGGTCATTGACATGTAGTTCTATGTCATTAGCGACGGCGGTCTGGAAGCCGTCCTTCTTCAGGTCCAGACTGTATGGACCAGGCGGAAGGGCCGCGAAGACGAAATGGCCGCTACGGTCCGAGGATGTCCGGAACGCGATGCCGGTTCCGGACCTCGTGATGGATAGAGCGACACCAGGAACCGCGGCTTCCGAGCGATCGTAAACGAAGCCGGAAATCTGAGCGGATTCCTGTGCCGATAGGGTTAAGGCTGCCGACGACGCAAATAAGAAGAACGTCAGAGTGAGGCGCATTTCAGTTGTGGGATCCTTTCATGGCGTGACGCCGGCTGAGCATCGAGCCTACTTTGTGCTCTTCAACGAGCCTACGATCTGCTTCGCCGTCGCTTCGAACGCGGGGTTCTTGAATGCAATTTCGGCTTCGCAAATCGGTTTCGTGTTCACCGCCAGGTACCACTCGGTCTGTCCGGCGATCTTCGGGGTCGCCACGAACCACATTCTGGTGGCACTTTCTTCAATGGTCTTGACAGGCTTGAAAAGTCTCTTCGCGATCGCTATGACTTCCGCGAAGCTGCCGCTTCTGGGCTTGCCCGAGAAGATCACGGACGCCGATTTGTCGGCGGAGGCCAGGGCACCTGACCGGTCGGCAGTCCAACCGGCGGGCACGGAGATCTGGCAGAGCTGTTTTCGATCCTTCATTGTTTGCCAACCGGCAGGCGTTTGCGCGCAAGCAGCAAGGGCGGTGAATAGAAAAACCGTCAGCGGTTTCACTAAGCATGAGGGACCACCCGCCGGACGCAACTTAGACATAGCGTGCGTACCGATTGGCGGCTGCCAGCGGCGGCCTCCTGCGTCTCGCTGACCCATCGCGTGTGCGGGCTCGGAGTCCGCCACAAGGGCTAGTCCTGCCTGCCATTCACGCCCACCATGTCGGATGAGACCTCTCCGTAAACTCGTATCGATACTATTGATACTTGGGGTCATTCTTCTGCTCCTGTTTCTTCGAATGTTGCTCTACCTGAGTGGCGCCGCGGCTCGCGCGAGGTAGGCTCCGCGAAATGCGCGTGCACCCGACGCTCGGGCGCGTGAATGCAACCGGACCTGAGAGGCCGCCCGGGGCTGCTGGGCGGACGTGTCGTCATGTGCCTAATGAAACGGCTTCAGGCGGAAACAGGTGGTGGGCGTTGGAAAAGGGCGAACGCTACGTCGGAAGAACGGGTGCCGTGGTCTGCTGTCCGCCGCACCGGCGCGGACGCAGCGATCGGGGCCGTGTCGAATCGCTTCGCGGCAAGGCTGGCAACGAGACTTCCCTGTGTTGCAGGAAGTTGCCCGCATCCATCAGGGCACATCGGTGACGAGGACCACGCCGGACCGTCCTCGTGAGCCATGTGGCTTGACTTACGGCAACAGCGGGCTTTCGTCCCCTTGCAGCACGCCATGCCGCAATTTGAAGCATCGCGTTCGAAAAGGAGAGAAAGCGAGGCTCCATACGGCGCCAGGAGGAACAGTGCGAGCAGCAGGGTAGATGCGGCGCGCACAGATGGGAGACGGAATCGGGCACACGTACGCAAGGCAACAACGAGTCGCGCCCAGCGGTGCCCCTCCAATGAATCTCGCTCCTTCGCGTCAGTTTAGCACGGCCAACTCGCCCTGCTTTGCGCAGGGACAAGTATTGCCGCTGAGCAATCCTACCGGGAGCGTTTACCGTGACGATGTTGATTCGCAAATGGGTCCGGCTCGATCTGATCCGAGGCATTCAGACGCGCGGTGCTCTTGCGTGTTACGCCGGCGGGGAAGGGTCGCGGGAAAGGCGGGTTTCCTGCAAATCGTGCTACAAAGACAGTTCGATCCGGTACCGTTCATGAAGAAGCTCTCCATTCTGATTCTGTGTGCCGCGTGCACGATATTCGCCGCGGAGCGCCATGCCAGAAATGTCATTCTCTTCCTCGGCGATGCGGGCGGGACGTCCACCTTGAACGCAGCGAGCCTTTACGGCCACGATGCGCCGCAGAGTCTGTTTCTCCAGCACCTGCCGTACATCGGACTCTCGGAAACCTCAGCAGCAAATGCGTGGGTCACAGACTCGGCGGCGGGCATGACTGCGATCGTCACGGGGCATAAGACCAACAACGGCGTCATCTCGCAATCGTCCGATTCGATGCGCGGAAAGAAGGACGGCCAACCGCTCAAGACCATTCTGGAGTACGCCGAAGAGCGCGGCCTTTCGACGGGCGTAATCTCGAACATGCCCATGTGGGACGCCACCCCGGCGGCGTGTTACGCGCATTGCAACGAGCGCGCCAAAGCCGCAGAGATTTTCTCTCAGATTCTGGATCCGCGCTTTGGCGACGGCGTGGATGTGGTAATCGGCGGCGGTCGCAAGACCGTCTTCGGCCCGGAGCAAGATGGCAAGGGCGGCCTGACGGAGGAACCGTTCCGCAAGGCGGGCTACTCCCTATATGACGATCCCGAAGCTATTCCCGTCACCTCGAACCGCGTGATGGCGCTTTTCGACAAGCCGTTCCAGGCCGCACCGGTGGTCAGGAAAGCCATCGAGATCCTCTCGCGCAATCGGAAAGGTTACTTCCTGATGGTGGAGTGGGACATGCATACCACCAACATCAAGAAAGGCCTCGACAATGTGATCGAGATGGACGGCATCATCCAGCAGACCGCCAAACAGGTGAAGGATGACACCCTGATCCTGTTCACCGCAGACCACTCCTTTGATCTGCGCGTGCGCGGCGGCAAGAAGGGCGACAACCTGATTCCCGATCCCAGCGCCGGCCCCGACACCAAGCCGAAGATCCGCGTGGAGAACGGCCACACGGGCGAGGAAGTACTGGTGGCCGCGCAGGGACCCGGCGCCGAGCGGGTCCACGGCTACCTGGTCAATACCGATCTGTTCCACATCATGATGGCGGCCTACGGCTGGCCGGAAAA
>DATJYW010000151.1:0-19462 GCA_035499435.1 Candidatus Acidiferrales bacterium | reverse complement strand
TGGCTGAACTTTCCGGATCCGACCTCTATGACATATTGAATGAAATTAGGAAGCGCGTTGAATGGTAGCCAATCCGATGTGGGGCGAACGATTTAGGCAGCCCGAGCAGCTGCCGGCCGCGAGGTTCCGATTCGCAGCGGTCTCCATTCGCTGAGCCCGATTCTCCACAAGGTGTTCAGCGGCAAGCGCGCCTTCGAAGGTCCGCGACAGCGTCACATCGCCGAGCCTGAACAGCCTCGTGAGCGACGTGGACCCCACCTTGGAGCGCGTCATTCTGCGCTGCCTTTCCGAGGGGCCGGGCTCCCGTCCGCCGAGCGCGCTCGCCATCGCCGTTGTCGACTCCGGGTGGTCGACTCCGGGTGGTTGACGCACCACTCGGAGAAAGGTAGGCTGTGGTGTTCACGCAGCAACTGGCTGGCTGCACGAACTGCCGATCACGCAATTCCACTTGACGGGTTTCATCAAATCGTTCAATTGGCCCGAGTCGGCCTTCCGGCAGATCAGCGTCCTGCAGCCAACGGCCTCGCGCGGGCGGGCCACCCTGTCTTCTACTGGGTCTACTTGCGCCTTTCTTTCTGTCGGCCCAGCAGCGGTTTTTTCGCCGTGGCGGCGATCCCAGCCGCACGCAGCTTCGCGATCCGGTCGATGAGCTTCACCGGAACCGGTTTGGTGAGGGGGAACTGGATCGTCCCCTTTCGCAGCTCATAGCCCCTGAGTTCATCTTCGAGCGCCGCGAAAAACGTCCCCGATGCGGCAAATAGAGAATAGTGTTCCTTGAAGCCGGCGAAATACAGCATCGGCTTTCCGTACAGCTTGTATCCGGGCATGCGGTACCCGATGCCCTCCACTGCCTCTGGAACGGCCCTCCGGATCGCGGCTCGCACCTTTTCGAGTTTCGGCCGTACCGCCATGGGTTGGGCGTCAATATACTCGTCGACCGACTTGGGAACGCTTTGTTTCATACCCGTCATTTACCCTCGCGGGACCTTAAGCCACGCCTTCTACGATGCGGAAGTCCCGCTCCGCGGATCCCAAAACCTTCAACGCCGCCTGGTAAGCGGCACTATCGTAAGTGGCAAGCGCCTTTTCAAAACTCTCGAATTCGATCACGACGATACGTTGCTTCAAACCGGCCTCTCGCGGTTCGATAGCATCGGCCGTTCGAATCACGGCCGCGCCGCCGCCCGCCTTGATCGCTGGCATCGCAAGCTCTCCATATTTCTTGATTGCAGCTTCGTCCGATACCGAACGGTATGCGACGACCCAATAGCCCTTTTTCATCTCTCCTCCTTTTCAGTGAGTGTACAACTCGCTCGGGCGGATAAACACGCGCGATTTAGGGGCAGACTCCCGCTCACTCCTTGTCCCTGCCGCCAGGTGGGTCGGCCGGAATCAACGTCAACTGCACCGATTTCTGGTCGTTTTCGCGAAGTGTCAGCGCCTCGCCTTTGCTCTCCACCGGCTTCATGAAATCGGGATCCATGTAAGCGCCCGCTTCCAGGTCCTCCCACGCGTAGAGCTTGTACTCGCCGGGAGGAAGGTCCTTGAAAGTGAAGGCGCCATTCTGGTCGGCGCCCGCCTGCCTGTAGTAGGTCTGCTGATCCTTGCGCGCGTTGTCCTGCGGGATCAGGACGACGGTGGCGCCCGGCGAGGGAGCGCTGGTATTCGGATTCTGCACGGTGCCGGCCACCTGCGCCGCCCCCGCGCGGAGGACCACATCCAGCGGCGCAGACGCTGCTTCCGTATTCAGGCCGTTCGCCAGAACATCCGTCTGGTCGGAACGAACCGATTTCAGGTAGAAGCCCGAAGGAAGCCCGGTCACCACCAGGTTGAAAGATCCGGGTGAGACATTCTCCAGCTTGAAAGCGCGGTTGTCGTCCAGTTTCGCGGGGGAGAATCCGCCGAACATCATGCCGCCAGGCTCGCGCGGCTGGAGCATAAGCCTGAGGTTGCCAAAGTCCGCCGCATCGGCGCCCTCTATCCGCACGCGGCCGCTGACTTCGATGCCGGGGCCGATCGTGAGGTTGACTCCTTCCACATTCGAGCCGCCTGCATCGATCGGAGCGCGTGCCTGATAGGTCTTCGAGCCATCGTTGATCACGGCGGTAAGCAGATATGATCCCGGGGCCACGCCGCGAAGATCGAAATCTCCCTTCGCGTCCGCCTGTGTCGGGCGCATCGACATCGGTCCACCGATAGCCGGGTTCCGGGGCGTGAGGTAGATGGTGACACGCTGCCGGCCGGCAACGCTGTAAGTGACATGACCCTTCACGCGGATCGTGTGCGCCTTTGAAAGCCGGAGCGAGATGTCGCGAAGCTGGCCTCCAGGCGTAACTTCGATCTGCGTGGCATTGCCGGCGTCCGTGGTCCCAGGGTAATAGGTGGGAACGTAGTCTTCATCGGGCTGAGGAGTGGCCGAGCGGTCCTGGGCAGCGGGGAAGTTCTGATTGGTCGCGGTGGCGCTGACAAAGTACTTCCCGGGCGCGACACCGAAAATGCGGTAGTCGCCCAGATCGTCCGTGCTGGCGCCGTTGGCATAGGTGAGCTGCTTTCTGCCCTGTAGGTAGCGGTAAGTCATCAGCTGTACGCGGACGTATGGAACCGGCTCGCCGTCTTCGTCCACCACCCGCCCCGCGACTACACCGTGAGGAGTCAGGCGGAAGACGACTTCTTTGAGCTGCTGCCCGCGCGTCAAGGAAAGCGTGGCGCCCGGACGATTCAGGCCGCGGGCTCCGTAAGTAGTCGAGACAAAGCCATTGCGCGTTACGGTAAGACGGTATTTTCCTGGCTCGAGGTCCTTCATCCCGAACTTGCCGGATGCATCGCTCGTGGTGCTGTAGGTAGCGGGCATCGACATCATGTCGGGCGTCAGGTCCGTGCGCTGCAGATTCAAAGTTGCTTTCTTCAACGGTTCGCCGGTGGCGGCGTTGAACACCTGGCCCTGGATCGTGCAAAGGTCCTGCGCAGGAGTGGCTGCGGGCGCATTCTGAACGTTCCCCGTAGTTTGCGCCGGAGGTTGGCCGGCGCCTCCGATCTGCGCGCGCGGCGCGAAGCATAGGGCGAGCAGAGATATCCCCAGGCGCATTAGTGCCTCCAGCTTCCAGTAGACGATACCGCCGCGTAAAATGTTAACTCATCCCTCGATCGACGGTGAGACGCAGTACACGCGGAGCCCGAGCGCGGGAGTCTCGACTGCGCGCCGTCATGCCGTTGATCTGCTCGCAGAACTCTCGGGGTGTCATCTCCCCGCGCTGCATCCCGCGGCGCCGCACGTGTACCGCGCCAGCCCGTATTCGTGCTCCTGTGCGCGCGCGGCCAGGTCCACGGCTTCTTCGTACTCCTCGTTCGCCTCGTCGAAAAGTGCCTGATCCGCGCGCTCCGCCCGTCTCGCCCGGTCCGGTTTTCCCGCCTCGGCAGGCGCGTTGTAAATGTAGTACGGAGCATCCAGTTCGGTTCGTACCTGTTGAAACCCCAGCGCGTCCACCAGCGATGTCAGCGGGTTGCCGTCTCGGCATTCCGCTCGAGTATCGGCGCGCGGTGCCCGAGGTGTTGCAGTTCCTTCGCCGCAGTCAGACCGTAAAGCCCCGCCCCCGCAATAATCGCGTCGTGGACAAGCGCCCCTTCGCTGCCCGCCGCGCCGCATTGAGCGCCGCCCAGAGCCTGTTGCTCGGGCAGCACGGTGGTCTGGGCTGCCGTGGTTGGTACGAAGCAAAGGACCGCTACCGCTGCGCAGCGGAACGTAGTGAACGCATAGAGGTATCGCACCACAGGCGGGCCGGCGGCGCAAGAAAACCCGTCTACTCGCTGCGCAGGGCAACTATCGGATCCACCCGCGACGCGCGGCGCGCGGGAATGAAACAGGCCAGCGCCGACACCGCCAGGAGAATCGCCGATACCGCCGCGACGGTTGGCGTATAGTCCGGCCGAAATCCATAGAGCAGCGTGGTCATCGAGCGCGCCGCGATTGCCGCCAGCACCAGGCCGATGGCGAGTCCGGTAATCGTCAGCGCCAGGCCTCGTTTGCCGAAAGCAATCAATATCTGGCCGGACGTCGCCCCTAACGCCATGCGCACCCCGATCTCGTTCGTCCTCTGGCTTACCGCGTAGGAGAGTACTCCGTAGATTCCCAGCGATGCCAATAGCAGCGCGAGCAGAGCAAATGCGCCCGACAGCGCCGAGCTTTGCGATGGTGTTGCAAGCTGGCGGTCGACAATCTCCTCCATCGTCCGGATTCGCGCCAGAGGCTGATTCTTGTCGAGCGACCAGATCGCCTGACGCACCGCCGGCACGACCGACGCAGGCTCCACCGCCGTTCGAACCACCATGCCTGCGTTGAGGTCGCCGATCTGGTCGCATTGCTCCAGCACACGATACACCGCGAGCCTCGCTTCCTCCAGCACGCCGCTTTCGCGGATGGGCTTCACGACGCCGACAATCGTGTACCAATAGCCTTTCTGCCCTAAGTTCCCAAACTTGAACCTTTGGCCCAGCTCCTGCCGGCCGGCGAAGTGGCGATTTGCAAACTGCTCGTTGACGATCGCCACCGGAGAATCGGACTTTTGGTCCGACGCGCTGAAGAATCTGCCTTCCCGCAGGCGCGCGCCGACGGCGGCAAAATAATCGCGGCTCACGTTCCGGACAAGTGCAACCTGGCCGGGTACGGCCCCTGCGGGCTGGCCCTCCAGCCGATAGAAAGTCGCGTTCGCGAAGTTGGTGAACGGAATCACGTTGATCGATCCCGCGCTGATCACGCCGGGAATCGCCCGCACCTTCTCCAACTCCGCGTTGACGAATGCCACGCGCCGGTCGAAGTCCTTGTATCGGAACAGCGGAGTCTCGAAGGTCAATAGCCTCTCGCTCCTGATTCCCAGGTCGGTGTTTCGCAGGTGCTGAAAGGTCTGGAAGAGCAGGCCGCCGCACGTCAGCAGCACAACCGCAAGCGCTGTCTCGATCACAATGAGCGCGTGCTGGAACCAATGGCTGCGCCCACCGGTCGTGCCGCGTCCGCCGGCGCGGAGTCCTTCCTGCGGCCCGAGCCGCGACCCTCCGAGCGCCGGCGCGAGTCCGAAAGTCAGCGCGGCGCCAATGGCGGCTGCCCCGGAGAATGCCAGGACGCGCCAATCGAGCGTTAACCGCTCCGCGCCCATTGCCTCGGGCACAAGTCTCTCCAAAAATCGCATCGCGGGAAGCGCCAGAACCAGTCCGGCAAGCGTGCCGAACGCGGCCAGCACCAGGCTCTCGGTAAGGAATTGCGCCGCCAGCCTTCCGCGGCCCGCGCCCAGCGCCGCGCGCACCGCGACCTCCCGCCCGCGCGCCGCGCCGCGCGAAAGCAGAAGATTCGCCAGGTTGACGCACGCGATCGCCAGTAGCGCCGCTGACGCGCACAGCAGCCAGATCAGCGCGGTCTGTGTCTTGCCCGCAATCTCTTCCCGCAGGGGCATCACAATCACCGGGTGGGGACCTCGGAAATCCTTCGCTGTCACCTGCAAACTCAATGCCGTCATCGACTGTCTTGCCTGCTCCAGCGTCACGCCGGGCTTGAGCCGCGCGACGATCTGCGCATCGTGCCACGTGAAGTTCCTTCGCATCCAGGCAGGAAATGACGCCGGCATCCAAATGTCCACCTCGCGCGAAGGCATGAAATAGAAGCCCCGCGGCATCACGCCGATCACCTCGTAAGGCTCGTCGTTGAGCGAGATCTTGCGTCCCACGATCCCCGGCGACCCGCCAAAGCGGCGCTGCCACAGCCCGTAGCTGATCACCACCACGCGCATGCTCTGGTTGTCCTCGTCCTCGGTGAAGACGCGTCCGGCGATCGGCCGCACCCCAAGTACGCTCCAGAAGTTCCACGTCGCCTTTCGCGCCGGAACCTGTTCCGGTTCGCCGTCGCCGGACAGCGTCGCGTCGCCCGGCTGCGTGCTCGCGAGGTCCGTGAACACCGTATTGAGACGCCGCCACTCGATCCACTCCGGCGGGGTGGGATTGTGTCTCGTCATGACGTCGGCCTTGCCCATGTAGTCCCAGATCATGACCAGGCGGTCTGCGTCGGCATAGGGCAGCGGTCGGATCAGCACCGCGTCGAAGACGCTGAACACCGCGGTAATCCCGCCGATACCGAGCGCCAACGTGGCGATCGCCATCCCTGAAAACAATCTACTGCGGCGAACCTGGCGAAGCCCGTAGCTCGCGTCGCGCACCAGTTGCTCCAGCCAAAACCAGCCCCACGCGGCCCGCGAGTTCTCCTGCACCAGTGCCAGGTTGCCCAGTTCGCGGCGTGCCGCCAGCCGGGCCTCACCCTCCGTCAATCCGCCGGCTCCGCGCTCTTCCGCTTCCTCCTCCAGGTGAAAATGGAGTTCCTCGCCCAGCTCCGCTTCCTTGCCGGACCTTCGCGTCAACCAACCAAGCTTGCGTAAGAAGGACCTCATGGCGCCTCCTGGTCGGCTGGATTCAATATCAACGCCATGGCCCGCGCGAAGGCGTCCCATTTCGACTGCTCGGCCGCGTGCTGCCTGCGCCCGGCCGTAGTCAGTCGATAGAACCTCGCCCGCTTGCCTTTGCTCGAAAGTTCCCATGAGGCGGCGATCCAGCCCTTTGCCTCCAGGCGATGGAGCGCCGGATACAGCGATCCTGTCTCCACTTGGAGCAGGTCCTCGGAGGTGCGCTGAATGTGCTTCGCAATCGCGTGGCCGTGGGCCGGCCCGGCAAGCAGGGTTCGGAGGATGAGCAGGTCCAGCGTTCCCTGCAGCAGCTCTACCCGGGAAGGTGCATCGTTCCGCATTGTGTAGACATTCTACTACTTTTCATGTAGAGCGTCTACTCTCGCATAGCCTGCTCCGCGCTACTCCTCCCGCAGCACCTGCATCGGCTCGACCCTCGCCGCCCGCGCCGCCGGCAGCAGCGACGCCGCGATCGATACCGCCATCACCAGCGCGATTACTCCGGTCATCGTGATCGCATCCCAGGGCGACACGCCGAACAGCATTCCGGCCAACACCTTGGTGAATGCCCCGGCCAGCCCGAGCCCCGCCGCGCAGCCCGCCAGCGACACGCGCATTCCCTGCGCCAGGAACTGCCGCACAATCTGCGCGCGCAGCGCCCCCAGCGCCAGCCGCAGCCCGACCTCCCGCTGCCGGACGTTCACCTGGTAGCTCAGCGTGCCGTACAGCCCGACCGATGCCAGCGCAATCGCCGTCAGCGCAAAGAACGTCAGCAGCACCGTGCGCAGCCGGTTCTCCGCGAACGCGTCGGATAGATGCGCGGTAAGCGGCGAGATCTCGTACACCGACCGCCCCGGCTCGATTTCGTGCAACTTGCGGCGCACGCTCTCCCCCAAAGCCATCGGATTGCCGTGCGTCCGCGCCAGGAAGTACAGGCCGGGCTGCATGATCAGGCCGCAATAATAGATGGCCGGCACCGGCTCGTGATCCAGCCCGCGCTCGCGCTCATCGCCCACGATGCCGCGCACCACCGCGGTTGGAAAGTATGGGCTGCTCGGCTGCCCCAGGTGTTTGCCGATCGCGCCGGCGCCGCCGAAATAGGCGTTGGCAAACAATCGGTTCACCATCATCCCGGGGGTGTTGGACTCCTGCGGGCACATCTCGCCCGCCAGGAGCGGAATGCGCATCGTCGCGAACAAGCCTGCGCTGCCGATGCGTGATTCGGCGACAATCTTCGGTTCGCTCTCCGCCCGCCCCTCCGCCACGCTCAGCTCCACTGGAAACGTGCCGGGCACGCCCGGAAGCAGAAACGTTGCGGCCGAGGATTCCACGCCCGGCACTGCTGCCACGGCCTCCAGGATCCGCTTTACCGTCTGCCCGGACCTCTTTAGATCGCCCGTTTCGCCCCACGACGCGCTGATGCGGAACGTGAGCACATGATCCGCATCGAACCCTCCGGCCACCCGCCCCAATGCCTGGAAACTGCGCAGCAGCAGGCCCGCGCCGGCGAGCAGCGTGACCGCGAGCGCCACCTGCACTCCCACCAGCACGAACTGCGCCGGCCGCCGTCCCGACACCTGCGAGCGTCCCGCCGACGCCAGCGATCCCGCCAGGCTGCGCCGCGTCCCGGCAATCGCCGGCACCAGTCCGCAAGCCAGCGTCGCGGCCACCGCGCAGATCAACGAATACGCGACGATTCGCCAGTCCAGCCCGATCTCCTCCACGCGCGGCAGGTCCTTGGCCAAAACCTGAAACACCCGCGCCGCGGCCGCCGCCAGCCCCAGGCCCACGCCCGCGCCCGCCAGCGCCAGAAGAAAAACCTCCGTCACCAACTGCGCCGCCACCGAGGCGCGCGACGCCCCCAGGCTGAAGCGCACCGCAATCTCGTGCTGCCGGCTCGCGGCGCGCGAAAGCAGTAGAGCCGCGATATTGGTGCACGCGATCAGCAACAGCAGGGTCACCGACCCGAACACCACCCACAGCGACTCCCGCACACCCCCGACCGTCCGCTCTTTCAGCGGCTCGATGCCGGCACGGATCTCCGCATCCGGCTTCGGATACTGGCGGGCGAGAGCCGCCTGTACCGTCGCCAGGTCCGCACGCGCCTGCGCCGGCGTCACCCCAGCCTTCAGCCGGCCGACCCCCAGGAACCAGGTCAGATCGCGGCTGCGGGCGTACGGGAAATCGGGCGCGCTCACGCTCCAAAGGTCCACGTTTCGCTGCACGAATGCCATCGACGCCGGCATCACGCCGATGACCGTGTACGAAGTCTGCCCCAGCCGCAGCGTATTGCCGATGGCATCGGGACTCGCGCCGAAACGCCGCCGCCAGTATCGGTCGCTGATCAGCACTGCGTTTGGGCCGCCATAGTGTTCCTCCTCCGGACTGAAGTCGCGGCCGATTTGCGGCGCAATGCCCCACACCTCCAGGAACCGCGGCGCCACCAGCGCATGTGTCAGCTTCTCCGGCAGATCGCCCGAAAGCTCGGAATCGTCCTGCGTGTAGTAGCCGCTGATCGCCTGGAACGTGTGGTTCATACGGTTCCAGTCCTCCAGCCGGGCCGGCGCGATATGGGGCTGCGGCGTCTTGGCCTGCATCTGCGCGACGCTGACGATCCGGTCGCTGTTCGGAAAAGGCAGCGGACGCAAAAGCACCGCATTGATCGCCGAAAAGACCGCGCTGTTGGCGCCGATCCCCAACGCCAGCGTCAGCACCACCGTCATCGAGAAACCCGGCGACTTCGCCAGGGCGCGCAGCGACAGCCGCACATTGCGCAGCGTCGCATCCAATCCCTCGGCGATGTCCATATCTCTCGTCCTTTCCACCTGCGCCGTGTAGTTGCCGAATTGCCTCCGCGCCACCCGGGCGGCGTCCTCGGCGCTCATGCCCGCATCCCGCAGTTCCTCGATGCGCTCCGCGACGTGGAAGCGTAGTTCGCGCTCGAGGTCCCGGCCCAGCCGCCCCGGGCGGACGGCGTTGCGCAGCCGGCCCAGCCATCTACGCATAGCCCAGAACCTTGCCGACTCCCGACGTCAGCCGCTCCCAGCTTTCCTCTTCTTGGGCCAGCTGTTTTCGGCCGGACGCCGTGAGCGAATAGAAGCGCGCCTCGCGATTCTTCTCGGTCATGCCCCACTCGGCGCGTACCCAGCCCGCCTGCTCCATGCGATGCAGCGCCGGGTAGAGCGACCCCTCCTCCACGCGCAGTAGTTGATCGGAAACCGCGTGGATGTAGGCCGTGATGGCGTAACCGTGCATGCTCTTCTGCCCCGCCAGCGTCTTGAGAATCAGCAGCGCCAGCGTGCCTTGCAGGATGTCGTTCTTCTTCGTGCCCACTTGTTAAAGCCTATCTGGCTATGCCTAACTAGCTAGGTGTATTCTAGGCATTGGACGGCGGGACTGTCAAATGGTTAGGCGGGAATTCGGCGGACTACTGCGGCCGCCGGAATAGGCCCCCATAGACTGCTTTGGCCAGAATATGGCCCTGGATCGCTTTCATCACATTCGCGCGCGTCTCGAAAGCGTCCGACGATGGTTTCACGTCCAGCTTGGTGTCCAGCGCATAGAGCTCGAAGACGTAGTGGTGAAATGGGCCGTTCGCCGCGGCTCCCGGTCCGCGGTACATCGGCCCTGTGGCGCTGATCTGAAAGCTGCCGTCGGGCAATTGCAAACCCTTGGGTACGCCCTCGGGTAAGCCGGTCGCGGTCGCCGGGATGTTCCACAGCACCCAGTGCGCCTGATCGTCGGTCGTCTTGTTGCGTGCGAGATCCAGGTCGTGCATGTGGAGGAAAAAGCTCTGTGTGCCCGCGGGTACGTTGGCCCAGCTCATCGCCGGCGACGTCCCCTCGCCGGGCGCCGCACCTGGAGCCGCCTGGCTGAACTTCACGGGAATCTGGCCCCCGTCGGGAAATCCCGGTATGACCAAAGTCATGGCCCGGGACGCTGGCACGGCAGGCGTGCCTTGAGCCGAGAGCCGGAACCCAACCGACACTACACCGAGCAGACACAGGATCAATCGCATGGGACTATCCTAGCTTGGAATCGCGACCCGCGTGGATCGTTACACTGGATCAACGTACGCCAATGCCCAAGGAGACCCCCATGACCACGGCCGGCCGCATCCAAAGTTGGACCGAGGGCTTCACCCGCTCCTTCTGGATCGCCAATACCGTCGAGCTGTTTGAGCGCGTCGCCATGTACTGCACATTGTCCGTTCTGGCGGTGTTCCTTGCGGAGAATGTCGGCCTCGGTCCCGCCAGGGGACCTTCGCTCGTGGGCCTGTTCTCCGGCCTGCTCTACACACTTCCTATCGTGGCCGGCAGTGTCGTCGACCGTTACGGATTCCGCCGCACTCTCGTCGCCTGCTTCGCCCTGTTCGCGCCGGGTTACTTCCTCATCGGGCTCGCCGGCCTGAACGCGGGGCAGGGAATCGTCGCCTCCATCGGCAGGACTCCTTACGTGGTTTCGGTTCTCATCCTCACCGCCATCGGCGGCTCGTTGATCAAGCCTTGCATCGTCGGCACCGTCGCGAATACCACGTCCGAAGGAACACGCGCGCTTGGGTATTCCATCTACTACACGCTGGTGAATGTCGGCGGATCCCTCGGTCCGCTGCTCGCGATGCAGGTGCGCGGGCGGCTCGGGATTCCCTACGCCATCGTCGCCTCGTCAGTGATCTCCGCGGGAAACCTGCTCGGCGCCCTCTTGTTCTTCCGCGAGCCTGTATCGCGATCTGCCGATCCCGCCCGGACGCTCGGCAAAGTCATGCGCGACATGCTGACCGTGTTCGCGAACATCCGCTTCCTCCTTTTCCTCGTGCTCGTCTCGGGCTTCTACCTCCTCTTCTGGCAGCTCTACTACTCGATGCCGTTCTACGCCAGGCAGGTTCTCCACTTCGAGCACTTCGAGCTCTTGCAGAGCGTGGAAGGGGCTGCCATCATTCTGCTGACCATCCCGGTCAACATCGTCGTAAAGAAATGGAAGCCGATCACCGGAATTTCGCTCGGCATGACCATCGCCGCCGCCGCGTGGCTGCTGATCCCCGTTTTCCCCGCCGTCCCCGTGGTGACCGCTGCCATCGTGATCTTCTCGATCGGCGAAGCGACCCTCTCGCCGCGGCTCTACGAGTATGTGTCGGCCCTGGCGCCAAAGCAACAACTCGGCACCTACATGGGCTTCGCGTTTCTGCCAATCTCCATCGGCTCGTTCACGGCCGGCCCGCTCGCCGGGTGGCTGGTAACGAACTATGTGATGGGGCCGAACCCCGCGGCCATGTGGTTCATTCTCTCCGGCATCGGCCTGGCGTGCGCGGCCGGCATGCTTCTCTACAACCGCATGCTCAGCCCGGTTCACTCCTCGTGATCTATTACGCCGCGCGTGGGGGCGACGTCCGTGCCGCTGGCGGCGCGCCGTCAAACGTCTCGGCCAGGATCTCCATCGACGCTGCGTCCCCGCACCGTTTCAGAAGCGCGTTCCGGGCCGGCGCGGAGAGTACCCGCCAGGGAATGCGTCCGTAGTCGGATGCGACGGCGCCCTGGTGGTAACGAACCGCCCTCAGCCACCGCTCGACGTCACCGCGCGTGGACGGCCACGGCCGGAGCAAACAGTTGACCAGCCGTTCCAGCGCGTGTGCCAGCGGAATCAGGTCCCCTCGGTGAAGTTGATCGATCGCATCCGGCCCGCCTGACGCAAGCGCCCGCTCCACCTCGGACCAGGCAATCTCTACCGACGCTGGCCGTAAACGGCGCGGACGCGGATTGTCCCGGTCGAGTGTTTCGGGAAGCGTCAGGGCGCTGGAAAATTCCAAATGCAGCCACGTCCGGTCGGCGCCCTTCTCCCATGCGCGCCCGCGCCATTCGCGGCCAAACAGCGCGACATGGTCGGGGAGATGAACCGCACCCGGCCAGCTCTCCCCGGTCTCGGGCCACGGCACCACCAGCCGGGCATGCTCCGAGCTGAAATCGATTCGCAGACGACCGCCGGGGCGATACGCAATCACGGTCTCCGTCCCGCTCTGCAGCCGGGCCGATTCCCACCAGCGCCCGTCCGTGGTGACGACGATGGATCCGATACGCACCGGATCGTGTTGGAAGACTTCTCGTGCCTGCGCCGCGTCGAGAGGTACGTGAATCTCATCGCCGTCATCGCAGGCCACAAGTGCCGCCCGCCCCACGGCATCCGCGAATCCGCCGGCCAGCGCCGTAGCCGGCAGGACCGGCGGAGCCGGCCCAGCCGTCCGTCCGAGCAGTGCCAGGACGATGTCGCCGAAGATCTCCACGTCGGCCGGATAGGCGTTGACCGGCGACATTCGCGCCGCTTCCAATAGAAGCTCGAGGCTCGCCGGCGAAAAATGTTCGCGCAGCAGCAAGCGTTCCAAGGCCGTTGCCACGGTCAGCGCAGGCATGCCGCTTTCGCTTGAGCCCGCCACCCCGGCTTCGGTCGTGAGCATGCGCGCGACTTCTCCGGGCAGCCATTCGTTCAGTACGCGAGTCAGGTACGACCCAGCCTGGCCCGGCATCAGCTCGCGCCGAAACGGCGGCGCCAGCAGCCGTTGTGCCGCCGGCGCCTTCTGCCGCGATAGAATCGCCTGCCGAACCCACGTCTCGATGTCCCTGATCGCCTCATCCGCTGTGGCGTCCAGGCACTGTTTGCGTAAGACCCTTCGCATCGCAGCGTCCAACTCGATCCACCACTGGCGATTGTGCCCGGCGCAATAGACGGTCTTGAGCCACCAGGAGGCCAGAACCGGCACGCTCTCGCGATACAGCCGCTGCCCGATTCTCTCAAGAAGGACATTCATTTCAGCGACAGGCCCCGACGGCGTTCGATGGCTGAGACCGAAGATCCGGGACAGGTTGGACGCAATGGGAAGTGCCGAAGCGGACATAACCGGTGCCTCCGGCTTAACCGGCCGGAGCTCCTTCGTTCTTCTCCATGCAAGCCGGCACCCAAACCGGATTCAGGTAGGGCGCCGCCGTGATATTTCGTCCACAATCCGCGCCGTAACTGCTCTCAAGAGCTGATCGCTAACCGCTGATCGCCGAAAGCTCGACGCACTGGGCTTGAGGATTGCGAGTACTCTGGGCTATTGCTTTCCGGACGCCGGCTGCCAGAGCTCGATCTTATTCCCATCCGAGTCATAGATCCAGCCAAAGCGGCCGTAGGATTCATTCATTCGCTTGGCGTCGATCCTTACCCCCTCTTCTTTTAGGCGGTCGAGCAAAGCATCCAGATCGTCCACGATGTAGTTGATCATGAACGGTGCGTGGCCGGGATCGAAATAGTTGGTGGAGGTGGGAAAAATACTCCAAACTGTAACGTGTTCCTTTTGCGGGTCGTCGTGTTCGCGCCACGGAAGCATCATGCCCCCGCCTTTGTCGGCGAGTCCAAGATGCTTCGAATACCATTCGCGCATCTGATCGCGATTTGCGGATTTGAAGAAGATACCGCCGATTCCCAGGATGCGGCCGCGTTGCTCCATTTTGACAGGTGGCTTCGACTTTTCAGGTTGCGGAGATTGCACTTCCTGCCCTCCTTTTGAGCAGACCGAGATGAGCAGCAGCGAGCCGAGCGCGATTGTGCTCCAGGGTATTCCTCGCATGGGTGGATTATATACAAGTTTCGATTCGAATCGCGAAACGCGTAGTCAGTTGGCCCTCCTCGGCTGCGGCCTGCGGCGGAAAGAGGCCACCTCCGACCTGTCGAACCTTGATGAACATGCTCCAGTGGGCCAACGTGAACTATGGCCGGCGCCGCGCCGCTCATCCGTTCGGGCGTCTGCCATCGTAATGGCTATTGGGCTTGCTTGAAGTACAATGCCCCAACCAAGGAGATGCTGCCATGACCTGTCTCTCTGCCGAACCTCTGGACGCCATCATTGTCGGCGCCGGCTTTTCCGGACTGTATATGCTGCATCGTCTGCGCACCGCCGGCCTCTGCGCGCGCCTGTTCGAAGCCGGCAGCGGAGTGGGCGGGACGTGGTTCTGGAACCGCTACCCCGGTGCGCGCTGCGACATCGAGAGCTTGGAATACTCGTATTCCTTCTCCGAGGAGCTCACGCGCGAATGGCGGTGGTCCGAGCGCTACGCCTCGCAGCCGGAAATTCTCCGCTACCTCGATTACGTTGCAGACCGCTTCGACCTGCGCCGCGACATCGCGCTCGACACAAAGGTAACCAGCGCCGTCTTCGACGAACGCACGAACCTGTGGACCGTGCAGACGGACCGCCATGCACCGGCGTCCGCGCGATTTTGTATTATGGCTACCGGCTGTCTCTCGATTCCCAAAGCGCCCGAATATCCAGGCCTCGAGAACTTCGGCGGAAAGTGCTACCAGACGGCGAGGTGGCCGCACGATGGCGTCGACTTCACCGGTCGGAATGTCGGCGTCATTGGCACCGGTTCTTCCGGCATCCAGTCCATCCCCATCATTGCCCGGCAAGCGGCGCATCTCTATGTTTTCCAGCGCACGCCGAGCTTCAGTGTACCGGCACGAAACGCTCCGCTCCCGGCCGAAACGATCGACGACTGGAACGCCAATGGTCCCGCCTACCGCGAGAAGGCGCGCAGCTCCTACCTGGGAATCAATCACGTCGATCCGGTCGACCGGCCGTCTCTCGGATGCTCCGGCGCGGAGCGCCGCCGCGCGTATGAAGAGCGATGGGAGAGAGGCGGCTTCTCTCTTCTCGGGACGTTCAACGATCTTCTGATCAGCCCGGAAGCCAATGAAACCGCCGCCGATTTTGTGCGATCCAAAATCCGCGAAATCGTCCGCGACCCCTCCGTCGCGGAGAAGCTCGCGCCCAGGCAGTATCCGATCGGGGCCAAACGGATGTGCGTCGACACCGATTACTACACAGCTTTCAACCGCGAGAACGTCACCCTCGTGGATCTCCGCGAGACTCCGATCCAGGCAATCACCCCGTCGGGAATCCGGACGTCGGATTGCGAATATCGCCTTGACAGCCTGGTTTTCGCTACCGGGTTCGATGCCATGACGGGCGCGCTTTCCCGAATTGACATTCGTGGCCGTGGGGGCGTCTCGTTGAAGGAGAAGTGGGCCGCCGGCCCCCGGACCTATCTCGGCCTGGCCGTGGCCGGATTCCCGAACCTGTTCACGGTGACCGGGCCGGGAAGTCCGTCGGTCCTCAGCAACATGGTTCTGTCGATCGAGCAGCACGTGGAATGGATAACCGGCTGCCTGACTGCCATGAAGAGCAGAAATGTGAGTGCCATCGAGGCCACACCGGAAGCCGAAATGGCATGGGTCGAGCACGTCAACGAAGTTGCGAGCGATACGATTTTCCCGCTCGCCAACTCGTGGTACGTCGGAGCGAACGTGCCGGGAAAGCCGCGCGTCTTCATGCCGTATATCGGCGGGGTGGCGGCCTACCGCCAGAAATGCGACGACGTGGCGGCGAACAATTATGCCGGCTTCGCCATCTTAGCGCACGCAACGCGCTTTTGTGCCGCCAATTCACGGCCATAAAGTTCCCATTGGATCGACACGTTACCGCCGGGCGGGAAGGGCCGCGCTGCGTGATAGAATTGCGGCGCATGTCTACTCTTTCTCGAAGGACTTTCCTCGGCGGTGCCGCGCTGACGGCGGCCGCTTTCCGCCTCCCGGCCGAGGCGATGGGAATACCGCCGGGAACCCAGGCGTACCCCTTCCGCAACGAATTCGCCAAGGACATTCCGGGGACGCTGAAGGCGCTCGCGGGCATTGGCACGCGCCGCATCGAGCTCTGTTCGCCGTGGAGCTACCGCGATTTCGCCGGGCTCAAGGATTACAAGCCGGCCGATCTGAGGAAGCTGTTAGATTCGAACAACATCGTGGCCGAGAGCTGCCACTATGGAATGCCCGAGCTCAAGAGCAACCTGGAAGAACGCGTAGCGTGGGCGAAGGAGCTCGGCATGAAGCAGATGATTATGGCCAGCATGCCGATTCCGCGAGAAAACGCCACGCTGGCCGATTGGGACCGCGCTTGTGACGACTTGAACCAGGCCGGCGAGCAGGCCCTCAAGACCGGCGTGCAGATGGGGTTCCACAACCACAACGGCGAGTTTGCCAAAATCGGCGACGTCCTCATTTACGACCACCTGATGCAGAAGCTCGACCCCAAGGCGGTCAAGATGCAGTTCCAGGTGTCGGTGATCAGCATCGGGTACAAAGCGGAGGACTACTTGACGAAGTACGCGGGGCGGTTCATCTCGCTGCACCTGCAAGACTGGTCGTCGGCGGAGAAGAAGCAGGTCCCTCTCGGCAAGGGCGACGTCGCGTGGCCGAAGCTGTTCGCCGCGGCTAAGAAGGCCGGCGTAAAGAACTGGTACGTCGAGTTGGAGTCGCTGAACATGGACGCGACGAAGGACAGCTACGCCTTTCTGAAGACTCTCAAAGCGTAACGGCTGGAGATGCGGTTTGGCAACAAACCACGCGGCCAGAGGACTAGCGCACAAGATGTGGGGCGGCCGATCTTGGCAGCCAGGGGTAGCTCAAAATCCGTACGCCTGCCGTACTTGATGCCTGATTACTGAATTTCGACCGGGCCTTACGAAACCGCAGCCTTGCTCCCGATGCAGCAAATCCACCCTTTGCTCGGTTCCGTAATGACCTGAACGTCTGAGTAACCGGCATCCGTGACCAGTTCGCGATGCTCCTCGGCGCTGAGGAGCGCCATACCGGTTTTTTCAGAATATCTCTCCGCGGCTTTTGAAGCGAAGGCTTCTGCTCCCTTGTAGACTTCCGCGATGATGATCAGCCTGCCGCCGGGCTTCAGGACTCTCAAGACTTCGCGCAGATCCGTCGGCAAAGCAGGCCACCAGAAGTGCGTCTCGACCGCCGTGACGAGATCGAACGCGCCGTCTGAAAATGGCAACCGGGAGACGGACCCCTCCCGAACCTCAACGCGTCCAATATCGATCCATTCCTTGTTCGTTCGCATGGCCATAGCCACGCTCTCCGCCGAATGATCGATGCCATAGACTTTGCCTTGAGTCGCCATAGCAGCCAACTTGTTCACGGTTCTGCCTCCGCCGCAGCCAACATCCAGGATGATGTCCTGTTTCGCTATCGAAGTCTGCGATAAGCCCCAATCTGTAACCTTGGAGTGGCGGGTTCATATTCCGCAGAACCAATCGTCCCAGCCATCCCCTCGGGTTCTGGCATTGATTTACGCGTGAGTTTCTGCCGCTCATCGGTTCACCCAGCCAAAATTCTAAGCAGTGGCCTCTTGATTGGCAACCACGGCCCGGCCCTAATGCCGAGATTTCGTCCGGCGCTGGAGATGTCGCCCGGAACTGACTCGCCGAACATGAGGTTATGCTCGCTGACGGGGAGCGCTCCCTCTCCACTTCACGCTGAACCAGCACAGGGTCACGCCACCTTCTCACTTTCTTGATCTGATTCTGCTCCACTTATCCCGATCCTTCCGCGCCTCCCCGGGTCCCCCGTGCTAGCGTCGAGCCAGGAGAGCGTGTGCGTCACCCCTCGTCAAAACATTTCGCCGCCGCTTTGTCGGCCCCCGCCGCATCGCCCCGCGCGGGCCGGTCCCCAAAACTCCGCAGTACCGAACGAACCCAATTTCTTGTTTGTTTTCAATCCGTCTGTCGCATTCCTCGACACCCGGCGAACCTAAGGAAACCGGCGACAACCCGACTCCGCCCGCCGCATTCCCTTGCCCCGCTTGCTACGATGGTAGTTACCCCACAAATGGAAGCGCAAAACGTAGATTTGAAGCAGACGGTCAATCTGCCCAAAACCGGCTTCTCCATGAAGGCCAACCTGCCCCAGAAAGAGCCCAAAATCCTGGAGCGGTGGGAAAAGGAGCGCCTCTATCACCAGATCCGCGATTCGCGCAAGGGCCGTCCCACGTACGTTCTCCACGATGGCCCGCCCTACGCCAACGGCCGCATTCACCTCGGCACCGCTTTCAACAAAATCCTCAAGGACTTCATCGTAAAGTCCAAAACCATGTCGGGCTACGATTCGCCCTACGTGCCCGGCTGGGACTGCCACGGCCTCCCCATTGAAATCAAGGTCGATAGCGAGCTCGGCGCGCGCAAGCAGAAAATGAGCCCCGCCGAAATCCGCCGCGACTGCCGCAAGTACGCCGAGAAGTACGTCAATATCCAGCGCCAGGATTTCAAGCGCCTCGCCGTGCTCGGCCGCTGGGAAGACCCCTACCTCACCATGAGCGCGCACTACCAGAGCGTGATCGCCGGCGCCTTCGTCGATTTCCTGGATCGCGGCTACGTCTACAAGGGCCTCAAACCCGTCCACTGGTGCATCAAGGATCGCACCGCCCTCGCCGAAGCCGAAGTCGAGTACACCGACCACTCCAGCCCCTCCATCTGGGTCCGGTTCCCGCTCGCCAGTAGCGCCGCCGCCATCGAGCCCTCGCTCGCCGGCCGCCGCGTCTACGGTCTCATCTGGACCACCACGCCGTGGACCATCCCCGCCAACATGGCCATCGCCTACCATCCGAAGTTCTCCTACGCGGCTGTCGATGTGGATGGCGACGTCTACATCGTCGCCGAAGACCTGCTTGGCGTCACCGGCGAAAAGCTCGGCTGGCACACGCCCACCACTCTCGCCACCTTTCCCGGCGAGCGCCTCGAAGGCGCCGTCTTCCGTCATCCCTTCCTCGACCGTGATTCGCTCGGCATCCTCGCCGACCACGTTACCCTCGAACAGGGCACCGGCGCCGTACACACTGCGCCGGGACACGGACAGGAAGACTACTCCGTCGGCCAGAAATACGGCATCGCCACCTTCTGTCCCGTCGATGCCGCCGGCCGCTTCTTCCGCGCCGAAGGCGCGCCCGGACGCCTGCCCGACGACCTCATCGGCAAGAACGTCTGGGAAGCCAACCCGGTCGTTATCGAGCACCTGAAGTCCGCCGGCGCTCTGCTCGGCCTCGAGAAACTCTCGCACTCCTATCCCCACTGCTGGCGCTGCCACAACCCGGTCATCTTCCGCGCCACTGAGCAGTGGTTCATCGGTATGGAGCTCAACCGCTTCCGCCAGGACGC
>DATJYW010000150.1:0-63754 GCA_035499435.1 Candidatus Acidiferrales bacterium | reverse complement strand
ACCATCAGGTGGGTGCCATGCTGACCGACATAGCCGACCGTCAGCACGTTGGCCGAGGGCAACTGGAACTCCGCAGTCAGGTTCCACTGCTGCACTACCGCGGGACGGACGCCGGGATCCCAAAGCCGGATGGTCGCATTGTGGAACGGATCCGGGTTGTTCAATCCGTAAAGGCCTTGATCGAGGGTACTGCCGGGCAACAGATAGGCCGGTGTGTTGTAGAGCGTGGTGGTCTCGGCGGCCAGCGGGGGATTCAGGGGCAGCCGGAGGTTGGTGCCGGTGCCTTCCAGGAATGAGGAAATGGTGTAAGCGCCGCGAAAGACCATCTTCTTACCCCAGATATTCGGCGTGTAGGCAAAGCCGACGCGCGGCTGGAAGTCCTTCTTATAGGCGTTATAGAGCGCCCGGCTGTTTCCGTTCTGGCCGGCGTACTGCAACTGGCCGCTGAACAGGCCGAAGTTGACTTGGCGGTCGCGGATTTCGATGAGCGGGGTGTGATACTCCCAGCGGAGGCCCAGGTTCAACGTGAGGCTGTCGGTAACCCGCCAATCGTCTTGGAAGTAGAAGCCCCAAATGGTGCTGCGCTGGCCCCAGGTGCCATTGCTGAGCCCGCGGCCGTAATCGGTTGGCAGGCCGAGAATGAAGTCGGCCTCGCCGACCTGCTTGCCGGCCGGATTGATGCCGTTCGCCGCAGTGAAGCGGCCGCTGTAGTTCATGTACCCGGTGCGGCCGTTGTTGCCGGCATAGAAGAAGTTCTGCTGCTCGCGCAGAATGTTGAAGCCGGTCTTCATCAGGTGACGGCCGCGGGTGATGGTCACGTTATCCGCATAGTGGTATGTGGTGGCGGCAAACAGCTGCTGCGTACCGACGTTGGCGTTGCCCAGGCTCGTGGTATAGGCGAAGCCCTGGAGCGAGAGCAGGCCGGATCCCGCATTGGCCATACCCAGTTTGGCGGCAATATCGCCCGCGCCTTTATCCTGGCCGCCGTTGTTGAGCATGATATTGTTCACGCCCGCGCGCGCTTCGTTCACCAGGGTCGGGCTGAAGGTGCGCGTCCAGTTGGCGACGCCGTTCTGGAACGGGGCAATGTTGAAGCTGTTGTAAAGGAACGGTGCGGTATTGACGCCAGGGGTATCCTGACGGCCATTGGAGTAACGCGCGCTGAGGTCGTCCTTCGAAGAGGCCTTGTAATCCACCTTGACATCGCCCTGGTCGGAATTGATGTAGCTCGACGAGGTGTAGAAGTAGTTGGCGTCGGTGACCACGGTCTGCGGACCCGAAGGCAGTGGATAAAGAGCCTGGTTTGCGAACAGGTTCTTGATCACCGGGTTGAACAGGCTGATCGGAATCTGGTTGTTGGGGAACGGGGCGCGCGCGCCGGTGGTCGTGTCAACCGAGTAAGGGTTGTAGAGCTGGATGCCGCCTGCCACACCGGAGTAGCTGGCATTCAGCAGATTGGAGAAATCGCCCTGCCTCCAGGAAGCCGGCATGACGGTGGTGGCCGAAACGCTGGGCGGCGTGGCGCGGCGGAGGCCCTGGTAGTCGATGAAGAAGAACAGCTTGTCTTTGCGGACAGGCCCACCCAGGACACCGCCGAACTGGTTCCATCGGATCGGCGGAACGAAGTTCTGCCCGATGGTCCAATTGCGTGCCCAGTTGTTGGCGTTGAGTTTGTCGTTGCGGAAGTACTCGAAGACATCGCCATGGAATTCGTTGGTGCCCGACTTGATGACCACGTTGATGATGCCGCCCTGGAAATTGCCGAACTCTGCGGACGCATTGTTGGTGATCATCTTGAATTCGGCGATGGCGTCCAGGTTCGGCTGATAGGAAGAGAGGTTGTCCGTGGTCTGGTTGTTGTCCACGCCGTCCAGCAGAAAGTTGTTGCCTTCTTTCCGGTTACCGTTTACGTAGGGGCGGCCGCCGCCCGTGGTGCGCTGGCCGTTGTTGAAGCTTGACGGGTCCGTGGCCATGACGCCCGGCGCCAGCAGCGTCAGGGCGATCGGATTGCGCGTCACCAACGGCGTGTTGACGATGGTCTGCGAAGTGATGACCGAGCCCACCTGCGTCGTGTCGGTTTGCAGCAGGGCTCCTTCCGCAGTTACCGTGACCGTTTCCGACACGCCGCCGATCACCATACTGACATCGACGCGAGCGCGCTGGTTGACCTCGAGGGTCAACGATGGCTGCACCGATGTCTTGAAACCCTTGGCTTCGATTTTCAAGGAATAGGTTCCGACTGGGAGGCGGGGAAAACTGTAAATCCCGTCCTCGTTACTTGCGGTAGGCCACTCGGTGCCGCGGTCCAGGTCCTTGGCAGTGACGCTGGCTCCCACGATGGCGCTTCCCGATGGATCAGTGACTCGGCCGGTGATGCCGGCGCTCACTTCCTGTGCACTGACAAGCCATGGAGCAAGACACAATAGCGCTACGATCCAAACTAATGTAACTTTTTTCACAACTCCCCCTTTTTCGCCGCTGGCCCAAGCAACTCCCGTTTTGCAGCAGGGCACGGCGGAAGCTCCAACAGAAGTTTTTCCACTCCTGTTGTTGGCTAAGTATAACTCCTGGATAGCGGCTAAAACCACCTTTTTGTTGGAAACCGAGGTTAATACGTTGATGCCGCTGCCGCTAGGAGTTGACGCCGGTGGCCAGCATTCCGCCGTCCACGACGATGCACTCGCCGGCCATGTAGCTCGCGGAGTCGGAAGCCAGCAGCAGCGTGGCGCCCACCAGTTCCTCGGGCTTGCCGAACCGCCGCATCGGAGTGCGCACCAGGAATTCCCGCCCGCGTTCGGTACCGTCCAGCAGTTTGGCATTGATCTCAGTGGGGAAGACGCCGGGTGCAAGGGCATTCACCGCGATGCCGTCCTTGGCCCATTCCTGCGCGAGGCTGCGGGTCAACGACAACACCGCCGCCTTTGACGCCGCATATGCCGCCACCTCGAGCAAGCTCACGAACGAGGTTAGCGAGGCGATGTTGATGATGCGCCCGTGTCCGCTCTCTGACAGCGGCCGGTAAAACGACTGGCAGGCGCGCAGCACCCCGGTGACGTTGATGTCGAGAATGCGCTGCCAGTCGGCCTCGGACACCTCGCTGGTCGGTTTGCGCTGAATCTGCCCCGCCGCGTTGACCAGGATATCGACGCGCCCCAGCGCCTTCAGAGTGGTGTCCCGGAATTTGTCGACGGACAGGCGATTCTGCACATCGACCACTTCGCGGATGGTGCGCCGGCCTTTTGTCTCGATCTCGCTCGCCACCTTGTCCACGAAATCAGCCCGCCGGCCTCCCGCGACCACGTCGGCGCCGGCATCCGCCAAGCCGAGAGCCAGCGTTTTTCCGATGCCCGAAGTGCCTCCGACTACCACCGCCACGCGGCCGGACAGATCAAACATGTTGGGAACAGGATTCGTCATAGTCAACCCTACATTATCGTTCGGACAATCACGTTCCCGCACCTTTTCCCCGGGCGGACGCAGGTGATATTGTAGTGCCACGGCATTTCGGGGAAACGGGGGGCGCACGTGACCCGTGCGGATGAATCGGAGGGTGTTCATGACGTGCTTTCTCTGGCCGGTTCCAGCACGCCTGATCTTGCTGGCGGGACTTGCGGCATCCGGCGCGCGCGGCCAGCCCTCCATTGCTGCGGCCATCAACAGCGCTTCGTTTGAGCCTGCGCTCTCGCACGGCTGCCTGGTTAGCATTTTCGGCGCGAACCTAGCGGGCTCCACCGCGAGCGCCGGCAGCCTGCCGCTCCCCAGAAAGTTGGGCGGCACGACGGTCACGGTCGGCGACCTGCAGATCGAGGCCCCGCTGTCCTTCGTCTCTCCCGGCCAAATCAACGCGCAGATTCCTTTTGAGGTGCTCGGCGACCGCGTGCCCCTGTGGGTGGCCACGGCGGCGGGGAAGAGCCAGCCCTATTTCGTGACGCTGGCAGCCTCGGCGCCGGGCCTTTTCAGCCGAAGCTCCGACGGCAAAGGGCCGGTGCTGGCCTTCAATCAGAACTTCCAACCAGTAGATCAGGCGGTTCCCGGGAGTTTCCTCACTCTGTACGCGACAGGGTTGGGCGCCACCGACCCGCCGGCTCAAAGCGGTTCCGGCGGCGCGGGTGCCGAGCCCCTGAATCGGGTTGTGGTGCCGCCGGAGGTCTTCATCGGCGAGTATCCGGCGCGCGTCGATTTCGCGGGCCTGGCGCCGGGACTCAACGGTGTCTACCAGCTCAACGTCGTCCCACAGCGGATGGGGAGCGACCGCGTGTTCATCCGCGCAGGCGGCGTCTCCAGCAACATCGCCTCCATCGCCAGTGTGCCGGGAAATAACGTGGGCAATGCCAGCGGCTCCATCCAGGCGCTGTATCCCGCAGCGGATGCCACGTCTCCGCCGGTTATGTACTCGCCGCTTCTGCTGCTGGTCAAGTTCACCGCGCGCATGGACATCCTGCCATCCGCGGGTTCTTTTCTCATCAGCGCGGTCACCGATGCCGGCACGACATTTATCGACGTCGATCCGGCCGCCGGGACTTTCACCGGAACCATCACCGTGCCGAGCACGCCCTCCCGCTTTGGAGACTTCTCTGGGGCCGGACTCATGGCAGTGGATTTTGCGACCTGCAATGGCGGCGGTACCGGCGGTGTGACGTGCCTGCCGTTTCCGGGCAACATCATCCCCGCGTCGCGTATTTCTCCGTTGGAACTCGACGCGCTGCGCAGCGTGCCGGCGCCCGACGCTGCCATCCCCAACAGTCCGAACGGCACGATCCAGGTTCGCGGATCCGTCCGCGCCGGATCCACATTCGCGATCGACGATCAGAACAACGCGCCGCTTGCGGTCCTGGGTGGGTATTTTTCCATCCCCGCGCCGTCTAATTTCCCTGGCTACACCGGAACCACCACGGTGAAGCTGTTCATTGACGGACGCCTGGCGGCTTCGACGGATGTCCCGTACCGCGTCGGATTCTTCTAAGGAGCGCCTATGAAATTCCTTCCGAAACTGGCAGGTATCTGCTTGATCGCCACGCCGGGATGGGCTGCTCCGCAGATTGCGGCTGTGCTCAACGCGGCCAGCTATGCGAGGCCCGGCATGCCGAACTCGGGCATCGCGCAGGGATCGATGTTCGTGATTTTCGGCGCCGGGATGGGCCCGGCGAGCCTAGTTCAGGCCGGCGGGTTCCCGCTGCCGACGGCCCTTTCCGGCACTTCGGTGCGTGTGACCGTGGGCGCGACGGCGGTGGACGCATTTCTGGTTTACACGTATGCGAGCCAGGTCGCCGCGGTGCTTCCATCGGTTACGCCCACGGGCATCGGATTGCTCTCGGTGACTTACAACGGACACACCAGCGAAGCCGGCGCGTTCCGCGTCGTGCGCAGCAGTCCCGGGATCCTGACGCAGAACCAGGCGGGGACCGGACCGGCGCTGGCACAGAACTTCAACTCGGAGAGCGACCAGCCGCGCAACACGCTAACGCATGCCGCGCACGCGGGCCAGGTGCTGACATTGTGGGCTACCGGACTCGGACCGATCTCCGGCAGCGATGCAGCCCAGCCCGTCCCGGAAGATCTGAGCCTCAACCTTCAGGTGCTGGTTGGCAGCAAGCCCGCCAAAGTGCGGTACAAAGGCCGCTCCGGATGTTGTGCGGGCATCGACCAGGTGCAGTTCGAGGTGCCGGCGAACGTGGAGGGCTGTTCCGTGCCGATCGCCATCCGCGTGGACGACACAGTCAGCAACTTCGCCACGATCGCGGTTGCCGCTTCGGGCGACGTCTGTGCCGACCTGAGCGGCGTTTCCGGCGCGGACCTGGAACGCTGGCAGGCCGGCGCGAACCTCGCCTCCGCCGCCATCGGCCTCCATGTGGCCCAGGACTGCGAGGACTACTTCTGTGGCGGTCCCGACTCGCCGGCGCCGTATATCGAAACCGGCGAGGCGAGCTTTCTTCGGTCCGGCCTGCCCTTCGTGCGCACACAAGTTGGTTTGCCGCCGCCCGGATCCTGTATCGTCAGCCCGGCCGGTGTAGTGGGCGCTCTTATCGGGGCGCCGCAGCCGCTCGATGCCGGAGGTGTGCTCAACGTCACGGGTCCCAAGGGAGTGCGGCAAATCGTTTTGCAATCGCCCGGCTATTATTCGCAGCAGTTCGCGCAGGGTTCCGCGGTCCAATATTTGGTGCCCGGCACATACGTGATCGACAACGGCGCCGGCGGCACCGATGTCGGGCCCTTTCAAGCGACCCTGACGGTGCCGCCAGTATTCACTTCCACGGTAGAGAGTTCGAGCGCTGGAGCCCGTGCCGCATGGACCGGCGGCGATCCGGAGGGTTACGTCACCATCCAGGGTGGCGCTGCCTCGCCAACCACCTCCGCGGTGGCTTCATTCGTGTGTACGGAGCGCGTCTCCGCGGGCCAGTTCACGGTTCCCCCGGAAGTGCTGTTGGGCCTGCCCGCGGCGCCTTCCCTGTCGACCTTCTACCAGCCCACGGCTATCTTCCATGCCCGCGGGCTGGACATCGGCCAGATCTCGTTTGGGCAGTAGGAAGACGTTTGCCAGATTTTTGCACTCCTGCTTGGGTAGCCAGCATGCGCCCTCACCATAGCACGCGGCCCCACCATTCTGAATTCTGACTTCTGTCTTCTGTCTTTCTCAGTGACTCATCGCGTAGAGGATGTAATTCACTCCCACCCGAATCGCCAGGTCGGAGAAACGCTCCGGATACCAGGGGTCGTCGGCGTACTCCCAGGCGTCGCCGATGTCGGAGTTGTAGGTGATGGCCACCATCACGCGGCCTTTTTCATCGTAGATCGCGCGCCAGTGGGCGCCGATGCCGGTGGCGCCGTTTTTGTGCCCGTCGCGCAGGTGCGCCTGGCCGGGGATCTGGTATCGCTCGTTGAGATCGTAGACCGCGTGGAAGATCGGATCGTCGTCGGCGATGTCGCGGATGGGGTATTCGGGGAACGCCTTCTTGATGCGGCTCTCGAATTCGTACCACTCTTCCTGTCCGTGAAAATCGTCGGCCATGAAGAAACCGCCGCGCAGACAGTACTCGCGCAGCAATTGGCCCTGCTTGTCGGTCAGCCCCCACTCGCCTACCTGGACGGCGTAGAGCCACGGCCAGTCGTACGCGTCGCCTTCTTCCAGGTTGACCACTTGCTCCACGCTGCGCACGTGCAGGCGCGTGAGCCGGCGCAACGCCATCGAGAAGTGGCGGTCGGCGCGCGGAAAATCCTGAGTCCAGAGCGAAATGCCCTGATGCCATTCGGCGTCCCGGCCGCGATAGCCGTTCAGCGGGCCCGGCGGGAACATGAGGCGGGCGAAAGCGAATTCTGTCTTGTCCTGCCAGTCGGGCGGAAGCTCGAATTGGAAATACTCGATGCCGGGGAACTGGCGGAAGGGCCGCTGCCAAGCCACCAGGGCTCCTACACACACGCCCGCGCAGATTGCCAAGCGCAGCGGCTTGCGGAGTCTCATCCCGGATGCCCTCTTATAAGAGAGGATAGCGTATCAGCCGCTGGAGCGGCTCGAAAGCACCGCGCGCGCGATCAGAGACAGCCCGCCCACCAGCAGCACCAGCATCACGAGCGTGTTGAACAGCGTTGCCGGGTGGAAGTAGATGTGCAGATTGGCGATCACGCCCGCCAGGATGAACAGCGCGCCCGCCGCTGTAAGGAGCCAGCCCAGAACGCTGCGCCCGTTCCAGAACAGCATGGCGACGCCGATCAACATGGGCAGCAGCGTGACGCCGAACGTGTTCGCTCCGTAGAAGTTCCAATAGGCGCCCGCCACGATGACCTGGTTGGCGAGCAGATAACCTCCCACGCAGGCCATCACCAGCCCGATCACGAACGAGCCCAACCCGCCGGGCGATCCACCGGCGTCGTGCCACCGTCGATCTTCCATGTGCCGAGAATATCAGGCAGTGCGGGAGTCTGCCAGCCCGTGGGAAAATGGTAATTTGAAGATCGTCTCCACAGGCATATACTACGCGATTGCCTTCGTGGCGGGAGCCGCGGTGCTGGCATGGCTGGCCGGTCCGGTTTACGCCGCGCCGCTGATTCTGCCGGCCTTATTCTGCCTCAATTTTTTCCGCGATCCCGACCGCGAAATTCCCGCCGGACCTGTCGCGGTGGCTCCGGCCGACGGCAAGGTGCTCGCGGTCGTCGAGGAATCGCCACGATGGACGCGTGTCAGCATCTTTCTGAACGTGTTCGACGTCCATGTCAATCGCACGCCGATCGGCGGGCGCATCGACAAGGTCGAATACAAGAGGGGCCGGTTTCTGGTGGCCAGTAAGGAAGCCTGTTCCACGGACAACGAGCAGAACGTCGTGACCGTGACCGGCGACGGCGTCACCGTGATCTTCAAACAGATCGCGGGCCTGATCGCGCGCCGCATCATCTTTACCAAGAAGCCGGGCGATACCGTCGCCGCGGGCGAGCGCATCGGGCTGATGCGTTTCGGCTCGCGCATGGACGTCCTGTTCGGACCGGAATGGGAGATCGCCGTCAAGCCCGGCCAGAGGGTGGCCGCTGGATCCACCGTCATCGCAAGGCGCACCGATCGGGAGCAACCGCATGGCTCTTAAAGACCGCTTGGTGGACCCCAAATCCCCCGACCGCCGGCCGCGCAAAGCTGCCTACGCGCTGCCGACTCTTTTTACCGCCGGAAATATCTTTCTCGGTTATATCGCCATTCTGCGTTCGTTCGAAGGCGCCATGATGGCATCCTCGAGCGCGCCGGGTGCGGGCGACCATTTCCGGCTGGCCGCGCTAGCCATCGGCGCCGCGGTTTTTCTGGACGGTCTCGATGGCCGCATCGCGCGGCTCACCAACACGACTTCGGATTTCGGCCGCGAAATGGACTCGCTCGCCGATGTGGTCAGCTTCGGGATGGCGCCTGCGGTGCTCGCCTTTGCCTGGGGTGTGCAGTTCATCGATCTGCCGGGCGCGGATAAGCTGCGCGGCCAACTCCTGAACGCAGGCTACTTCATCGCCTTTCTGTTCCTGTTGTGCGGCGCGTGCCGCCTGGCGCGGTTCAACATTCAGAAGAATCCGGTTCCCAAGAACCCCGGCCGTCCAGACCGCAAATACTTCGTTGGACTGCCCATACCGGCTGCCGCGGCCCTGGTGGCCGCGGTGGTGTACGTGTTCGACGGCCTGCCGCTGGCGTGGTGGCCGCTCTCGCTGGTCTGGCTCGGATTGCTGCTGCTTCTGGGCTTTCTCATGGTGAGCACGTGGCGGTATTACAGCTTCAAGGGAATCAGCCTCTCCAAACCTTACACGCCTCTCATTCTGGTTCTGCTCGGAGGGTTGATTACCGCCATCTGGTATTATCCGCAGCCGCTCCTGGTGGGCATGGCGGCCGCGTATGTAGCCAGCGGCATCATCATTCGTATCGGCGGCATTATGCGGCGCCGCCTCCGCCACGTAGCCCCGCCGCCGGCGCCGGAGCACGCATGAAGGTAGCGCTCGTCGGAAGCGACTCCCTGGCCGCGCGGGAAGTCCGCGACCTGGTGTCGGCCGCCAACGCCCCGCTGGATCTGCGGCTGATCGCCGGGGGCGGCGAGCAAGCCGGAATTCTGACCCGTGTCGGGGACGAAGCGGCCGTGATCGGCGACCTGTCCGCCGTGAGCTTGTCCGATGCCGAGGCGGTCATCCTGGCGGGCGACGCCGAGTCCAGCGCCAAGGCACTGCGGCTTCTGGGCGACCCGCCGACCGCCACCGTCATCGACCTCACCTATGCCGCCGAAGATCTTCCGGACGCGCGGCTGCGGGCGCCGCTGGTGGAAGAGCAGGCGCCCGAAGAAGCGGCCATTCACGTGATTGCCCATCCGGCCGCGATTGCGATTGCCTTATTTCTGCGCCGGCTGCACGCCGTGGCGGCGGTGCGCCGCTGCGTGATCCAGATCTTCGCGCCCGCCAGCGAGCAGGGTGCGGGCGGCATCGAAGAGCTGCAGCAGCAGACCGTCAGCCTGCTCTCCTTCAAGACCATGCCGCGCGCCGTGTTCGATTCGCAGCTCGGTTTCAACGTGCTGCCGCGCTACGGGGAACAGGCCCCCGCCTCGCTGGAGCAATCCGAATTGCGGATCGAGCGCCATCTCGCCAGCCTGCTGGCCTCGGCGGAAGAGGATCCGGTCCCGATGCCTTCGCTGCGCCTGATCCAGGTCCCGGTGTTCCACGGTTATGGCTTCTCGGCCTGGGTGGAATTCGAAGACGTGCCGGAACCGGAGAGCCTGGAGCAATCGCTGGCCGCAGGCTCTATCGAGGTCCGCGGCGGCGAGTTCGAGCCGCCCGACATCGTCAGCCAGGCGGGGCAGGACGGCATCTCGGTGGGCGCCATTTCGCCCGACCGCAACCATTTCGGCGCGATGTGGTTCTGGTTCGTCACCGACAACCTGCGTCTCGCCGCCGCCAACGCCATCGCGGTGGCCCGCCAACTCACATGACGCGCTTCACCAGCCTCGCGATGGTTCTCTCGCTTGCCGCATCGGGCTGCGGCTACCATATCTCCGGCCATGGCGACACCATGCCGAAGACGCTCAAGACCATCGCCGTCCAACCCTTCGGCAACAACACGCTGCGCTACAAGCTGGCCCGCCTGCTGCCTGCCGATATCAGCCGCGAGCTGGTTTCCCGCACCAAGTACACACTCATCTCCGACCCCAAGGAAGCGGATGCGGTGCTACAGGGCGGACTGGTCAACTATTTTGCCTTTCCGATCGTGATCGACCAGGCCACGGGCCGCGCCACCGCGGTTCAAGTCATCACCACGATCAATATCACTCTTACCGAACGGGCCACGGGCAAGGTTCTGTACACACGCCAGGGGTTCGAGGTGCGCGAGCGCTACGAGATTGCGGGCAACCCGGCGCAGTACTTCGACGAGAGCGGCACCGCCATGGAACGCGTGAGCAAAGACGTGGCGCGAGCGGTGGTCAGCGGCATTCTGGAAGGTTTCTGATGACGCAGGCGCAGCTCGTGTCCCTGGTCAAGAAGGGCTTGCCGCCCCCCGCCAGCCTGCTGCTCGGTCCCGAGGCCTATCAGCGGCGGCGGATCAAAGAGGCGATGCTCGCTGCATACCCCGCCGACGCCGTCGGGCAGCATGACATGACCGAGGTCACGCTGGCCGAGGTGATCGACGATGCGCGCGCCTTGTCGTTGTTTGCCAGCGAGCGCCTGATCTGGATTTTGAATGCCGAGGCCGCGCTGCCCAAGGGCCGCGTGGCGGAGGAGGAAGGCGACGCCGAGTCCGCCGGGCCTTCTTCGGGCGATGCGGCGCCCCTGGCCGACTACCTCCGCGATCCCACACCCGGCGTCGCGCTGGTATTCGAAGCCATCCGCTTCGATTTCGAAGGCGACGACAAGCGCCGGCAGGAACGCGTTCGCAAGTTCTACTCCGCGATCAACGCGGTGGTCGAGCTGCATCGCTATTCAGCGTCCGATGCGCATGCCGAAGCCGAGGTGCTGATCCGGCAGGCAGGCTTCCGCATCGATCCGGAAGCGCTCGATCTGCTGGTGGAGGCGCTGGGCGCCGATATCGCGCGCATCGCCGTCGAGATCGAAAAGCTGGCGCTTTTTGCGGGCGGGCGAACCGTCACCACAGAGGACATCAGCGTCCTGGTGCCGGATGCGCGGACCGCGACCGTCTTTGCGCTGGTCAACGCTCTCGGCCGCCGCGACCGTGCGCGCTCGCTGGCGATTCTCGATACGCTGACGCGCGAAGGTGAATACCTTCCGCTCGCGCTGGCATTTCTTTCCACGCAGTTTCGCGTGGCTCTGGCCGCCCGCGAGGCCGGGCTGAAGAGCGCGCAGCAGGTGCAGGGGCACTTTACGCGCATGGGGGTCCCGATGTGGAGTTCGCGGGCGGAACAGGTGTGGCAAACCGTGAGCAAATTCTCGCGCCCGCAGATCGAGCGTGCGCTGGGGCTGATTCATCAGGCCGACAAATCGTTGCGCGACGCGCGCCCCGACGATCGCACCGTGATGGAGCGCTTCATTCTAGAATTGGTCGGTTGAGCCAGTGGGGGAGGTTTCGGGCGTTTCCGGCCTGTCCCCGAATCTTGCTTCCGATGTGGCCGCAACGCATTCGGATTTTCCGCGCCCGGTTATCGGACCATTACAGTCTCAATTGGACGATATTGGTTTTGTGTGGCTGCCTCGCGGAGAAGAGGGGTGGGATGTCTTCCTACAACCTGAATGAAACGTAGTACTTAGACGAAAGTTAACAGTACTTCTGTACTGGATTGAAGTATAAGAAAAATCAGGCGAAGTTTTCTTTGAAAGTTATTGCAGACTGGCGTTAGGGATGGTAGACTCGTCATGGTTGGTCTAGTACCGGATCAACCTTGGACAACTCAAAAGAGTCATGATCGCTGGCATTCTTATCATCGCGTTTTCGGCGGTGCTATTCGCCTACTGGCTCCGTTACAGTTGTCTTTTGTTATTACGAAACGCGACCGAACACGCCAACCTCCAGGCTGCCGACGATGAGCGTTTCAGCGTCGGGCAAGTGATGGAGGGCCTCCGAAGCGGCCGCGAACTGGATCCGCTGGAAGCCTCCCTGCAACGCGATTACTGCATCCTCTCCTATCTTCTCGAGCATACCGCCGATCTCGAAATGGCCTCTGTTGAGAACCGCCTGCTCCTGATCGACTACAAGCTGATGCGGGTCTGGTCGCACATGACGCGCACGCTTGCTCCGCGCCAGTCGCGCAAGGCGCTTGAGGAGATGGCCGCTGTGCTGAGGGTATTGATTCGCGCCATGAGCCAGCCGCCCGGCATGCGGGCCGAAGCGTAGTTTCCACTCTCCTTAATTGCTGGTGCTGTGCCGCGCGAATAAGCGGTTCCGCATCCTCTACAATGTATAGCGTGGGATCCGAAGCCAACCTCCAACTTGCTGTCGATCGATTGAATTCCGTACGCCGGGAAATTGCCAAGATCATCGTGGGTCAGGACGATGTGGTCGAAGGGGTGCTCACTTGCCTGATCTCAGCCGGCCACGTGCTGCTGGAGGGAGTGCCCGGACTGGGGAAGACCACCCTGCTTCGTACCCTGGCGCACACGCTTCAGTTGAAGTATTCGCGCATCCAGTTCACTCCCGACCTGATGCCCGCCGACATCGTCGGCAGTATGATCATGGAGAACGACGACCGCGGCCACAAGGTGCTGCGGTTTCAGCACGGGCCGATCTTTGCCCATCTGGTGCTGGCCGACGAAATCAACCGCGCCACGCCCAAGACCCAATCCGCCCTGCTCGAAGCCATGCAGGAGCGCACGGTTACCAGCGGCAATACCACTCACGAGCTGGAAGCGCCTTTCCTGGTGATGGCCACCCAGAACCCGATCGAGATGGAAGGCACCTATCCTCTGCCAGAGGCCCAGCTCGACCGCTTCCTGATGAAGATTCTGGTGACCTATCCCTCGCGCGAGGAACTCGGCCGCATCGTGGACCGCACCATCGCGCGCGAGGAGACCGTGCCCAACGCCGTTCTGGACCGCGAAGCCATCCTGCAGGTGCGCCGCGTGTGCCGCGAGGTGCTGGTGGCGCCGCACGTACAGGATTTTGCCATCCGGCTGGTGATGGCCACGCAGGCGGAGCACGGAGAAGCACATGAGATGGCCAAGAAGTACATCCGCTACGGCAGCTCCCCGCGAGGGGCGCAGGGGCTGGTCGAGTGCGGCCGCGCCCGCGCACTCATGCACGGGCGCTTTCATCTCTCGGTGGAAGACATTCTGCACGTGGCGCCCGCGGTACTGCGCCATCGCATCATCCTCAACTTCGACGCCCATGCCGACGGGCAGACGCCGGAAACCATCCTGCAAGCCATAATCAAGGGCGTAACCGCCCAGGCGTCGGTAGCGTAGGAACCCTATGCCTGCGGCCCCGCTGCTCGACCGCGAGTTTCTGGAGAAACTCGAACGGCTGACCATCCACTGGCAGAAGTCCTTCGCCGGACTTGTCGGCGGGCACAACCGGTCGCGTTTCGCGGGTTCCGGCCAGGAATTTCTCGATCACCGCAACTTCCACCACGGCGACGATCTGCGCGCGGTCAACTGGCGCGCCTACATGCGCCTGGAAAAGCTTTTCCTGAAGATGTTCCAGGTGGAGCCTCGTGTGCCGGTGCGTCTGCTCCTCGATACCAGCGCCTCCATGCTGGCGCACGGCGGCGTCAAATTCGATTACGCGCGCAAGCTCGCCGGCGCGCTGTGCTACATCGGTTTGGTCCGGCTCGATTCCATCGAGGTGCATGGCTTTTCGAACCGGCTGTTCCATCGCGTGCTTGCCAGCGGGGGGCGGCACCGTTTTTCGCAGGTGATGGAGGGGCTCTCGGAGATGAACGCCGATGGTGTCACCGACTATATGGCCGTGGTTCGCGAATTCATCGGTGCGTTTTCACAGCGCGGACTCGTGATCGTCATTTCGGATTTTCTGGATGACCGGAGCTGCGAGCGCGCCCTCCAGTATCTCTGCGATTTCGGGCACGAGCTGATGCTGCTCCAGGTGTGGGCGGACGAGGATCGCACGCCGCCCTGGGTGGGCGAGCTGGAACTTCGCGATGCCGAGACCGGCGCCGGCATGAAACTCGATTTCGACGAAGAGGCGCGCCAACGCTACGTGCGGGCGTTCGACGAATATTGCTCCGGGCTGCAGTCGATCGCCATGCGCAGCGGCGGCCGCTGGGCGGGGATCGCGACGTCGCAATCGCTGGAGAGCGTGATTTTCGGCGACCTGGTCCGGATGCGGGGGATTGCATGAGGACCGGGGCGAGGGGCCGGGGGCCGGGGGCCGGGAGGGCGACTTGTATTTTCTGAATCTGTCCTTCCTTCAGTTTGTCGCCGTCTTTGGCTCGATCTCGGCCATCTCTGTGGCGCTGTATCTGCTCGACCGTTCCAGGCGGAAGGTTGTAGTTTCCACCCTGCGCTTCTGGGCGGCGGCGGAGCAGCCGGCGGTGGCGGCGCGCCGGCGCAGGATTCAGCAGCCGTGGTCGCTGCTTCTGCAACTGGTCAGCATGGGGCTGTTGGTGCTGGCGATTGCGCAGTTGCGCCTGGGCACGCCCGAGCAGGCCGGCCGCGATCACGTGATCGTGCTCGATACCTCGGCGTGGATGGCCGCGCGCTCCGGCAGCCGCACGCTGATGGACATCGCGCGCGACCGGGCGCGGCAATACCTCAAGGCGCTGCCCGCCCGCGATCGCGTGATGCTGGTGCGCGCCGATGCCCTGGCCACGCCGGCCACCGCGTTCGAGCAGGACCGCAGGAAAGTAGATGCGGCCATCCGGGCTTCGCAGCCCGGCTCAACCGCGCTCAATCTCGACCAGGCGCTGGCATACGCGCGCCACGTGCAGGGGCAGGACGGCCGACGCGTAGGCGAGATCGCCTTCATCGGCGCCGGGCGCACCGCTCCGCGCGATCCCGGAACGGCCGCGGCGGCGCCGCACAACCTGCGCGTCATCCAGGTGGCCGACAACGTCGAGAACGTGGGGCTCCGCAGAATCGGCGCCCGGCGCAGCGGCAAGGATTCGGAGCTCTGGGAGATTTACGTCTCGGTCCGCAACTACGGCACGCGGCCGCACACCGTGACCGTGTCGCTCGATTTTGGGCCGCCCGGTCCAGCGGGGCGCGTCACGGCCGCCGCCCGCCCGATGACGCTCGCCGCCGGCGCCGAAGAGGAGGCGATCTTCCAGTACCGCACGAGTGCAGGCGGCATTCTCGGTGTGCACCTGACGCCCCACGACGTCTTTCCCGACGACGACCATGCCGAGCTCGAATTGCCCGCCCAGCCTGTGTTGCCGGTGACCGTCTATTCGCAGGAGCCGGACCTACTCAAACCAATCCTCTCCGCGACTCCCCGCGTGGCGGCGGTCTATCGAAAGCCGGAGGAGTACCGCCCAAACGATGCCGGGCTGGTCATCCTGGATCGCTTCATCCCGCCTTCGCGTCCCGTCGCCGATTCGATCTGGATCGATCCGCCGGCGCTCGGTTCCCCGATACCGGTGCGCAGCAGTGTCGAGCAGGCGGCGTTTTCCGGGTGGGACCCCGCGCATCCCGCGGCCGCCGGGTTGCATGCCAAGGATTTCAAACTGGACAGGGTGTCGGTATTCGAGGCTGGCGCGGGCGACGCGCGCATCGGCGAGGTGTCCGCCGGACCCGTGATCGTGGCGCGGCCCGGAAAGCCGAAGGTGGTGGCGCTCGGCTTTCATCCGGCGCTTACCGGAATGCGCTACGAGCTGGCCACTCCGCTCCTGTTCGCCAACCTGCTGCGCTGGATGTCGCCCGAGACCTTCCGCCGCAGCGAGGCTACCGTGGGCAGCGTAGGCTCCGTCAAGCTGGTGATGGAGCAGGATACGCCGACACAGGGTATCAAGGTGAGCGCGGGGGACGGCTCGCCCCTGCCGTTTACCCTCCGCGACCGCACCCTGACGTTTTTCTCCGGGGCTCCGGGAGGCGTAAAGGTGGCTGCGGGCGATCGCGAGTACCTCTACTCACTGAGCCTGCCGGAGCTGTGGGACACGAAGTGGACGGCTCCCGCCGAGGCGAAATCGGGCATTCCGCACTTTACGCAGGTCATCGACGCCGCGAGCGATCTGTGGCCGTGGCTGGCGCTTGCCGGCGGGCTGGGCCTGCTGGTGGAGTGGATTCTGTACGGGCGCTTCCGGCGCGGGCTGCGGTTGAAGACAATTGCCATCCGGCGCACCGCCGCGGAAACCACGGGGGTATCGCGATGAGCTTCGATCGTCCCTGGCTGCTTCTGCTGGTGCTCATTCCGGCCGCATGGGCGGCGTGGGAATGGCGTGAATCCTCGCGGCGTCTCGCGCTGGCCCTGAAGGCAACGGCCTTCGTACTGATCGCCCTCGCGCTCAGCGGACCGCGGCTTTCGGTGTATCAGAGCAAGGTGGCGGTGGTGGTTTTGGCCGACACCTCGGCCAGCGTCTCCGCGGACGACCTGGGGCGCGAGTCGGCCATCGCGACCGAGGTGGAGCGCGCGCGCGGACGCCATTGGACGCGGGTGATTCCCTTTGCGCGCGGCACTCGCCTGGTCACGCTTCAGGAGCGAACAAAGAACGGACTGCACCTGGGCCACACCGCGGGCAACGCGGGCCGCGGCACGAACTTGGAGGCCGCGATTCGCGACGGCGTGGGCGCGCTGCCCGCGGGCATGATCCCGCGGCTCCTGCTGGTTTCCGACGGCAACGAAAACCTGGGCAGCGTGGCGCGGGCCATCTGGCAGGCCGGCCAACTGGGCGTGCCGGTGGACACGATCGCGCTCGCCGGCCGTCCCAAGCCCGGCCTGCTGCTGGAGAGCGTCTCCATACCGGGACAGGTTTTCAGCGGGGAGCGCTTCGCCATCGACATGGCCCTGGAATCGCCGCGGCGCGCGCAGGCGTCGGTGCAACTGACTGCCGAAGGCAAGGTCATCGGCGAAAGCCAAGTGGATCTCGCCGCGGGGATGAACCACGTGCGCGTGCAGGCGATGGTCAATTCCGTGGGGGCGATTGCGCTCGCCGGCAGGATCTCGGCGGCGGGCCTGGGCGAGGCGCGGTTTGAAAACTCCGTGACCATGCGCAGCCCGCGCGTGCTGCTGGTCTCGCGCGATCCGGCGGCCAGCGAGGAGCATCTGCTGCGCGCATTGCAGGCCAACCAATTTGAAACCCAGCAGGCGCCGGGCGGCATCCCGGCCAAGCTGGACGATTTCCAGTTGATCGTCATCAACAACTGGGACATGGAATCGATCCAGCCGGCAGCCAAGGCAGCCCTCGAGGAGTACGTCAAAAGCGGCGGCGGCCTGATGTGGATCGCCGGCGAGCGCAACGTCTACGTCGATAAGAAAGGCCAGCCTGACGACGCGCTCGAGCGCACGCTGCCCGCGAAGCTCGCGCCGCCCCGCTCTCCGGAGGGCACGGCGGTGGTGCTGATCATCGACAAATCGTCCTCGATGGAAGGGCGCAAAATCGAGCTGGCGCGTCTCGCGGCCATCGGCGTGGTCGAGAATCTGCGGCCCATCGATTCCGTCGGCGTGCTGATCTTCGACAACTCTTTTCAGTGGGCGGTTCCGATCCGCAGGGCGGAAGACCGCGCCGCCATCAAGAAATTGATCAGCGGCATCACGCCCGATGGCGGAACCCAGATCGCCCCGGCGCTCACCGAAGCCTATCAGCGCGTGCTGCCGCAGCAGGCGGTATACAAGCACATCGTGCTGCTCACCGACGGCATCAGCGAGGAAGGCGACAGCATGCAGCTGACCAAGGAGGCGCTGCTCAATCACGTGACCATCTCGACGGTCGGACTGGGGCAGGACGTGAACCGCGCGTTTCTCGAAAAGGTCGCCGCCAATGCCGAGGGCAAGTCGTATTTTCTGAACGACCCTGCCGGGCTGGAGCAAATCCTGCTGCGCGACGTCGAAGAGCACACCGGCGTCACCGCGGTCGAGAAATCGATTACGCCGAAGGTGGTCAAGCAGGCCGGGGTGCTGGAGGGCATCGGCATCGAGACCGTGCCGATACTCAAAGGCTACGTACGCTACCAGGCGCGGCCGACTTCGGACACCATCCTCACCGCCGACCGCGAAGATCCGCTGCTGGTGCGCTGGCAGTACGGGTTGGGAAGGGCCGCGGTCTTCACCAGCGATGCCAAGAATCGCTGGGCGGCGAACTGGGTCACCTGGCCCGGTTTCGACAAGCTCTGGGCCAACATCTTTCGCGACCTGCTGCCGCACGCGCCGCAAAGCGAAACCAGCGCCGATTTCGACCGCGCCACCGGCGAGCTCGTGGTGGACTACCGGCTTTCGCGCGACGTGCCGGAGCCGGAAAAGATCCCCGATATCTTCGCCATCGGGCCGGAAAACTTTCAGGAGCCGCTCAAGGTGGCCAAGGTCACCATCGGCCACTATCGCGGACGGCTGAACATCGGCCAGGCACAGGGGTTGTTCCGCGTGCGTCCGCTGGCGGATTCGCGCGCTTTTCCCGAGGTAGGCTTCTACCGCCAGGAAGACGAGATGCAGGAGTACGGAAACAACCAGCAGCTCCTGCGCGAGATCGCGCGTTCTACCGGCGGCCGTTTCAACGTGCGTTCCGGCGAGGTGTTCGAATCGTCGGGGAGGAGCATTGCGGTCACCATGGAGCTGTGGCCGGGACTGCTTGCCCTGGCCGTGCTGCTGAACCTGGCGGAGCTGGTGCTCCGCAAGTGGAAGGGCCTGCTGGAGGCTCTGCATCTCCGCCCGGCCGGAGCCGAGGCGTGAACCTGAAGTATGCCCTCCGCGGACTTCTGTTACTCGCCACGCTTGCCCTGCCTCTGGCAGCCGACGAGGGCATGTGGCTCTTCAATGCCTTCCCCAAAGACCGAGTCAAGGAGAAGTACAGCTTCGAGGTGACCGACGCCTTTCTCGCTCACCTGCGCCTTTCCAGCATGCGCATCGGCGGCGGCTCGGGCAGCTTCGTTTCGCCCCACGGCCTCATCTTCACCAACCACCACGTGGCCAGCGACTGCATCAGCAAAGTCTCCTCCGCGCAGCACGACTACATGAAGAACGGCTTCTACGCCGCTGCCGCCCGGGACGAGCTGTCCTGTCCCGACCTCGAGGCCAATGTCCTGGTCGCCCTCGAAGAGGTCACGGCCAAAGTGAAGGCCGATAGCCCGGCCAAGCGCGCCGCCGCCATCGCGCGTATCGAAACCGAGTGCATGCAGAAGACCGCCAATCACTGCGAGGTGGTGAAGCTGTTTGCCGGTGAGCGCTACGACCTCTATCAGTACAAGCAGTACACGGACTTGCGGCTGGTCTTCGCGCCCGAGTTCGGCATCGCTTTCTTCGGCGGCAATACCGACAACTTCGAATACCCTCGTTACGATCTCGACATCGCATTCCTGCGAGCGTACGAAAACGGCCGGCCGGCGGACACGCCCAACTATCTCGTCTGGAGCGACGGGGGCGTGAAGGAAAACGAGCTGGTCTTCGTCGCCGGCAATCCCGGCACTACCTCGCGCTTCGCCACTCCGACCCAGCTCAGCTTTTATCGCGACACGCAATTGCCTTTCACCATTTCCCGGCTCAACGCGCGCATCAACGCCCTCCGCGAATTCAGCGCCACGAGCGAGGAGAATCGCCGCGCCGCCGAGCGCACCCTGTTCGGCTTCTGGAACAACTGGAAATCGTCGGCGGGAAAGTACCTCGGGCTGAAAGACGACCGCCTGATGGCGCGCAAATCGAACCTCGACCGCCGTCTTCGCAAAGCCGTCGAGGCCGACACATCCCTGGGCGCGGAAGCCGGCAAGGTGTGGGACCAGGTCGGGGCGGCATACAAGACCTGGGCGCCCAATGAGAAGGCGTACGAGGTATTGGAGCGGCCGCACGCCATGGGATCGTCCCTGTTCCGCATCGCGCGCATGCTGGTGCGCTGGCACGAAGAGCGCGCCAAGCCCAACGATCAGCGGGTCGCCGAGTATCGCGACAGCGGGCGGAAATCGATGGAACTGGCTCTATTTTCGCCCGCCCCCATCGACGACGGCCTCGAGATCGTCCTGCTGACGCAGTACCTGGAAGAGCTCAAGGCTCTCGGCGATAAGGAAGCGCCTGTGAAAGCCATCCTGCAGAGCGCCACGCCCGCGCAGGCGGCCGAGACCATCGTGCGCGGCACCAGGCTCAAGAGCGTCGCCGAGCGCAAACGCCTGGCCGGGGACAAGGCCGAGCTTGCCAAATCGGGCGATCCGATGATCCATCTGGCGCAGCTTCTGGATCCGCCCGTGCGCAAGATTCGCAAGAAGTACGAAGAGACCATCGAGACCTTGGAAGCCTCCGCCGTGGACAAGATTGCGCAGTACCGCTTCAAAGTGCTCGGCGCCGGCCAATATCCCGATGCCACGTTCACCCCCCGCATCGCGTTCGGCGCGATCAAGGGATATCGCGACAAGACCGAAGCCCCGCTGCCGTTCGCCACCACGTTCGGCGGCATGTACCACAGGGCCGGGAAGGAGCCGTACATCCTGCCCGCGCGCTGGGCGGACGGCAAATCCCAGCTCGACCTGGTGGTCCCGTTCGATTTCGTCAGCACCTGCGACATCACCGGCGGCGACTCGGGCAGCCCCACCGTCAACCAGAAGGGCGAGATCGTGGGAATCGTTTTCGACGGCAACATCGAGAGCCTGCCGCTTACGTACCTCTACAGCGACGAGCAGGCGCGAGCGGTACACGTCGCTTCGCAGGGCATCGTCGAAGCACTGCGGAAGTTATATAAGACCCCGGAACTACTGCGCGAATTGGGCCAGGGCGGCGAACGTCTACCCTCTGCCGCCGCGCATCTGGAGGGCTTTTCCGAGTACAGCGGCGATTTCGCCGCGATGCTTTTTTACCCAGTCCCAAAGTGAGTAGCCGGCCCTGCGCAGCGTGGCGGGTCCGACGCGGTCATAGCCGATCCCGGCCGCATCCAGGCGCCGGCAGAACTCGTCGAAATCCAGATCCACCCTGGTAACGGAAGCGCTGGTCGCCAGGCTCCTCTCCGCCAGAGAAAACAGGAGGCGGCATCGTTCCGTGACACCCTGCCGGTCGAGACTGGTGAGCGGGACGTGCACCGCGTTCACGACTTCCGCCGCCAGGCGGTCGAAGAAGACGATTCCCGGAAGCACCGGCCGGCTGTCGCCCGGGAACAGCCAGCTCACCAGTTCGGCGACCGCGCTGGTTCCACCTTCGATCGTCACGCCCAGTTGCAGGTCGGTTTGGGTCAACTCCCTGGGCAGCCGGATCTCGGCGGCGGCCAGGAACAGGGCCAAGACATTCGGTCCGGTGTCCTCCGCCAGCGTTCCCGCTTCGAGGTAGGCGGCCACGGCGGAATCGGTGGACGGATGAAACGCGATCCAGCAGAAAACGCCGTGAAACGCCGAATCCAGCGCTGCCAGGTTTTCGCGGAAGGCCTTGACGTCTCCGACTCCTCCCGCGAATCTCCTCTCGCCGGTCCCGAGGTAAGCGGCCTCTTCCGCCAGTTTGCTCAGCGAAAGCACCTTCATTTTTGTCCTCCACTCAATTCGATGAGGCCGGCCGCGACGGAGTTCAGAAACTCGCTGTCCCCGGCCCGCCTGGTGAGTTCCGCTCCCCTGGCCAGCGCGGCCCAGTTCCCCGGGTCGCGCAGCTCCATCAGCAGTGCCGATTCGATTTCCGGCAAGGCCGCGTCCAGGGCTCCGTCCAACCCCTTCGCCATACCCGAGCTCCGGCTGAAGAAGGCGTGCCACGGATAGCGGAGCCGCGCTTCGTCCAGGTCCAGCCGAAACGAGGCTTGCGGAAGCGCGATCAACGACGCGTAGAATTCTGTTTCGCTCCGGGCCAATTCGCGGCGCGCGGCAGGCACGTCTCCACCGGCGTCGGCCGCCGCGCGCGTCAGTGGCTCGGCGCCGAAATCGCGGCTCCGGAAGGACCAGGCCTCGCGGCCGAGAACCAGGCAAAGGGGAACCGCCACGGCTTCCGTGCAGATGCGCCACTCCTGGGGGACCGTGGCTTCACCCGGCTCGACGGCCCCCGCCTGCATCACGATCTTTCTTACCGCTTCGGGGGCCGCCACACGCTCTTCCACTACACGGTCCAGCCATTCCTCGCGAGAGTGGTGGCGGCGATATTCTTTGCCGACCGCGTTCACCAGGTCCAGGTCCCATGCCAGGGGCAGGTGCTGGTCCGCGCGCAGGCGGAACATTCCGAACTCCGAGACCAGGTCCTGTGCGATCTCGTCGATCTGGCTGAGGCTCGTGCGCTGCGTCAGGGTCAACCCCAGCTCGCCGGCCGCGGCGAACCACTGCGACATGGCAGAGTACGGCGCCACCATGCGAGCGCGCGCAATCAGCCACTCGTCGAGAGTCCTTGCGCCTTTGGCCTGCGCAGCGAGGTTCAGTCCGTAATCGATGAACCAGTCGATGACCGCGTGCAGCTTTGGTTGGGAAGGCGGCACGTTGTGGAGTTCGCGCCGAAGCCGTCCCAATTCCCGGTTGAGGCGATCCCGGTCGGCCATGGTCGATGCCTTCATGAAGGACAGGTCGGCGTTTCGGGCATAGAACGCCCAGAAACCGGTGACGATCGCCAGCAGGAGATTCCCCGACACCACGAGTCCGGCTTCGTGGAGGTCCGCCAGGAAAGCCAGGGCGTCGTCCAATCTGCGTCCGCGACTCTCGAAAAACCACAGCAGGCACTTCACGAAATGATCGGCGGCGGCATCCTCATTGCGCACGCCGAGCAGCCAGCACTCCATATAGCCGGTGAGCAGGTCGGCGGGATCCAGCTTGAGATCGCGGCCCGCGCGCCCGCACAGGGCCTGCTGGTGCCAGGAACCCGGGTTGTAGACCACCGGAGCGTCTTCGATCGCGAACCCGGCGGGATCGCGCGTCTCCGCCAGCGAGAGGGCGAAGCTCAGCGGAACGTAGTGCTGCCAGATTCCGTGGATACGCCGGTCGGAACCGCCGATTCCCACCGCCCCGCACAACAGCCCGGCCAGTTGGAATTGGCGCAGTCCCCGCGTCAGAATGTCCGAGCTGATCGGCAACCCTCCGAAATGCACCGAGCTTGCCATGGGCTTCCGCGGGGTACGGTACCGGCCATTATACGACTCCGGACTGGAGCGGCCTGCCGGCGCCGCGGTACTATGAGGTCATGAAGGCGCTGCTGGCCGTCACGCTCTTTGGCGCGGCCCTGGCGTCCGCGGAGACCCCGGCCTCCGCCGATGCGCTGCTCGCGGAGGCCAAAGGCAACGCTGCATCCGGCAATCGGGCCATCTTCCTCACGTTTCACGCCTCGTGGTGAGGGTGGTGCAAGAAACTCGATAGTTTCATCGAGTCCGCGGAAATCAAGCCGATCATCGGGAAATATTTCGTCGTGGCCCCCGTCACGGTCGAGGAGCGGGGCCAGAAAGCACCGCTCAACAACCCCGGCGGCTCCGAACTGCTCAAGCGGCTCGGCGGAGACAGTGGGGTGCCTTTTTTCGCCTTCCTGGCGTCTGACGGCTCGCTGATCGTCAATTCGATCGCGCCTCCCCGGAACGGCAAGAAGGGCGGCAACATCGGCCACCCCTACGAGCCTCACGAGGTCGATTGGTTCATGGTCATGCTGGGCAAGGCCGCTCCCGCGATGACCCCGGACGAAAGAGTTGTGATCGAGAAGTACCTGCGGGCGCAGAAGAAGTAGAGCAATAGATATTATTGATCTAACGTGGAATGTTGAAGAAATTGTCGGCCATGTTGAAGCAGGGCTACCACTGATGAGTCTAGTGCCCAGGAGGATTTGGTGGAGTTTCGACTGCTGTATCAAGGGCAAGTGCCGGCGTCTGGCAATAACACACCCGGCCCAAGGAAAAGCACGCGATCCGTCGTCAGTCTCATCCGCAATTGAGAAGGCAATGGTACCTACACGAAGGACTGCGTCAATATGCGTCAGGGCAGGTTGATGGACGCCATGTGTTCCCCGTGCCTGACGATAGATTCAACCAGGGCCTCGCCGTTATCGGTAATCAGTATTCCAAAAGCGGCTACCAATGCATTCCGATGGTCACCAAAGACCATTTGGCACGCTGCGCACTTGACATCCTTCTACTGAGGCCGGAAGAAACGCGGTTCATCTGCAATCAGGGGGACATCGATGGACAGGTAAAGACCATATTCGATGTGTTGCGCCTTCCGCACACATTAGAAGAAGCGGGAGGGAGCGGCCCGCAAGCCGATGAAATTCCCTTCTTCTGTCTGCTTGAAGATGACCGTTTGATTTCGGAGGTGCGGGTTACTGCCGATCAGTTATTGCAATTGCCTAATTCAAGAGAAGTTAGGGCCAACGATGCCTTTGTTGTAATCCACGTAAGCATCAACGCCAAGTATTCAGGAACGATGGGCGTAGCAAAGATGAACCTGATACTCAGCGCCGAACCCGAGTTGACCCACGCCCGTTTCTCTACCAACCTAGATCTCTCCGCCAGCGCCCCGCGACAAACTAGTGAGATGACCGCGTGGAGAAGTTCCAATGCAGCGGACTCCAGTTCGCGGCGGGGCGTGGTTTGCCAAACCGAGCCAGCGGGACTGAAGTCCCGCGCAGGCTGAAGCGCTGCCCCACGTGGCTTGGCATCGATTCTCACGGTTACTCCAGGCAATGCCGTTCTTAGGAATCAGAGAAAACCTGAATGCCTGGGGGGCTGTGGATCAGGAATGGGCGCGGAATAGCAACGACGAGGCGGTCAGGCGGTCTGGGCGGCTTCCAGGCTGGGATAGAACGGGATCACGGTATCCAGCAGGCTGACGTGGAAAATGTCGAAGATGTGCCCCGCAGCGCCCGCCATCCGCATCTCGCCTCCCGCTCCGGTGATCTTGTTGAAGCTATAGATGAAGCGTCCCACGCCGGTGCTGTCCATGCGGGTCACCTCCGAGATGTCAAAGATGATGGTGCGCTTGCCCTCCGCCAGGAACTGGTCCACCAGGTTGACGATCGGCTCGCTTTCCGCGCCCATCATGACCTTGCCCACCAGCTTGACGATCACGGTACCGGGCGCGATCTCCGTGTGAGTGATTTGCAGCATGAAGCGTTCAGTGTATGCCGGGTGAGCCCCGCGAGGCAATGCCCCCGCGGCTCCTGGTACACTCAAAGAAAGTCCCTATGGCTAAGGAAAAAGAACAGAAGCAGCCCATGCCGCCGGTCGGAACCTGGGCTCCGGCGGTAGCTCTGGGCTGGCTCGTTCCCGGCGGCGGGCATTTCCTGCTCAAGCGCAACGGGCGCGGCGCGCTGCTGTTTGCCGCGGTGACCAGCATGTTTCTCTGCGGCTTGATGATGCAGGGCGCCATGTTCCAGCCGCAGAGCGGCGACCTGCTGACCACCCTGATCAATACCGGCGGATTCGTCGGCGACGTCTGCTCCGGCATTCTGTACCTGCTCAGCGTATGGTTCGGCTACAACGTGCCCGACATGCCGGGCCACGTACACGATTACGGCACCAAATTCCTGGTGACGGCCGGCCTGCTCAACGTGCTGGCCATGGTGGATGCTTACGAAATCGCCTCCGGGAGGAAGGACTGATGCCCAAGCTCAATCTCTCCCACTTCGAGGCCGCGTTCCTGTTCGCGCTCTTCACCAGCGTGGTGATGGGCGTGGTCACCAAGCGCAACGATCGCGACCGCCTGCACTATGGGCTGTACACGTTCGCCTGCTTTATCCTGGCGCTGTTCGGTATCGGCTGGCTGATGTACCTGGGCCACGGCTAGGAGAGCCTGCCAACCAAGCCGGCGGGACTGAAGTCCCGCGCAGGCTGAAGCGCTGCCCCACGGTCAGGACACCAGCGCTCAACGTTTCTCGCCAAACGTCACTCCGATCGTGCTGCCGCCGCTGGAGCCCTTGCCCACCGTCACCTGGAGCGTGCGCTTGTCGTCCGGGTCGGCTGCGATCAGCACGCCGCCATCACTCCCGGCGAACGTCGAGGTGATCTTCATCCCCATGGACTTCACTTTGTCTTCGTAGAAATCCATCACCTTCGAGGGCTCGTCGGAGGATTCGAAGGTGACGATGCCGCCCGTGCCGCGGCCTGTCCCATCGTCTCCGCGTGCGGTGAAATTGCCTTGCGCCCTGGCGCCGGGATATTCGGGAACCCAGGAGGGCGTCTTGCCCGCGCCGCCGCCGATCTCCACGTTGGCCACTTCGCCGTGCTTGCCGATGGCGCTCATCTTGAACCGGCCGTTCTTCACGTCGTCGAACGACAGGGTGACCTCTTCGCCGGTCTTCTTGTCGCGGATGGTGATGGTGTTGGCGCGGTTGTCGGTGTGGATCACCTCCGCGTCGGGATTGGCGGCCGTGATCAGCTTGCCCAGCGCGATGCCGGGATTGCGCGCCAGGTGCGCCACGTAAAGCCCGAATCCGACGATGCAGACGACGATCAGTGCGAAGACGGCGCCCAGCGCGACCAGGATCCACACGATGGGGCTGGTTTTCCGCTGCACGGGCGGCGCAGGCGCCATTGGAGGCGGTGCCATCTGAGGCGGCGTCATCTGGGGCGGCGCCGCGCCTCCCGCGGCTGCGCTCGCCGGCGTGCCGCACTTCTCGCAAAACGCGCCCCTTACTTGGGCGCCACACGATGTGCAAAAGGCCATCCGTGATCCTCCATCCGACCTACTGTAGCGCGTTGTGGGGCAGGTTTCCGACTTGCCCATGGCCGGACCGGCTGAAGCCGGTCCCACAAACCCACATGTTATGCTGTTCGCCATGACGCGACGAGATTATCTGCAACTGGTAACCGCGGCCGCCGCCTCCGGCACCCTCACCGCCTCGGGTGGCGACGCCGACCGAGAAGCCCGCATGAAGTGGTGGCACGAAGCCCGCTTTGGCATGTTCATTCACTGGGGGCTCTACAGCGTGCTCGGCCGCCACGAGTGGGTGATGGAAAACGAAGGCATTCCGGTGGCCGAATACGAGCAGATCGCCAAGCGCTTCAAGCCCCGGCCCAACGCCGCGCGCGACTGGGCCAAGCTGGCCAAGGCCTCCGGCCAGAAATACATGGTGATGACCACGAAGCACCACGAAGGCTTCTGCCACTTCGACAGCAAGCTGACCGACTATTGCGCGCCGAAGCAGGGCCCCGGCCGCGACCTGGTGAAGGAGTACGTCGAGGCCGCCCGCGCCGAGGGCCTGCGCGTCGGCTTCTACTACTCGCTCATGGACTGGCACCATCCCGACGGCGCGCGTTGCGCCACCGACGAGGCCGCCCGCCGCCGCTTCGTCGATTACATCCACGGCCAGATCCGCGAGCTCCTCACCAACTACGGCAAGATCGACATCCTTTGGTACGACGTCGCCTGGCCTCTGGATGCCAAGGGATGGGAATCGGAAAAGATGAACGCCATGGTGTTCGAGCTCCAGCCGCAGATCATCGTTAACAACCGCAACAAGCTCGACGGCGATTTCGCCACCCCCGAGCAGCGCATCCAGGCCGAGAAGCGCGCCTGGGAGTCCTGCATGACGATGAACGATAGTTGGGGCTATCAGCGAGCCGACGACAACTGGAAGACGCCCAAGACCATCGTGCGCAACCTGATTACGTGCTCCCGCGACACCGGCAATTACCTGCTCAATATCGGCCCCAAAGCCACCGGGCTGATTCCCGACGAGTCGGTGCAGATCATGACCACGGTCGGCAAATGGATGGAGAAGAACGGCAAGTCGATTTACGATACCGAGGTCTGCCAGCCGCGCCGCAGCAACCTGGCCGGCTTCACCCGCAAGGGCAACACGCTCTACATGCACGTCTACTTTTGGCCCGGCGATACCGTCGTCCTCGGCGGGCTGATGAACAAGGTCCAGTCGGCGCATCTGGCGGCCAATGCGGCGCCGGTGAAGTTCGAGCAGGACAAGTTTCGCGTCAAGTTCCTGGGCCTGCCCGAGAGGGCGCCGGACGACCCGGTCACCACCATCGCTATCGAATGCGACGGTGAGCCGCGGCAGGACATGGACTTCATTCGCAAGGAACGGCCTCGGGCCTGAAGCGCGAGCGTCCGCCCTACAAGCTATAATCAGAACTTGCGAATTCCGCTGCCACTTCCGGAGGAAGCCTGCTAATTGCCCGAACTGCGTAAGGACCCGATCACGGGCCGGTGGGTGATCATCGCCACAGATCGAGCCAAGCGTCCCACCGATTTCATCCGGCAGCCCGTTCCGCCAGCCAGTACGTCTACCTGCCCCTTCGACGAGGGCAACGAGCACAAGACGCCGCCGGAAGTGCTCGCCTACCGCAATTCCGGAGGCCGCGACGAGCCCGGGTGGCGCGTGCGTGTGGTGCCCAACAAGTTTCCCGTGCTCGGCATCGAAGGCGAGCTCAACCGCCAGGGCGACGGCATGTACGACAAGATGAACGGCATCGGCGCGCACGAAGTCATCATCGAAGGCACCGACCACAGAAAGACATTCGGGGAACTGCCGGAGAAGCTGATCGAAGAAGTGCTGTGGGCCTTTCGCGACCGCGTCAACGACCTGAAAAAGGACCGGCGCTTTCGCTACATCATCCTTTTCCGGAACTTCGGCGAAGCCGCCGGCGCCTCGCTGGAACACCCGCATTCCCAGTTGATCGCCCTGCCGGTGATTCCCAAGCGCGTAAAAGAAGAAGTGGATGCGGCCAAGCTCTTCTACGAGTTCAAGGAACGCTGCATTTTTTGCGACATCATCCGCCAGGAAGCCTCGGCGGGCGCGCGGTTAGTCACCGAGACCGACCGTTTCACGGTGCTCGCGCCTTACGCGCCGCGGTTTCCCTTCGAGACCTGGATTCTGCCCAAGCGGCATGAATCGCACTACGAAGAAGCCGACGCCGCCTCGCTGGCCAACCTGGCCTGGGTGCTCAAGACCACCCTCCTCAAGATCGACAAGGTGCTGGAGCGTCCGGCGTACAATTTTATTGTGCACAGCTCGCCGGTCCAGGAGCAGCCCCTCCCTTACTACCATTGGCACATCGAAATCATCCCCAAACTGACCAAGGTGGCTGGATTCGAGTGGGGCACGGGTTTTTACATCAACCCGACTCCCCCAGAGGAATCGGCGAAATTCCTAAGGGAGGCTGGACTCGGCTGAAAGCGAACCTCAAGCCAGGGCGGTTGCATCCCGGTCGTCTGGTGTGATAGAAACGTCAATCGTTCCGTCATGCCGGTGAATAAAAAGACCGTCCCTGCCACGTCCAAGAGAGCAGACAAACGCATGACCAGGCCCCCTCTATCCAAGACGGCAAAGACCTCCGATGCTGCTGCCAAAGCGGCACCCGCCGGCGCGGTACCGGATTCAGCCCGGCAGATGGCCGCCTTCGAGCAGGCCATGAAGCTCTTTCACGCGCGCAAATTGAAGGAAGCGCGCGACTTGTTCCAACAGGCCGCTGCCGGCCCAGAGCGCGACGTGGCCCAGCGCGCGAATCTCCACGTCGCCATGTGCGACCGCCGCCTGCAACACGCCATCGTCTCGCTAGGCTCGGCCGAGGACTATTACAACTACGGAATTGCCCTGATCAATTCCCGCAACCTTCCCGAAGCCCGCGCCCACCTGGAGAAAGGCGTCCAGATCTCGCCCGGCTCCGATCATATCCACTATGCGCTTGCTGTCGCGCAGGCGCTCTCCGGGGACCTGAACGCCGCCCACGAGAGCCTCCGGCGGGCGATCGAAATCGACCCGCGCAACCGCATCGCCGCGCGACAGGACGGCGACTTGGCGCCGTTCGTGAATCAGTCGCTGTTCAGCGGGCTTTTGTTCCCCGAACGCAAGTAGCTTCCGGCCGGCACTCCTCGGGGTCCGAACATGCCAGATCCATCACCACTCCGGGTTGTCGCCATCGGCGGAGGTACGGGCCTTTCCAGCGTCCTGCAGGGTCTGAAGCACTACGCCCGGCCGGTCAATGACGCCTCCCCGTCCGCAGACATCACTGCGATCGTCACCGTGACCGACGATGGCGGTTCGAGCGGCCGTCTGCGCCGCGAATTCGATGTGCTGCCGCCGGGCGACATCCGCAATTGCATGGTGGCCCTGAGCGAGGATTCGGCGTTGCTCAGCCGCCTCTTCCAGTACCGCTTCGCCGGCGGCCGCGGACTCAAGGGCCATTCGTTCGGCAACCTGTTTCTGATGGCGCTGACGCAGATTATGGGCGATTTTCCGGACGCCGTGACAGTGTCGAGCGAAGTGCTGAACATCGCCGGGCGCATCTACCCCTCCACCAGCGCCAACGTCGCACTCGAAGCCAGACTGGCCAGCGGCGCGAAGGTGGTGGGCGAGACGCGCATCACCGCCAGCCGCGAGCGCATCCGCTCCGTGCGCCTGCGCCCGGGCAAGGCGCCGCCGGTCGCAGCCGCGCTCACCGCCATCGCTGAGGCCGACGTGATTACCTTCGGCCCGGGCTCGCTCTTCACCAGCGTCATTCCCAACCTGCTGGTGGAAGGCATCCCGGAGGCGATCCGCTCGTCCCCGGCGGTAAAAGCCTACTTCGTCAACCTCATGTGGCAGCCCGGCGAGACCACCAATTTCACCGCCAGCGATCATGTCCGCGCCATCTACCGTCACGCCGGCCGCGGGCTGCTCGATTACGCCGTGGTCAACGTCCGCTCCATCACCAGCCGCTTGAAAAAACGCTACGCGCGGGAGGACGCCTTGCCTGTTGAGATCGACCTGGACAAGCTGCAGAAGCTGGGGCTCAAGGTGCTGTCCGCGAACCTCGCTTCCCTCACCGACCAGGTGCGGCACGATCCCGCGGCCACTGCTGCGGTGGTCGTGAAACTAGCCCAGGAAGCACAGCGGCGGCGGTTAACATAGAACTGATGAATCCTCCCGTGACGATCGTGATCCTCGCCGCCGGCCTGGGCACCCGCATGAAAAGCCGCCGCGCCAAAGTTTTGCACCAGGTGGGCGGAAAATCCCTGGTACACCACGTCGTGGATACCGCGCTCGCGCTGACCCCGCCGGAGCGCATCTTCGTCGTAGTGGGCCACCAGGCGGAAGAGGTCCGGCGCAGCATCGATACGCCGGGAGTCGGCTTTATCGAGCAGACGGAGCAGAAGGGCACCGGCCACGCCGTCGCCATCGGACGGCCGGCGCTGGCGCACCTGGATGGTTACCTGATGGTGCTGTACGGCGATTCGCCGCTCCTGCGCGTCGAAACCCTGCGGCGGCTGATCGCCCAAGAGACCGGCGGCGCCGCGGCGTGCGTCCTGATGAGCGCGATCATGGAAGATCCGACGGGCTACGGGCGCGTGATCCGCGATGCGCACGGGCGCGTGATCGACATCATCGAGCAGAAGGCCGCCACCGCGGAGCAACTCGCTATCCGCGAAGCCAACATGGGCATCTATTGTTTCCGCGCGGACCTATTCTGGAAGCATGCCGGCGAGATCCAGCCCAATTTTGCTTCCGGCGAATACTACCTCACCGACATGGCCGCCATCCTGACGCGCGCCGGCCACACCGTCGAGGCCATGCAGATCGAAGACGCCGCCGAAGCCCTGGGCATCAACGACCGCGCGCAGCTTGCCGAAGTCGACGCCATCCTGCGCGAGCGCAAACGGCGCGCCCTGATGGTGTCCGGAGTCACGCTGATTAAGCCCGAGACCATCACGATCGACGCGGATGTCCAGATCGGGATCGACACCATGATCGAGCCGTTCGCGCAGATCCTGGGCCGCACCACCATCGGCGACAACTGCCGCGTGGGCGCGTGCTCTATCGTTCAGGATTCCGCGCTCGCGGGCAATGTCGAGGTCGGCGCGTTCACGATGGTGAACGATTCGGTCGTCGAGAGCGGAGCCATCGTCGGGCCGTACGCGCGCCTGCGGTTGGGGAACCACGTTGCCGCGGGCGCCCACATCGGCAATTTCGTGGAGCTCAAGAAGACGCGCATGGGCGCCGGCGCCAAGGCCAATCACCTGGCCTACCTCGGCGACTCCGAAATCGGGGACAAGGTCAATATCGGCGCCGGGACGATCACCTGTAACTATGACGGTGTGTCGAAGCATTCCACGCGCATCGGCGCCGGGACCTTCGTCGGCAGCAATTCGACGCTGGTGGCGCCGCTGGAAATCGGCGAAGGAGCCTACACCGCGGCCGGCAGCGTGATCACCGATACGGTGCCCGCCGACGCGCTGGCGCTCGGCCGCGCGCGGCAGGAGAATAAGCCCGATTGGGCGAGAAAGCGCCGGCTGCGCGCCGAGGCTACCCGGCAGTCCGGCTGACGGGCACTGAATTGCAGCAATATAGCGGCCATGCGCGCCGCCGTTCTGCTCTTCCTGTTTGCCTATGCCGGCCGCGCGCAGTTCAAAGCGACTTCCACCCTGGTGCTTGCGCCCACGACCGTCACCACCGCCGATGGCAAATTCGTGGACGGCCTGCAGGCGCCCGACCTGACCCTCTTCGACAACAATGTGCCGCGGCCGATACAGGTGGAAGAGGCGTTCAACCCCCTCTCGCTGATCGTGCTGGTGCAGGCCAGCGCGAATTCCTCCCCCATCCTCGACAAGCTTGGCGGGTTGGGCGTGCTCTTCGCCTACGTGGTCGCCGGACATCGCGGGGAGACCGCGCTCCTCACCTTCACCGGCGAGGTCCGACTGCGCCGCGATTTCACTACCGATCCCGACAAGCTGGCCGCCGCACTGCACGGCATCCGTGTGCAAGGGAATGGTGTGGCCACTCTCGACGCCGTCCAGGAAGCCATGCGCCAGTTCGAGCAGCGTCCCAGCGAGAACCGCCGGGTTCTCCTGGTCATCGCCGAGAAGCACGACCGGTCGAGCAAGCTGAAGCTGTCCGCGATCGTGCAGGCCGCCGAGCGGCAGAACGTCCTGATCTACTGGCTGACCTACTCGCCGTTTCTGACTGCGTTCACCGCGCGGCCCAACGGCAATCCGCCGGAGATGGCTCCCGGCAGCCTGCTGAGCATCTTCGGCGAAATGAAACACGACCTGCAGGGCGACGCCGCCGGCGAGCTCACCCACGCCACCGGCGGGCGCGCGTTGGGCTTTTTGCGCAAGGACGGTCTGGAAGCGGCTGTCCAGGCGATCGGCCGCGAAGTCCACCGGCAGTACCTGGTCAGCTTCCAGCCGCCGAACAGCGAGCCCGGGCAATACCACGCCATCCGCATCCAAGTGAGAGACCGTCCCGAGCTTGTAGTACGCACGCGCGCCGGTTATTGGAGCGTGCAGTGATCCTGGTTCGTCGATGCCCGGAGCGCAACAGGCCGGCTGAAAGGCGGCCGCGGCCACGATTGGCCGCCCCACATTTTGCAACACAGTAGTACTAGTTCACCTTGCGGCGCTGCTCGAGGTCGAAACGGTCGCCGGCCGAGAGTGTATAGTAGCGCTTGCCGTCCGCCTGCGGCTGGTAGTGGGAATCGTGGATCAGCACCTTGCTCTTGCCGATCACTTCGAACTGGTCGCCCTGAACCACGATCGCCGTGCTTTCGTCGATTCCGATCCCCAGCAGGGCGGGGAAGCGGTCGATCACCTGGTCCAGGTCGTTCTCGCGGTGGCGGGTGAGCACGTGCTGATCGATGGCGGAATTGCGCAGGAACCCGAGGCCGAGCTCATGGCCCGGCGACATCATGACGGTGTTGCCTTCCACCGCCCCGCGAACGAGGTACGATCCCTGGATGGTGGCCCCGGCGGAGCTGCCGCCGATCACGCCGCCGCGTTCCAGCAATCGGAACAGCTCCTTTTCGACGCGGGTGTTCAGATAGGCATCGGCGATGCGCCACTGGCGTCCGCCCTCGAACCAGACGCCGCGCGCCGCAGCCAGCGGCGCCACGAACTCGCCGGAGTCGGCGACCTTGGGATCGCGCGTGTGCAGGATGGTGACGTGCTTCGCACCGGCCTTGGCCAGGAAGGTGGTTTCCGCGGTGATCTTCGGCTCGCCGTCTTCGGCGGTGGGGATGAAGACCATGGGCGAATCGAGCCCGCCCGCGAGATCGATGAAGCGGTTGACGATTTCCGGCCCCAGTTGTCCACCGCCGACGATGACCAAGGTACCGCGGGAGGGGCCGATGGAGGCCGCGAAAGCCGGGCCGGTGAACAACAGCAAAAGGGCGAGCTTGCGGGTCGCGATCTGAGTGCTCATTTAGAAATGCTACCGCGGATGAGCACAATCCCGCCGCCGCCCGTTTCCTGGGTTCTTTATGCTCCCGCCGATGCCCCCTGCGCCTTACGCGAGAGGAAGCATTCCCGGCAAAACACCGGGCGTCCCTGCGTAGGCTTGAAGGGAACCGTGGTCTCCCTTCCGCATTGCGAGCACGTAGTCGTGGTCTCGCTCTTGGTGAAACCGCCGCCCCCAGAGCCCTGACGTCTGGTCTTGCAACTCTTGCAGCGCTTCGGCTCGTTCTTGAAATTCTTATCGTGAAAGAAGTGTTGTTCCCCAGCGGTGAAAACGAATTCCGCTCCGCAGTCTACGCATTTGAGGACTCGATCCTGAAACTCCGGCATGGCCTATATCCCCGTCAACCTGAACAATTGGTCGGATTTGTGACAGCGGGGCTGGCGCCCCGCTATCGGGTTACTCGATTTCCCGGCGTGATTTCTTCCGGTTCCGTTTGCGGGCCAGCGCCTGCTTGGCCCTGAGCTTCTCGCCCGGCTTCAGGTAGAAGGAGTGACGCTTCACTTCTTTGATGATGTCCTCCTGCTGCACCTTGCGCTTGAAGCGGCGAAGGGCGTTCTCTAGCGTTTCGCCCTCTTGAAGCTTAACTTCCGCCAAATGAAATACACCTCCCAACTAGACCTGATTTTCCCATGCGATGCTTTGGAGTTTCCGAGACCACGGATCACCCTGTAGCCAGATGGCGCGCCCGTTAAATTCCTACACTTCACACAGAAGGTACTGATATCATAGGTTTTTGAATAATAAAGTCAAGCCAATTTTTACAATCGTGTTCTGTCTTCCCGGCCAGAATACAGGAACAGGCTTTGTTTTCAGGATATTACGCTGAATGCAGAATGTCCTCGCGATCGTGCTGGCGGGGGGCGCCGGCGAGCGCCTCTATCCCCTGACCAAAGACACCGCCAAGCCAGCCGTGCCCTTTGGAGGCGCGTATCGAATTATCGACTTCACGCTCTCCAACTGCATCAATTCCGACGTGCGGCGCATTCTCATCCTAACACAGTACAAATCGCTGGACCTGATCCGCCACATTCGCGACGGCTGGAATATCCTTTCCCCGGAGCTTGGCGAGTACATCGAGGCGATTCCTCCGATGAAACGGGTTCACGGGGACTGGTACCAGGGCACCGCCGATGCGGTGTTCCAGAATTTCCAGAGCATCGAAGCCGAGGGTCCCGATCTCACCCTGATTCTGGGAAGCGATCACATCTACAAAATGGACTACGGCGAAATGATCGCCTGGCACCGCGCGCACCAGGCGGAGATCACCATCGGGACCATCCGGGTCTCGCCGTCGTTGGCCAACCGCTTCGGGATCCTCGAGATCGCCCCCGACTACCGCATCACCGGCTTCGAAGAAAAGCCGCAGCACGATTCGCCCGCGCCCTCGGTATTCGACCCGGCGATGGTCAGCGCTTCCATGGGCCTCTACGTCTTCAATACCGACGTGCTGCTCCGCGCTCTCCACGAAGATGCGCAGAACCCCGATTCCAGCCACGATTTCGGCCGCGACGTGATCCCCGGCTACATCCGGCGCTCGCGCACCGTGGCCTACGATTTTCACGACATCAACGCCGACAGGGTGCTCTACTGGCGCGACGTCGGCACGCTGGACGCCTACTACGAGGCCAATATGGACCTGGTGGACGTGACGCCGGTCTTCAATCTCTACGACAAGCGGTGGCCCATCCGCACCAGGGCCACGCAGCAGCCTCCGGCCAAGTTCGTGTTTGCACAGGAAGGCCGGCGCATGGGCGTCGCCGTCGACTCTATCGTCAGCTCCGGCTGCATCGTTTCCGGCGGCCGGGTGCTGCACAGCGTCCTTTCCCCGGGAGTCCGGGTCAACAGTTACTGCGAAGTGGAGTATTCGATTCTGATGCCAGAGGTGGAGATTGGCCGCAACAGCCGGGTCCGCAGAGCCATTCTCAACACCGGCGTCAAACTGCCCGAGTCCAGCTTGATCGGGTTCGATCCCGGCGCCGACCGGGAGCGCGGATGCCACGTCACGGAATGCGGAATTACCGTGCTGGCGTGAAAAGAAGACATCAGGCATCAGGCGTCAGGCGTCAGCCAAGGCAGCGGGGCCGGCACCGCAGGGGCTGAAGCCTGAAGCCTGACGCCTGAAGCCTTAATTTAGGAGCACTTACTTGACTAACATCGTTCGAATCATCGGAAGAGAGATTCTCGATTCCCGCGGCAATCCGACCGTGGAAGCGGATGTTTATCTGTCTGACGGAAGCATGGGGCGCGCTGCCGTCCCGTCCGGCGCCTCCACCGGCGAGCATGAAGCCGTCGAGCTGCGCGATGGCGACAAGAGCCGCTACCTCGGCAAGGGTGCCTCGAAGGCCGCCGCCCACGTCAATGGCGAGATCGCCGCGGCACTACACGGCAAGGATGCCGCCCTCCAGGCGGAGCTCGACCAGGCCATGATCGCCCTGGATGGCACGCCCAACAAGGGCCGCCTGGGCGCCAATGCGCTCCTCGCGGTCTCCATGGCGGCAGCCCGCGCCGCGGCGGTCTCCCACCGTACGCCGCTCTACCGGTATCTGGGTGGTGCCGGCGCCTGCACTTTGCCGGTTCCCATGATGAACATCATCAATGGCGGCGCTCACGCGGACAATTCCGTCGACCTGCAGGAGTTCATGATCGCTCCCTTCGGCGCGCCGAAGTTCAGCGAAGCGCTGCGCATGGGCGTCGAGGTGTTCCATACTCTGAAAAAGGTGCTTGCCAAGAAGGGCTATTCCACGGCCGTCGGCGACGAGGGCGGGTTCGCCCCGATGCTGAAGTCCAACGAGGAGGCCATCGAGAGCGTGCTGGAAGCCATCACGCAGGCCGGTTACAAGCCGGGCGAAAACATCGGCGTCTGCCTCGACCCGGCGGCCAGCGAGTTCTACCAGGACGGCAAATACGTTTTCAAGAAGTCCGACAAGAGCCAGCGCACCAGCGAGCAGATGGTCGAATACTGGGGCAACTGGGTGCGGCAGTATCCTGCAATTATCTCCATCGAAGACGGCATGGGCGAAGAAGACTGGCCGGGCTGGAAGCTGCTCACCGATACCCTCGGCGGCAAGATCCAGCTCGTCGGCGACGACATCTTCGTCACCAACCCCTCCATCTTCCAGCGCGGCATCGAGACCGGCATCGCCAATTCGATTCTGATCAAGCTGAACCAGATCGGCACCGTCACCGAAACCCTGGATTGCATGCGCATGGCGACCAAAGCCGGCTATACCGCGGTCGTCTCGCACCGCTCCGGCGAAACCGAAGATCCGTTCATCGCCGATCTCGTGGTGGCCACCAATGCAGGCCAGATCAAGACCGGCTCCGCCAGCCGCACAGATCGCATTGCCAAGTACAACCAGCTCCTGCGCATCGAAGAGAAGCTCGGCAGTGCAGCGGCATTCCCAGGCAGAAAGGCCTACAGCCGATGAAGAAGCTCGTGCTCGTGCGCCACGGCGAAAGCACGTGGAACAAGGAAAATCGCTTCACGGGGTGGACCGACGTGGATCTCTCCGACAAGGGCCGCCAGGAGGCGCTCGAAGGCGGGCAGGTGCTCCAGCGCGAAGGCTACGTCTTCGATGTGGCCTACACCAGCGTGCTCAAGCGCGCCATCCGGACCCTGTGGACCGTGCTCGACGAGATGGACCTCATGTGGATTCCGGTGTACCGCTCCTGGCGCCTCAACGAGCGCCACTACGGCGCTCTGCAGGGATTGAACAAGGCGGAGACCGCCGCCAAGTTCGGCGAGGACCAGGTAAAGATCTGGCGCCGGAGCTACGACATTCCGCCACCGGTTCTGACGCCGGACGACGCGCGCTATCCGGGCCACGATCCGCGCTATCAAGGCCTGACCAAGGACGAACTGCCGCTAACGGAGTGCCTCAAGGACACGGTGGCACGGTTCCTTCCGCTCTGGCACGAAACCATCGCGCCGGCGATTCAGAGCGGCCAGCGCGTGATCATCGCCGCCCACGGCAACAGCCTGCGGGCCCTGGTCAAATATCTCGACAACATCAGCGAGAAAGACATCGTCGAGCTGAACATCCCCACAGGCATGCCGCTGGTGTACGAGTTAGACGATGATTTGAAGCCGCTCCAACACTATTATCTGGGCGATCCCGAGAAAGTGAAAGCGGCCATGGAGGCCGTTGCGGCCCAGGGAAAAAAGAAATAGGCAGTCTTGGGGCGGACGGCCGTTTTTCGCCGTCCGCCCTCCCGACCCTTGTACTACCTGACCCGCTTCATATCCGGCTCGACCTTCTTAAACCCGGCCGGAACCGCAAACTGCGCGTCGTCCACCGGCGCGTTCGAAAAACTGCTCAGCTCGGTGGTCATCTGAAGCAGCGATCCCGCACCGGCCTGGTTGTTCTGCGCGCCCGAATCCGACGGCGGTGGCGCATCGGAAGTCGAGCTCTTCTTCCGGCCGAGGCCGAATCGCCCGCCGAGCACGTTGCCGATCGACGGCTTGTCCGCCTGCTGCTGCTGTTGCTGCTGAGACTGGTTCTGCTGCGGAGCCGCGCCCGGCTGCCCCTCGCCGCCCATGCTGATGAACTGCTCCACCGGCATGCCGTCCAGCTTGGAGACCTCTTTGTACACCTCGGCCATGCCCTTGGCCGCCTCCGGGTTGGCCATGAACATGTTGCCGCCGGGCGTCCAGTTTAGCTTCTCGGCCATGCGGCGGTAGAAATCGCGGACTTCCTGGTATCCGGGAGCGGCGGGCGCAATCCACATATCCGTCGTGACCACCATGGCGCCTTTTTGACCGCTCTGCTGGTCGGTCCCTTCCATGGTCATCTTGAGGATCATCTCCTTGCAGTCCAGCGAGCCCACCTGCTTCGTCTTGCCGGTGGCATTGGCCTCCACCTTGAAGTTCATCTGGCCCTGGTCGTTCTGCTTCATGCGCTGCTGCATGTTCTCCAGCGCCTGCTTCATCTCGTCGAACGTCATCACGCTATAGGTCTTCTTCTGCAGGTCGATGCTGGTGATGGTCTGGCTCGCAAGATCGATCACGCTGGCGTGAGTTTGCGAGCGATGCACCATGCGATCGCCTTTCACCGAGATGGTCGACTGGATCGGCTCCCGCGCCTGCTTCGAAAACACCCCCGCCACTTTCATCATGCTGGCGACCATGCCGCCGGTGATCGTGCTGGTCTCGTGGTAGGTGAAATCCGCCGGCAGCGTGGCAGCCGCCGCCAACATCATGCCTCCGATCGAAACGACTCTGCGCAACATTCGAACTGCCTCCTGTTTGCTCATCCTAAAAGATAGCGGCCCGCGATACAATACACTCTTCGATAAAGAGGTACCATGAATGACTTCTCCATCCGGCCCACCGCGAAGTTCATCATGGTACGGCTGATCGCGACCGGAGTGGTGTTCGTGGCTATCGAAATCGTCTGGGCGGTGTACTGGCGCGATATCCAGGAGCTCAGGGTGCTCCCCTGGATCGCGCCCCTGGTGTTTGTCCCGGTGCTGCTGCGCGCCCTGCGCCGCCAGTTCACCACGGTGACCATCGCCGGCGACCGCCTGCGCTACGAGTCCGGCTTCTTCTCGAAATCCACTCGCACGATCCAGCTACCGAAAGTCCAGGACGTGCGCGTCGACCAGCGCCTGGGCCAGCGGATGTTCGGAGTGGGCAATCTCTCGATCGAGACCGCGGGCGAAGCCAGCCGCCTCACCATTGCCGACGTGGATAATCCGCAGGCGCTGGCCGATACCATCCTCGATCACACCGAAAAGGGCCACCCGAGCGTATGACGAAGAAACTGATCGGCCGCAACGCCGTGATTACAGGCGCCAGCAAAGGGTTGGGAGAAGCCATGGCGGTGGCGCTTGCCGCCGAGGGCGCGCGCGTGGCGCTGGTCTCGCGCGATCGCGCGAAGCTGGAATCGGTGGCCGCGAAAATCGCCGCCGCAGGAGGAGAGGCGGCGGCATTTCCGGCCGACGTAACCAGCGAAACCGGCGTGCGCGCCGCCGAGCGGGACGTCCTGGCGCGCTTCGGCAAAGTGCACATCCTGATCAACAACGCCGGCGTCAACGTTCGCAAGCCCACCGTGGAGTTCACCCTCGACGAGTGGCGGCTGGTGATGGACACCAACGTGACCGCGGCGTTTCTGATGTGCCGCTCCTTCATACCGGCGATGACAGGCAACGGCTACGGCCGCATTCTGAACCTGACGTCGATCATGAGCCACGTTTCGCTGCCCGGCCGCATCGCCTACTCGGCCAGTAAGACCGCGCTGCTCGGAATGACGCGTTCGCTGGCTCTGGAGCTGGCGCCGGACGCGATCACGGTCAACGGCATCAGCCCCGGCCCTTTCGGCACGGAGATGAACAAGCCCCTGATGGAAAACCCCGAGACCAACGCTCAATTCCTTGCGAGCATTCCGGTCGGGCGTTGGGGCAAGGTGGAGGAGATCGGCGCGCTGGCGGTGTATCTCTGCTCGGAGGAAGCCGGCTTCATCACCGGCACCGACATCCTGATCGACGGCGGCTGGTGCGCGCGGTAGTTGGCTGACACGATCGGTTGTTGTGGTCCGCGCTCTCGCCCATGGTCAACGAGATTAGGGGATAGATGACGCCGACGATTGGCGCTACGACTCGCCCTTCTTCCTGATCTTGATATCCAGCCGCTTAATCTTCTGATTCAATGTCGAGAGCGGCACGTGCAGGCTCTCTGCCGCTTCCGTCTGGCTCCAGTTGCACTTCTCCAGGCGCTCGTGAATCACGCGCCGCTCGAAATCGTTGACGATCTCGAACAGCGACGCATCGTCCGGCAGCGGAATCCCATCGCCGCGATTCAGGCGGATGCCGTTGGCCTGCAGCAGCGCGTCGGGCAGGACATGCACCGGCACGGCCGGGCCGGACGCCAGCACCACCGCGCGCTCGCACACGTTCTCCAGCTCGCGGACGTTGCCAGGCCAGTTGTGCTCCTTCAGAACCTGCATGGCATCGGCTTCGAAATGCAGGACGCTCTTGCCGCGCCCGTCGAGAAACTTGCCGTTCTCGCGGCAGTAGTAGTCGAAGAAATGCTCCACCAGCAGCGGGATGTCTTCCTTACGGTCGCGCAGCGGGGGCAGGGCGATATTGATCACGTTGAGCCGGTAATACAGGTCCTCGCGGAATTTGCCTTCCTTAACGAGTTGCGCCAGGTCGGCGTTGGTGGCCGCCACGATGCGCACATCGACCTTGATGGGGTCGGTCGCGCCCAGCGGAATGAACTCCTTCTCCTGGATCACGCGCAGCATCTTGATCTGCGTCTCCGGCCCGAGCGTGCCGATCTCGTCGAAAAAGATGGTGCCTTTGTCGGCCACCTCGAAGTAGCCCTTCTTGCTCTGCACCGCGCTGGTGAACGCGCCCTTGACGTGGCCGAAGAGGGTGGATTCCAGCAGGTCTGGTGGAAGCGAGCCGCTGTTCACCGGCACGAACATCTGGCCGGCGCGGGGCGAATTGGCGTGGATGGCCTTGGCCACCAGTTCTTTTCCGGTGCCGGTCTCGCCCGTGATCAGAATCGTCGAGCGGCTGCTGGCCACCTGTCCCACGAGGTCCAGCAGGCGCACCATGCCTTCGCTGCGGCCGATGATGTTGGGGAAGCTGTAGCGCTCCACCAGCGCGCGCTTCAGGTGCGTGTTCTCGTATTCCAGCCGCCGCCCGGCGATCATGCGGCCGATTTCGATGACCAGCTTTTCGTTGTCCCATGGTTTGGAAAAATAGTCGTTGGCGCCGAGCTTGAGCGCGTTCACCGCGGCTTCCACGCTGCCGTAGGCGGTGATCATGAAGATCGGCGTATCGTGGTCGTGCTTGCGAACCTCCTCGAGCACCTCCATGCCGCTCTTGTCGGGCATCATCAGGTCGAGCAGCGCCAGATCATACGCAACCGAGGCGAGCTTCTGGAGTCCCTCCGTCCCGTTCTGCGCGAGATCGACGTCGTAACCCTCGCTGGTCAGGAGGAGCTCCAGGCCTTCGCGGATGTCGCTCTCGTCGTCGATGACGAGAACGCGGCCCTTGGATCTGGCTGTCTGGGGTATCGTGCTGGGAACCGTCATTTCAAGCGGCGTTCACCGGTTTCCTTACCGAGCCGGGCACGGCGGCCGGAAGCTCCACCCGGAACGTGGCGCCGCCGCCGCGCCGGTTGAAAACCTCGATGGAGCCACCATGCTCTTGAATGATACCGTACGTCACGCTGAGACCGAGTCCGGTGCCCTTTTTGGCGCCCTTGGTGGTGAAGAAGGGATCGTAGATGCGGTGCAGGTTTTCCGGTGCGATGCCATGCCCGGTGTCGGACACCTCGATGCGCACGCTGCCGCCGTCGCCGTGCGAGCTGACTTCGAGCGTCCCCCCGTTCGACATGGCGTCGCGCGCGTTCAGGAACAGATTCAGGAACACCTGCTGCAGCTTGCCGGCGTTTCCGTGAATCGCGGGAAGCGCGGAATCCAGGTGCGTCTTGATCTCCACGCCCGATTTCTGAAGCTGGTGCTCCAGCAGGCTGAGCGTTTCCTGGATGACGCGGTTTATGTTCACGGAGCCGAAGCTGGTACTCGAAGTGCGAGAGAAGTTGAGCAGCGAATTGACGATCTCACTGGCGCGGAACGTCTGTTTGGCGATCTTTTCGAGGATCAGCGATTTCTGCGAATCCTCCGACACCTGCTTGGCCAGCATCTGTGCGTAGGTCGAGATCACCGCCAGCGGGGTGTTCACCTCGTGCGCCACGCCGGCCGCCAGCAGTCCGATACTGCTGAGCTTGTCCGCCTGCACCAGGCGCTGCTCGAGCTCGGCGCGGTCGGTGACGTCGTCCAAGATGATCAGCCGGCCGATCTGCTCCAGGTTCTTGGAAACCAGCGGCGTGATGGCGATATTCAGCGTGGCCACGCTTAGCCGCGATGGCGGAGTGCCGTGGCCGTTGGTGTGGCCGTTGACGCCGGCCGCCGATGCGCGTGGCTTGATCTCGAATTTATAGATGTTGTGAATGCCGGTCTCGCCGCGGACCCGGTCGAACTGCTCCACCAGCTCCGCCGGGAACAGTTCACTCAGCCGCTTGCCGAGGGCCTGCTCGCGGGAGACGCCCGTCAACCGCTCGATCTGCGTGTTCCAGCTCTCCACGCGGTCGTCCAAGTCGGCGGCCAGTATCCCGACGTTGATCGACTCCACGATGTTCTCGCTGAACTCCTTCAGACGCTCGTACTCTTCCACCTTCCTCTCGAGCGAGCGGTACAGCGACGCGTTTTCGATGGCGATCGCCAGGTAGCCGGCGAGCGTGATCATCAACTCCAGGTCGACGCTCGAAAGGTAATCGCCATCCACCGTCCGGCTCAAGCCGATGTAGGCGATCGTGCGCCCCCGGACCTTGCACGGCAGGTAATACGTGAGGTCCAGATCGGCGATGGTCTTGCGGACCGCGGGCGGCATTGCGCGCGATACTGCGTCCAACTGGTGGCGGGTGCGCTCGAAAAAGAGATACGGCTCGGAAAGCTCCAGGTTCAGGAAGCTCAAGTCGAGCTGGGCCATATCGACGCCCGTGAGGCGGGGATTCGGGCCCATGGTCTTCTTGATCTTGAATCCGGCCTCGCCTTCGTCCGCCACGAGGAAGGCCAGGTGCTTGATCTGGAGCGTGGGCAGCAGGCGCTCCCCGATGCTCGCCAGTGTCGTGTCGAGGTCGGTCTCGCTGGTCAGCTCGCGCGCGAACTCGATCAGCGTGCGGCGATAGTCGTACCGGTCGCTGTAGAAATGGCGGTCGAGGCGCTCCTGAATCCAGGCCCGGATCGGTTGGAACAGGAAGGCGCCTCCCAGCATCACCAGCATCGAGAAGGTGTTGCCGGTGCCGGGGAGGTACTGTTTGACGATGTTGCCCAGCGAAAAGACGGCGCCGTAGAAGGCGGCCAGCACGCACAGCGTGGCCAGGGTATAGGCATAGCCGCGGCGGAAGATGATATCGACGTCCATCAGCCGGTAACGCACGATCGCGTACGCCAGCGTGAGCGGAATGATGCCCACGCTCAGAACGCTCATCTTCATGTAACCGTTGGGGACTGCGCCGAGCGCATAGGGCGCCACGTAGAACAGAGCGAATGGCAGGATGCCGCAAAACGCGCCGTTGCGCAGCCATTTGAGCTGCTGCCGGGTGATCGTGTCGTCGGTGCGCCGGTATTCGAAGTTGAGCGCCGCCCCGCCGGCCAGGTAAGGCAGGGTCCAGAGCACCATCCAGCCGCGGTCGAGCATCCAGCGCAGCTCCACCAGCGGTACCGCGATCGACATCGTGCCCGACGAGAACGCCAGGAACAGCACCAGCAGCAGCGCCGCCGGCACATACAGGAGGGCCTGCCGGAAGGGCCCGTGGATCCACGGCCGGGACTCGGGGAAGGTGAGGCAGAAGTGCAGGAACATGGTGGGAGCCAGCAGCCCCGCCACCAGGTTACCGAAATAAATGACCTTGTCGAAATTATTGAACTGGCCGGTGTAATGGAAACAGAGCGAGATGAACGAAGCCAGGCAGAAAATATAGAAATGGCGGGCCTTATGGGCGCTGCCCCGGCGGAAGTACACGAACAGCCCGATCACCAGGTAGGCAGACCCCACCATGTACTGGTAGATCAGCGCCCGATCCAGCGGCTGCTCGCCCACGATTACCGTCGCGTCCAGTTCAACGCCGCGGCTCTCCAGGTGGTATTTGGCTTTGTTCCAGGAACGGATCGCCACCAGTACCTTGGCCACGTCGGTGGCCTTCTCGATGGGCACGTTCTCGATTTCCAGCAGCCGGTCCCCTATGTGGATTCCGGCATTGGCGGCGGGACCGCCGTCGCGGACGTAGAGCGCTTCCACGTTGCGGCCCCGGTCGACCCATACTACGCTGTCCTCCGGGAGCCGGAATTTATACTGCTGCTGAAAGTTAATAAACGCGGAAACACCGGCCGCGAGCGTAAGAATCGTGAGGATCGCGGTAGAGAGCTGGAACTTGAGTTCCTGAAACATATCAGCCGCCGGCGGAGCGGTACCAGCGAGACAAAAACCCGTCCACCCAGTAGCACGTTTAGTGCCGCCCGAAAATCTGCCGCTTCAAATCCAGAATAGCCGATTTATCTGTCACTTCCAATGGTTCCCAGGATCGCGCTCCGCAATTTGGGAGATTACACTACGCGGAAGTGTATCTGGGTGTCCCAGCCGGTTCCCCTTTCGCTACATCGCGGCACCACGTGTGTGCGAGCGCCCCGGACAGGCCTGTTATCGCTGGTTATAGTCCTGGAACTGCAATGACTGAAGCGTCAAATGGGGTATACTAGCAAAATAGTTGGCCATTTCCGGCCTTGCACTGCGATGGCTTCCATCGGGGAAATCCCGGATTCGTCGACACCGTCTTACGTCATCCATACCGGCTCTCTGAGGTCCTCATGAGATCGCGTTTATCCTGGGCTTTGTTCGCGATTCTGGTTGCCCGCCTGGGGGCCGTTCCGCAGGACGCACCGAAGCCTCCCCCGGGAAAGCCTGTGCCCAAGGCGGCGGAGGGCCAGGCGGCGGACTCCAAGGATGCCAAAGAAGCCCCGGCCATGGACCCGGCCGCGGCTGGCGCTCCTAAAACCGACCCGGCGCGAATGGCGGCTCCCAAAGCAGGTTCGGCGAGAAAGCCTAACGCCGCGGCAGACGATAAGAGTTACGTGTTGGGCGCAGAAGACCAGATCGGTGTCATGGTGAACAACAGCCAGGAGTTCAACGGCACGCACCTGATCCGTCCGGACGGCAGGATCACCGTGAACCTGGTAGGCGAGGTGGAAGCCGCCGGGCTTACCCCGGAGGAGTTGACCGAGTCACTCAAACAGAAGATCAAGAAGTATGTCCTGGATCCTGACGTGACGGTTTCGGTTTTATCCATCAATAGTAAGCGGTTCTTCATACAAGGCGAGGTCAATCGTCCGGGCGAGTACAAGCTGGTGGTTCCCACCAAGATTCTGGAGGCCCTGGTAAATGCCGGCGGCTTCCGCGATTTCGCCAAGACCAAAGATATCGTCGTCATCCGCGAAGAGGCTGGCGCAACCGATCGCCTGCACTTCAACTACAAGGACGTCATCAAAGGTAAACATCTCGAGCAGAATATCTACCTGAAACCGGGAGATATCATCGTCGTGCGCTGATTCCGGCGGCCAATCCAGCTCGGTGTTTACGGAGGGACTAAGTTTTCTATGGCAACCGCACAGAACTATGTGACCGTATCCAGGCGGCCGCCGGACGTCGAAGATTATATCGACATGCTGCGCCGATACCGGTCCTGGCTGATCGGGCCCATGTTCGGCGGCCTGGTCATTGCCGTCGTGGTGGCCTTCATGTGGCCCGACACCTTCGTGTCGACCGCCGTCATGCGCATCACGCCGCCGCAGGTGTCCGAGCGCCTGATGCCCACCGTGCTCAACATGCAGATGGCACAACGCCTCTCCCAGATGCAGCAGGAGATTCTGAGCCGCAACAGCCTCGCCGAGCTGATCCAGCGTCCCGCGCTCGACCTGTACCGCAAGGAGCGCCAGCGTTATCCGCTGGAGGATGTGATCCAGGACATGCGTAACAAGGCCATCAAGATCCAGGCTGTTGACGTCTCCGGAGGCCAGGGCCGGGTGGCCAGCGCGTTTACGATCTCCTTCGCGTATATCGACCGCTTCAAAGCCCAGGCCGTCGTCCGCGAGCTCGTCGCGAGGTTCATGGAAGCCAATGCCACCGTGCAGAAAAACTCGCTCCAGGCGACTTCCACCTTCCTGACCGACGAGTTGCGGCAGGCCAAGGAGAAGATGGACAGCTACGAAGCGCAGATCACCAGGTTCAAAGGCGAGAACATGGGGAAACTGCCCGAGCAGTTCCAGGCCAACGTGGCTCAGCTCCAGTCCTTGCAGATGCAGCTGGGCAATGCCAACGAGGCGATGGCCCGCTTGCAGCAGGAGAAGCTGCAGCTCGAAACCCAGCTCCAGAATCAGACCAGCCAGTTGAATTACTACAATTCGATCGCCGAGGAATCGGTCGTCACCGGCGGTGCGGCCGCGGTGCGCAATTCCAAGCTGGATCAGCTCAACCAGCGCATCATGGACATGAAGTCGCAGCTCGCCGCGCTGCAGGAGATGTATACCGATGCAGCGCCCGCGGTGAAGGCGGCCAAGGCGCGGCTGGCGACTCTCGAAAAGGAATTGCAGGACGAAGAGAAGATCGACCTCGAGCGCCAGGCGGCTGCGGCCAGCGGAAATCAGCCCACCGTCCAGCGCCGCATCAATCCCGCCAACTACAAAATGGTGAAGGACCTGGAAGGCTCCATCGCCCTGATCAAGACCAACATTCAGGGCGTCAACCTGAGCCAGGACGAGAAGCTCAAACAGGTGCAGGAGCTCAATCGGGTGATCGCGCAGTACCAGGCGCGGATTGAAAGCAGTCCGCAGCTCGAACAGCAGTATGCATCTCTCATGCGCGACTATGGCCTGGCCAAGTCGGCATACGAGGACATGTCCAAGCGCCACGAGGTTTCCGAAACCGCCAAGGACCTGGAAGATCACAAGGCGGGCGAAACGCTCGAGGTGCTCGACCCGGCCAGCGATCCGGTGGCGCCCTCCGAGCCCAACCGGCCGCAGATTGCGGCTATCGGCACGGGCATCGGGCTGATGATCGGCATCGTCCTGGCCGGCGCCAAGGAGATGAAGAACACCTCTCTCAAGAACCTGAAGGACGTGCGCGCCTATACGAACCTGCCGGTGCTAAGCAGCATTCCCCTGCTCGAGAACGCTCTGCTGGTGCGGCGCAAGCGGCGCCTGCTGTGGCTCGCGTGGTCGAGCGCGGTGATCATCGGGTCGATCGCCATGAGTGGCGCGGCTTACTACTACTATTTCGGGCACGCGGCTTAGCGAGGACCCGCGCCGGACGTTGCCCAGGAGAAACCATGAGTCGAGTACACGATGCATTGCGCCGGGCCGAGATGGGCGGGCTGTTGCCGTCCGACGAGGTTCCGGTAACCCCCGATGGCACGGCCAACCCGGAGTTTTCCGCGGCCGACGGGACGCACAACGGGCAGTCCACCCAGTCCGCCCCGATGCGCCTCAACATTCATCCCGGCCTGCTGTCGGAGGTCATGGTGGTCCCGTTTGCGCCCGCGCCGGAATCGCACCTGCTCGACCTCAATAACTCCCACGAAACCCCGGCCGAAGAGTTCCGCACCCTCCGCACCCGTCTGAACCACCTGCAGACGCTGCAGCCCCTGCACACGGTTGTGATCACCAGCCCCTCGCCCGCGGAAGGCAAGACGTTCACCGCGGTCAATCTCGCGCTGGCGCAATCCCACCTGGCGGAAAGCTCGGTGCTGCTCGGCGATTTCGACCTGCGGCGGCCGATCATCCACAACCTGTTCCAGATCGATCGCTCGCCCGGGCTCAGCGACTATCTCACCGGCCAGTGCACGTTCGCGCAGGCCATCCGCCGCATCGAGGGCATGAGCCTCTACCTTTTGCCCGCCGGCTCGCCTGTCAAGAACCCCCTCGAGCTTCTCAACATGCGCCAGGCCAAGCTCTTGTTCGAGGAGCTGCCGCGCAGTTTCACCTGGGCCATCTTCGATACACCGCCGCTGTTGTTCTCGGCCGACGCCAACCTGCTGGCCACCATGGCCGACGGCACCATCCTCGTGGTCAAAATCGGCTCCACCACCTTCGACAACGTCACCCGCGCCATGCAGTCGCTGTGCGAGAACAATGTGCTCGGCATCGTGGCCAACGGCGCCCGTGCCAGCGAGCTTTACAGTAAGTACACTTACTACTACTCAAAAGTCGAGTAAGATTGTCTTACTTTCGCAGCGCGCGCCGGGCGCGCACGCACAGCACCATCAGCCCGAGCGCCAGGGCGATCGATGTGGCCGGTTCGGGCACGGGATCGATGCGGGCGAACAGGCCGTCGGCTTCGTCGTTCAGGCCCGCAGTCAGGAAGAGCGAGCCGGTGCCCGTATTCCCGAACGTAATGGCCCACAGGCCGTCGTTCGCCAGCGGCGTGCCGTTGACCGTGCCGAGCGTGCCGATGAAGCTCCCTGTCGGCGTGAAGGCATTGATCAGGCCGTCGCCGAAGTTGCCCACCAGGAGGTCCCCGCTGAGGCTGCCAAACCCGGCAGGAGCAATCGCCAGGCCCCAGGGAGAATTGAGCGGACCGTTGGAGATGAGGTGAGACACGAGATTCCCGTTGAGGTCGAACACGTCCACAAAGCCGTTGCCCGCTCCGGGCTGATCGTCGTGTTTGCCGGGCGCCTGCTTCGCATAAGTCACATATACCTGCGATCCGAATACCTGAACGTTGAACGGAGCGAAGCCGGACGGTATGTTCGGGTCGGTAAAGTTCCCGGTGAGCAGGGGCGCGCCGGCGCTGCGGTCGACGGTGATTTGATCGTTAAGGAAATCCGTTGCGTAAAGGTAGGTATTGCTGCCAATGCTCGCGATGGCCAGTCCCTTGTACACGGCACTCTGCCCCGTACTATTCAACAGAATCTCCGCGGTCGTGCCTAAAGCACCGCGCCAGCCGGCAATCGTGCCGTCCTCTGTCGCGAAGATAAACAGATCGCCGTTGAAAGCGCCGGCGCCGTTATTGAAATTGAAGACCTGCCCGGTAGGCGCGGACATTCCGCCAAGCGGATTCGGAATGGTGACCACCAGCGATTGCTTGACTCCCGCGGCGTTGTAGAGCGTGGTGTTGCCGGCGCCGTTCTCCGAGATCCAAAAGGGACTGGTCGGCGTGAAAGAAACCCCCCATGGGTTGAGCAGGCCAGGATCGGTGTGCGCGGCCAAGCCGTCGATATCGGACACGAGATTGGTTTGATAAAACCCGGCGATCGTGGCCGCGTCGAGAAGCGGAGCAATCGCCGGCGAGACAAGCAGCAGGCTGAGGAACGCAGGAATCCGCATGGCGCGATTCTATGCCCGCGAGGGAGAAGCTGTCGGTGCAGTTGCGCGCGATCGGTTGAGTATTACGAGTGTAAATGTATTCTGGGGTACCGGACTCAGCTCACCCAAATTTTGCACGCTACGGCTCGGTCCAGGCGTACGGCGCGGCCGTTGACGCGGACGCCGACGCCTTGCCGCGAGCCGGTCACAGCGCAGCGCACGCCGGGGCGGATGCCCTTGCCGTCCAGGTACTCCAGCAGCCTGCGGTCGCGCTCGAACACGCTGACCACCGCCACGCTCTCCCCGGCATGCACCTCGTCGAGCGGCCGAAGGCCGCGTCTCCGCCGGGCCTCGGGAGAATCCATGCCCACGATGTTCCCATGCGGGCATTCGCTGCCCGTGCCCAACTTCTCGATCAGCTTGCGCTCGAAGTCCCCGGACACCGCGTGCTCGAGCTGCTCGGCTTCCTCGTGGACCTTGTACCACTCCAGCCCGAAAATCTCGGTCAACATGCGCTCGATCAGGTGATGCCGGTTGAGCAGGCGGTCGGCGATCTGCCGGCCCGCCGCGGCCAGCGTGATCTGCCCTTCGGAGCCCACCTCAATCAGCGCATCGCGGCGGAGACGCTTGATCGCCATGGTGACCGCCGGCGCCGAAACGCCGAGCCACCGCGCCAGGGTCACGCTCTTGACCGTCTCGCCCTCGCTCTCCGCCTCAGCGATGGCCTTCAGGTAGTTCTCTTTGGAAATGGTGATGCGGGGCAAGCCGTCCTCTAGAGTTCCTCGAAAGTCTTGCCGTCGAACCAGTAGACGCGCTCATCAATCAATGACGGCTGGCCGGCAGCCGTATCGCCCACCAGGCGCACGCGGTACGCGCCGGGTTGCAGCGGCTCCATTTTCGTGCGCGCGTTGAGGTACGCGCCGGCAGGCGCCGCGCGCGGGTTGGCGATCTGCGTCCGGCCGGCCGCGCGCTCGCCCGTGTACTTGCCGGTCCCGCGCGAGTAGCCCTGCAATTCGGTCCAGGTCAGGTTCACCTGGCGGTACGCCTTGTCGATGCGGTACTTGACTACGTAGATGCCGGCCGCCTGCGCAATCCGCTTCTGCATCTCGGGCTCGGCGCGCACGCGATCTTCATAGTGCTGCAGCGTCACGCCCGGCGCGTAGACAATACCTGTGGGATTGGCGCCCACCACGTCGCTCCGGCTCTGCGCCTCCTTGCGAATCTCGGCCTCCAGCTCGACCATCTCCGAATACGCGGCACAAATGCACGGCTTCTGCGCCCCCTGCATCAGCCGCCCGAGCAACTGGCGCGCGGCGGGCTCCGTCTCCGCCGTCACCGTGATGTGGTGCGCGCCGTGCAGCCCCGCGGAGTCCATCACCACGCTCACCATCGGCACGGCTCCCACGACCAGGCTGGCGTGCTCCCAGGTCGCCAGCGGCTTCAGGCCCGCCTGCCCCTTCAGAATCGAAATCACGTCTTTGGCAGTGGCGAAGATATCGCTGCCGGCCGAGCGGAGCGGCGCCTGCTCCTTGTAGGTCAGGGGAATCTCCGCCAGCAGCCGTCCGGCGATTCCCAGCATCCAGCTCTTGGCCAGGCGGCTGGTGATGCTGTCGGCGGGGCGCTTGATGGTCACCAGAATCTGCCCGCCCGCCGGCTCGAATGCGACCCACATGTCGTGCCACACCTCGTAATGCACGCGCGGTGCGATCTCGGGAAACGCCACCGCCAGTTTCTTCCCTATCTGCTCCTGGTAATAGTCGTCGAGCTTCTCCAGCGCCGCCTCATACGAGATCGGAATGCGGAATTCGGTGACCAGCAGCACCTCGGCCGAGGGAGCTCCGCCCAGTACCTGCGCGGGGGCGGTGCAGGCGCAGACTAATCCCATCGCCGCCGCCGCAATTTGGCGAGCAAAAGCCATCCCGTATTAGTGTCGCATGAGCGAGGCTGAACGCCCGCCCCGTTACTTTCTCGCCACCAGGACTCGCGAAGGATAGAACGTCTGGCGAACCAGGTGATCTTCCACGATCTCGAACCGCACGCTTTCGATCAACTGCGGGACCCGCTGCTCCACCTGCCGTCCCCAGAAGGCCGGCGCCACTCGTCCCAAAACGCGGTACACCGAATTGAACATCGCCGTGTTCTGGCCGATCAGCACCAGCGTCAGATGCCCCCGGTCGCGCAGCACCCGGCGGAACTCGCCCAGCGTGCTCACGATGTCGTCGGCCGAAAGCAGCTCCAGCAGGTAGCAGCAGAAGACCGCGTCGAAGGTCTCGCTGCGGAACGGCATATGGCGCGCGTCCACCGCCTGGCAGTGCGTCCGGCACGCCGGGAATCTGCGCCGCGCGGCCCGCTGCGTCCGCGAAGCCATGTTCGGCGAAAGGTCGATTCCAACCGTCGTGCCGCCCGCATTGGCGCGCACGATGCGGCGGAACATTTCGCCGCTGCCCGTGGCTACTTCCAGCACCCTCATCCCGTCGGCCAGCCGGCTCACCCCCAGCGCGCGCCGGTGCGCCCGTGAATGAAACAACATCGTGGACATCGGGTAGACCGCCGCCAGCCGGTCGTACACCTTGCGGGTGCGGACGGCCAGGGTCGCCGGCAGGCCGGTGACCGGCCAATTACTCACCACTTCTTCCAATCGATTCAAGCCTTCTCCTTGTGGGCCGGCCGTGCCGGCCGCGCGTCCCAGCGGACTGCTATACCGCCACCGCGCTCTGCAACTCGGGTACTTCGATTTCGACGCGCGCGCCTTTGCCCGGCTGGCTCTCTACCCACATCCGGTAGTCGCTGCCGAATAGCACCTTCAGGCGCTCATGCACGTTGGTTACGCCGATCCCGCGGTCCAACAGCGTGGCCAGTTTCTCCTCGGGAATGCCCACGCCGTCGTCCTCGACCAGCAGGTGCAGCCTGTTTTCCGTACGAAACGTGCGAATACGAATTGTACCGCCCTCCACCTTCTGGCTTAAGCCGTGTTTGATCGAATTCTCCACCAGCGGCTGCAACAGCATACTGGGCACGAGCATGTCCAGGGTGTCGCCGGCCACATCGCGCTCGAAGCGCAGTTTCTCGCCGAACCGCACGGTCTCGATCGCCAGGTAATCCTCGATGAAGCTGAGCTCCTCGCGCAGCGAAGAAAAATTTTCGTGCTTGCGCAGCAGCCGTCGCAGCACTTTACTCAGCCGGATGACCATGACGCGCGCCTGGTTGGGATCGGTGCGGATCAGCGAGCTGACCGAGTTCAGCGTGTTGAACAGAAAATGCGGATTGATCTGGCTGGTGAGCGCGGCCAAGCGAGCTTCCACCAGCAGGCGCTCCTGCTCTTCGAGTTTTTTCTCGTTGCGCGTGTTGTTCCAGATCTTGAGCGGAATCGCCACCGCGAACAGCCCCGCCGCGCAGATTGCTGCGAGAGTCCACGGGGACGGGCTGCTTCCGCCCGGCGCCAATACGAAAATGAGCTTCGACGAGGAGAACGTGCGCATCTTCTGGTGCACCAGCTCCGCCACCACGATGCCCACGGTGAACTCCAGGTGAAATACCGTGCGGCGATGGTTGTATCGCTCCTTGAAGAACCGGTAGAGGTTCAGGTACAGGTCCGGCGTGAAGCGCCAGATCTCTTCCGGATCGGGCGCCAGATCGCGCAGCACCCCGCCCAGGAGTCCGACCGCGGCGAACACCGGCATGGTCAGCAACTCGCCCTTCGGGAACATGGCTGGCAGCGAGATCAGGATCCCGCTGAACAATCCGGTCACGTACCCGCCCAGAATGCCGCCGAGGATACTGCCCTCCAGGCCGAGATCCACCGCCGGATAGTTCTGGCTCTCGCTGAACACGCGGATGGCCACGCTGGCGCCGAACGCCGCCGCCAGCCAGAGCGAGAGCATTACTCTTTGGCGTAGCGACCGCGATTCACCCATCAGCATGGATTTGAAGCTGTTGAATCGCGCCAGTACGCTCGCGATCGAGGCCATCGCAGCGAGCTTCACCAGCAGCGGAAACAGGCTATCCAGCATTCACTTGCGTGTTGTCATTATAATAAAAGGAGTACGTTCCCCAATATAGGCCGGCATGAACAAGACCTCTGCGTTCCGCCTCACCAAGGTGGCTGAAGCCGATTTTCCCACGGAGTTCGGAAACTTCCGGATCTACGGTTTCACCGGCCAGTCGAAAGGCCGCACCGAAGAAGCCGTGGTTCTCAAAATGGGCGATCTCGCCGGGCCGGTGGCTCCGCTGGTGCGCATCCATTCCCAGTGTCTGACGGGCGACGTCTTCCACTCGCTGCGCTGCGATTGCCGCGCGCAACTGGAAATCGCGCTGGAGGCGGTCGCTTCCGAGGAACGCGGTCTCGTGATCTACGAGCACCAGGAAGGGCGCGGCATCGGTCTGCTGAACAAGCTGCGCGCTTACGAGCTGCAGGACCGGGGTGCGGACACCGTCGAAGCCAACCACCGCCTCGGATTCGACAGCGACCTGCGCGACTACTCCCTGCCCGGCGCCATCCTGGGCTACTTCGGCCTGGACGCGGTGCGCCTGATGTCCAACAATCCCGAGAAAGTGGAAGCCGTCGAGAGGGCAGGCGTCCGCGTCACCGAGCGCATCCCGGTGCTCGCCGACGAGGTGGCAACCCGCCAGGCCTACCTGCGGACCAAGCGGGAAAAGATGGGGCACCTGCTGTAAGCGACTATCGGATCCAGCCCCTTCGCATCGCCGTGCTCACCGCAGCGCTCCTCGAGTGGACGTGCAGCCGGTCGTAGATGCGCCGCACGTGGAAGCGGACGGTATCGATGCTGATCGCCAACCGGTCGGCACACACCTTATAGCTGTCGCCATCGGCCAGCAGGTTGAGGACTTCCAGTTCGCGCGGCGAAAGGCCGCTCTCCCCGGATTTGGGCGAGGCGTACCTCTGAAACATCCCCACCACACGGCGCGCGATTTCGGGCGACATGGGAGCGCCGCCGCCATGGACCTCGCGGATCGCAGACAGCAGACGCGCCGGCTCGATATCCTTCAGCAGGTAGCCGCAGGCGCCGGCGCACAGAGCGTCGAAGACGTGCTGGTCTTCGCCATGCACTGTCAACACCAGAATCGGCACTCCCGGCAGGAGCTCGCGCAGACGCGCGACCACTTCAGTTCCCGATATTCCCGGCAGACCCAGATCCGTGAGGACAACTCCCGGACGCCTGTACTTGACGTCGCCAAGAGCTTCCTCTCCCGACCGGTACTGTGCGGCAATCTCCATTCCGGACGATCCGCCGATCAGTGCGGCCAGACCTTCGCGCGTGTGCCGCTGATCTTCGATGATGACGATCCGGATCGGGTCTCCCACGGCACACAGCAGTCTACGTGATCCGAACGGCGCGGGCAACTACACACTCATGCGGCTGGCGGGGAGTGGAACCGACAGGCTCACCACCGTTCCCCGGCCCGTGCGAGATTCGATGGTCAGGTTCCCGCGCAGCTCTTGCGCGCGCTGGCGGATGCTTTTGAGCCCGTTCCCGGCCTGGACCCGCTCCGGATCGAATCCCCTGCCATCGTCGGAAATTTCCAGTTTCAGCCATCCCGGCGCATAGCTCACCTGGATGCGCACCTGTTGCGCGGATGCATGACGCGCCGCGTTGGTCACTGCTTCCTTGAACAGCAGCAGGAGGCCGCGGCGTTGGGAAGAGGTCAGCGCCACGTGCGCCGGCACACTGCCTTTGGGAGCGGTGAATTCCAGGTGGTCGTCCCCGAACAAGGCAAAGGCTGTATGGCGCCACCGGTTGATCAGGCTTTCCAGACTGTCGCCCGAGGGATCCACGGCCCACACGATGTCGCTCATCGACTGGCGTAGTTCGCGCGCACGCCTCGCGATCAGGTCCAGTCCCGGGGCCGGACCGCGCTGATTGGCGACTTCGGTGAGGATTGCGATTTCGGCCAGGCCGGAGCCGAGATCGTCATGCAGGTCGGCTGCCAGATTTGCCCGAACCCGTTCCAGGGCCAGCATGTGGCGCAAGCGAAGCAGGTAGATCGAATAGACGAGGCCGGCAGCCGAAGCGCCGGCCAGAAACAGGAACCACCATGTACTCCAAAACGGGCCTTGCACCTGAAACGAGACCGCAGCCGCGGCGTCGCTCACCACGCCGTTTGACGACACTGCCTGCACCTCGAAGCGGTACGCATTCGGCCCCAAACCCGCGTAGCGCACCGAACGGCCGATATCCGGCGCCCGCCAGGCAGTTTCCACGGGCAGCAGCCGGTACCGGTAGCGCACGCGGTTCTCCACGGAGAAATCGACGCTTCCGAAGCCGATCTCGACGACGCCGCGCGCGGCTGGAAACGCGGCGATCTCGACCTGCGATTCTCCCACGCCCGATACCAGTGCCGGGACGCCGGAAACGCGGACTTCATGGATCGCCGGCGCGGGCGGCGCGTCCGTGGGGTCCGGCTTCGGAAGGTAGCGCGACAGGCCGTTGACCGAGCCGAACCAGATTGCCCCGCGACGGTCGCGATAGAGAACGTTGGTTTCCGCCTGGGGCGGGCCGCTCCCGGCCGCGAAATGCATCACGGTATCGGTAGCCGGGTCGAGGCGATCGACGCCCCGTCCGCCCCCGATGTAGATCCGGCCCAGCGCATCCTCGGCAAGCTGCAAGACATGGTCGCTGCGCAGCCGCCCTCTTTTGATCGGGAAGCCGAGGCGCGGCGCCAAGTCCTCCGGATGATCGATGCGCGCCACGCCGGCAAGGCTCGATCCCACCCACAGCCGGCCGTGCCGGTCCACCAGCAAACTGACGATTGTTCCGGCCGGCAGACCGTCGGCCACGGCCCGCCATTGTCCGTCCCGGTAGCGCACGAGGCCTCCCGGATACAAGCCCATCCAGATATTGCCGGCGCGGTCTTCTGCAAACGATTGAAGCGATACAGGGCGCCCCAAGGCCTGGTGGAGCGCGCCGGTCATGTCTTCCAGCCTGGAATCGGCGCGGCTCCAGCGAGCGACGCCGACGGTGCCGATCCAGATATCGCCCTTCCGGTCTTCATACAGCCTCGTGATCTCATCGCCGGGCAGGCCGTTGCGCTTGTGGTAGTGGGCCGCGGGCAGCCGGCGCGACAACTCCTCGATCCGATTTACCTTGCTGTAGCGCAGGAGCCCCATGCCGGTCGCGATCCACCACTCGCCGCCGCGATCCTGCAGCGCCACCGCGTGCTCGCCGGAGCCGAAGTTGGTTACCGAAGGCGGCACGCGCACATCCGAAGCATGAAACCGGGTTCCGTCGAAGCGGTTCAGCGTGTGCCGGTCCCCGGTCACGGCGTACAACACGCCGTCTGGGGCTTCGAATACCGAATGCACATACCGCGACTCCAAACCGTCGCCTTCGGCGAACTGCGAAAATCCGGGCCGCAGAATCCGTAGAGCCCCGTTCCTTTGCAGGGCCAGCCAGCGATTTCCCGCGATATCTTCCGCAATGTCGTAGATGTACTGGAAGCCGACTGCCGATTTGGCATCGAAGAACTCGAACGGTTGGGGATTTCCGGGCCGCGGCCGGAAACGGGCCAGGCCCAACGCACCCATCCAGATTTCGCCGTCCTGAAACTGATAAATGGACTGAACGTCGCCGCGCCTGCTGGCCGGATCGAAGCAGTAGTTCGTCACGCGCGGAGGCTCGTGCTGCAAATCCAGCCGGGAGACCCCACCTGCGTAGCCGGCCCAGAGCTCACCCTCCCGACTCAACTGAAGCGATCTGACTGCGGCGGTGTTGCAGCCTTCGCGGAATCGCATTCCGGCGCCGGACCGGTAGCGGAGCAACCCTCCGTTGGTGCCGATCCAAAGAGAGCCTCGCCCATCTTCGGCCAGGGCGTTCACACGAAATGTCCCGGTCCGGTCCGGGTCGCCTCCGACGACTACAGGCACCGGTTCAGCCCGGAGCGGTCCGCTCGTCGGGAGCCGCCACAGTCCGTGCGAGGTGCCGCACCACACTTCGCCCTCATTCCGACGCAGCAGCATCGTCGCTCCGATCCCCTCGGGGCTGCCGAGCAGCGGCACTTTCTCGAACGATGCCGTCCGCGCCGCCCGAGGCCGGAACCGGAACAGGCCCGCAGGTGTGGCGATGAAGTAAACGCCGCCGCCGGCATCGAGGATGTCTTCGACGATGCGATGCGGCAGTCCGTCGGCGGTGGTGTAACTGAAGAACCGCTCTCCGTCAAAGACCGACAACCCTTCGACCGTGCAGAACCAGAGCCGTCCGCGGGTATCGCGCCGGATTCGCAGCACCCAGTTTCGTGCCAGGCCGTCTTCCGTCGTGTACAGGCGCGCCACGGGCTGCTCCGCGGCAGCGGGCGCTGCCAGGCAAAGGAGCCACAAAAGGACCAGTGCCTTGCGCGACATAGGATCTCCTATCAGACCACATTTTCCGAAGACTGGCCTGCATGATCATGCAGGTTTCGGCCAATTCCCCCCTCTTTTCCGCATTCTTATGCGGTTTACCGTGGGCAACGTCGCCCGGGATAATCGTCTAACCTATGCGAAGCAGCTTCCGCATGCCCGGTACAATCACGGCGAAGCTGGCCGTGCTGTCGGTGGCGAGCGTGTCCCTTGTGCATGCCGACCTCACCTTCAGCGGCACTCTCGATCCCGCCGCCAATTCCGCATTGACTTATTGGGATCAATTCCTGAACGGCTACACATCGCCGATCACCGGCCCCGACGACTTCGACCGTGCATTCAATATCGCGATTCATCCCTTTACAATCTCGACCGCCGGCCCGGCAACGTTCAACAGCCTGGGTTTCGGGATGGGCGGCTTCGACTCGGTCATCTCGGTTTTCGCGGGGACCGGAGACTCGGCGGTCTACCTGGATCACGAGTTCGCACCGCTCGGCCCCGGCGACTTCAGCTTCGACCTGAATCTCGGCGTCGGCACCTATACCCTCGCCGTCGCCATGTTCGGAAGCGAGCCCTGCGCGCCCGGCCTCTGCACAGGGCCCCTCGCCGGCACCTTCGGAGATGGATTCACCAATCTGGTGAACTTCGACCCAAGCAGACCGGACCCGTTATTCTACAGCGTCACAGTAACGGCGTCGGCCGCGCCGGTCCCGGAACCGTCAGGTGCGCTTCTCCTGGCCACGTGCCTGGCGGCCATCCTTACCCCGAAGCTGATGAGCAGCAAGAAGAGGACGATATGAAGAACCGAACGACGAATCTGCTTGTTCTCGCCGCCGTGTTGGCCCTCGGCTCCATTCTGGGCAGTGTTCTGGCCAAACCGGTCTGGGCCCAGGTTCGCGCCGCCCTGGTCCGCGACGTGGACCACCCGGCGCGCCAGGCCGTCACCATTCGAAAGTTCACAACTGGCAGCATCTTCGAGTCCGTATACACCGTTCCCGCCGGCAAGAAGTTCACCCTGGAGCACATGAGCTGCACGTCCCTCGCGACCGATCTCTATGCCGGGATCTTCGATGGGGGGCTCAGCCACGCCAACATCGTATATTCGGTCCCGGTCATCGGCTCGAGCAACGGGGTGCTGGTCGCGGACGGCGCTACCCGAATCTATTACGATTCCGGTGCAGTCCTGAATTTGCGGATATTCGTCGCGGGGTCGACGACCTGCACCCTGTCCGGCCACACCGTGGACGCCGCGCAGTAGGAGGAGCGTGAATGATACCGCCCGTGTACGCAAGGATTGCTCTGGCCGCCGCTGTAACTCTCGCTGCGTGCGCGGTCAGCGCCGGTGTTGCCGCCGACAGAGGCAAATTCCGTCATCGCGCCCAACCGAATCTTACACTCGTCTCAGAGCCGATCGGACCAACCGGCCCCGCCGCACCGGCCGGGCCGCTGGGATCGACCGGTCCTACCGGGCCTGCTGACTTCAGACCGTCGAGCAATCAGAGTGGAGCTTTGGGACCCACCGGGGATACCAGTCCCGCCGGCCCCAGTGGATCGGGTGCGCCGGGGGGTTCACCCGGGCCCACAGGCGCGGCACCCTCTGGCGCCAACAGCGGATCGGGCGTGCCAGGCGGATCGCCGACGGAAGCCGGCGCACCTGGCGGCCGCTGACGCCCACATTCGTCGAGGCGTCGGCGGTGCGGACCAGGTTCTGGTGATCGTCATAGAGATCGAGACTGGCCGGCATGTCCGCTGCCGCGTTCGCCACGATGAATCTCTTTCCGCCGACCTTCGGGTTGAAAAAGGTGCCCGTGCTTTCGATCCGGCAAAATTCGACATCGCCCGCGGGGAAGATGACGTCGTTGGTTCACGCAGATCCCCGTTGCGGTGGATTCACTTGGCCATAACCTGGTCGGCAGACTTCAGGAGTTGGGTCATCCTGCTCCGGAGGGCGGAAATCTGGCGCTCCGTCGCCTGCTGCTTCTCGCGCGTAGCATACAGAAGACGAGTCGTTTCCGAAAGCCGGTCTTCCACTGCCTTTCGGTGCCCGGAACCCATCTCTCCAACGGGCGCACCGTTGGGACCGATGCCCGCCAGTGCATCGCGAGCGGACGCACCAAGAGCGGCCGCCTTCCCGCTAAGGTCGGCTTCCCGTTCCGCAAGTGCGTCCCGCTGCGCTTCCAGCCCTCTAAGTTGGCTGTCGTAAGCCTGCACCTGCTGAAAAGCAAGCAAGGCTTGCTGAGTCTTTTGAACTTCCTCGGTAAGTTGAACCAGGCGATCCAGGTTAGCCCGGACAGCCTTGAGCTCCTCGAGTAACTTCTGGTCGTTATCCGGGGTCTGCGCCAGGCACACGCCCCGGGCGATCAGGAGAGCCGCTGTAATGAGCCAACGCATTGGCCGATTCCCTCGCCTGCCCTACGGCGTCACGTAATAGCCGCTGGCCAGCAGTTGCAAGTGAGCGAATCCGGTGCCGATGTGGGAAGCGTTCACTATGACTGGCTCACCCGCCTCGAAGTACAGCTTCACAAGCTGAGAGCCGTCCTGAAGCTTGAACCCTGAACTGACGCTCGCGTGCGCCGGGTTGATCTTTAGCTGGGCAAGGAAGACCCCACTGGAGCTGGATTGCAGTCCACCGAAGACGATCTCATCGCCCGCCGTCGTAAACGAGTTCCACGAGATGTATTCAATCACCAGCCGCTTTCCCGCGGGTACGGTCGTCATGAGACGGCCGTCGTTAATACAGCACAAGTCGAAATCCACCCGGCCGCGGAATGGGGCCAACGCGGGGTTGTCCGCATCCCGGACGAGAGCGGCCCTCACCTGGGCCAGGACGGGCTTGGCGAACACTCCGCCCAGGACGACAACCACGACGACTACAACCAGCGCCACCACCAACCAGTTCTTCTTGTGCTGCATAATTTCCTCTCACGCGTTCAGGCACGAGTCCAAGGTTAGGCAATTATCCCCGGAGATGCATACCAGGGAAACCCGCATGATGATGTAGAAAAGCCGCCACACTGCAAGACCGGCTGCATGATCGTGCAGGCCGGTGCGCCGAGTATGGGGATATAATCACGTCTTTCGATGAGAGGCGTCCGATTATGAAGCCAAAGACAATAGGAATCGGTGCGACGTTTGTCGCTATGGTATGGATCGGTTCTGCGGGGCTGGCGCAGCAGCCGGCTGGTGCCGGGAGGCCCGCGACCTGCGCGCCGGAGGGGTTCAGCGGAGGCTTCAGCCGCGGTTGTCCGCAAAAACAGTTTGCGAATCCGGCCGACGTCTCGGCCATGATGGCCGCCCTGCCGGATAAGCCCCCTGCCACGCCCCAGAGCCTGCGCCAGGTGCTGGTTCTGGCGCGGGCGGTCGGTTGGGTCCACACTTCGATTCCGCTGGCGGCGAAAATGGTCGAGTACCTGGGAGACAAGACGGGCGCCTGGATGACGACGATTACCTACGATGCCGCCGCGATCACGCCCGAGAACCTGAAGCAGTATGACGCCATCTTCCTCGACAATACGACCGGCGAATTCCTGGACGACCCGAATGACAAGGCGGTCACCGGCCTCCGCAAGCAAGCGCTCCTGGATTTCGTGAAGAACGGCAAGGGTCTGGCCGGAATCCATGCCGCCAGCGACAGTTACCACACCAATGGTCCCACGCCGGACGGCACATGGCCCGAATTCAACCAGATGATCGGCGGATATTTCAAATTCCACTGGGGCTACCCGACCTTGATCCCCGTCAAGGTGGACGATCCGCATAGTCCGCTGACGGCCATGTTCGCGTCTCGCGGCTTCGAAATCGTGGACGAGACCTACACGTTTGCGCAGGATTCCTTCAGCCGAAAACGGGTACACGTTCTGACCAGCGTCAACTACCCGAAAATGAGCGCCGAAGACAAGGCCAAAGAGCCGGCGGCAGGCAAGCGTACCGACGGCGATTACGCGTTGAGCTACATTCAGCGGGTCGGCGATGGCCGCGTGTTTTACGAGGCGCACGGTCACGACGAGAAGGTGTACTTCCAGCGCCCCTTTGTCGCTCATATGCTGGCGGGCATTCAATATGCTCTCGGCGACCTAAAGGCCGACGACAGCCCGAGTGCGAAATAGAGGGCGCCCTCTCCAATCCAGCGAAAGCGGAAGATTGAAGGGCATCTCGCTGGTGTCATCTTGCACACCACACCGGCCTGGCCTCTGAATCCGTGATACACTTAAAAGTGCCTTTTGATAGTCCCGCCAGAGCTTGGTGGTCTGGATCTGCCTGGTCTTGCCCGCACAATTGAAAGACAGAAAGAGTAAGAAGTGAAAAACATTTTTGTAGGCAATCTGGATTTTTCCGCTACCGATTCGTCTGTTCGCGCCATGTTCGAGCGGTATGGAACAGTGGATCGTGTCAATCTGGTGACGGATCGTGATACCGGCCGCTCCCGGGGCTTTGCGTTTGTCGAAATGAGCAACACCGAGGAAGCCGATCGGGCCATCGCCGGCCTGAACGGCGCGGATTTTGAAGGCCGCGCTCTGAACGTCAATGAAGCTCGTCCCAAGGGCCAGGGTGGCGGCGGTCGCGGAAGCGGCGGCGGTTACTCTCGTCAACGGCGCGAGCCGCGCTGGTAACCAGCTCTTCGATGCCGCGGCCGTTAGCCACGACGGCAGCGCCGTTCAGAGTCCGGCTCGCGAAGAGGACACCATGGAGACCTTCAAGAAGCGGCAGAAAGAAATGCGGCGGTTGGAACGCCAAAGGGATAAGGCCGCCAAACGCAAGGAAATCAAGGCGCGCAAGGCGGCCGGACTCGCAAGTGAGTCAGATCGCGACACCGAAGCAATCGAAAACCCTGCGGCATCTGACCCCGCAGCAGATCATCAGTCATAGATTGAGGCGATCCTCGATCGCCCGTAAAGGGGGAACTCGTGGAGATCCGATATCTCGGCTTTGACCAGAGGCAGAACTCCCGCGTGTATCGGTTCGACGTGCGCA